>NC_003317.1:202500-397500 GCF_000007125.1 Brucella melitensis bv. 1 str. 16M | reverse complement strand
GTCGGCGAGCGCACGAACCCGCTTTCCCATCACCTCTATGATGTCGGGCCGCGCCTCCGCAGCCGTCATCGATAGGGCAATACCGGCCACAGGATGAAATGGGCGATCGCAGATCGCAGCACCAATGCAGAACATGCCCTCACGCAACTGGCCATTATCAAGCGAGTACCCTTTTATAACTGCCTCCCCCATTTCCTTTTCCAGCGCCGCCAACGAAGAAACGCTCGTCGGCGTGACCGGGCCGGGCCATTCGGACGGAAGATGCTGCGTAAGTTCACGGGGAGACATCGCCGCCAGCATCGCCTTGCCCGTGGCGGTAAACACTGCCGGGACGCGCATACCGATACGGAAAGTAATGCCAAGCGGCGCAGATGAATTGCGGCAGGAGAGATAGATGACTTCAGGCCCCTCAAGATGCGAAAGGGTCAATGTATAAGCACCAAGCCCTACCGCCTCCGCCACAGCCTCGTGGAATGCCTCGACAATATCGCTTTGCGCCAGAAAGACATTGGCCCAGCGTACCGATTGCGGCCCCATGCTGAAACTGCCGTCCCCATTCAGCTTCAAAAGCTTCAGATGTACGAGCGTCTGACAAAGCCCGTGCACACTGCTTTTCGGCAGGGCGGTCTGGCGCGCAAGCTCGGAAAGCTTCATCCCCTCGCCGCTCCTTTTGCCCCCCTCCTGTGTCGCACGCGCGATCTGGTCCAATATCTGTGCTGCACGCATGACTGCCGGAACCAGTTTCAGGGAACCCTCCGCGTCGATCATCATTTTATCACCATCCATGGCAGCCCACCTATTGACCGATTGACTTTATCCGTCTCGGTCTATTTAATTCAGAATATCGTAAGGTGTTCAGTATATTGAACACTCACTTCATGCAAGACCGGGATGGAATAAAATATGCTTGCTTTGAAAGACCCTTCGCTCCTTAAATCGCAATGCCTCGTGAACGGTCGCTGGATCGACGCCGCAGATGGCACGACGATCAAAGTGACAAACCCGGCTGACGGCTCCGTCATCGGCACGGTTCCCTCCCTGTCTGTTGCTACGATCAAGGAAGCCATCGACGCCTCTGCCAAGGCGCTTTCCGGTTGGGCGGCGAAAACAGCCAAGGAACGCGCGGGCATTCTGCGCAAATGGTTCGACCTTATCATCGCCAATGCCGACGATATCGCTCTTATAATGACGTCGGAGCAGGGAAAACCGCTTGCGGAAGCCCGCGGCGAGGTTCTTTATGCGGCATCCTTCATTGAGTGGTTCGCGGAAGAAGCAAAGCGTGTCTATGGCGACACGATCCCTGCACCGCAGAACGGCCAGCGCCTGACCGTCATCCGCCAGCCTGTCGGTGTCACGGCGGCGATTACGCCGTGGAATTTCCCGGCGGCAATGATTACCCGCAAGGCTGCTCCGGCGCTTGCAGCAGGCTGCACCATGATCGTGCGCCCCGCCGACCTCACCCCGCTGACCGCACTGGCGCTTGGTATTCTGGCCGAAAAGGCAGGCATTCCGGCTGGCGTGTTGCAGATCGTGACTGGCAAGGCCCGCGAAATCGGCGCGGAACTCACCAGCAATGACACCGTGCGCAAACTTTCCTTCACCGGATCGACGGAAGTGGGGCGCCTTCTGATGGCGCAGTGCGCCCCGACCATCAAGCGCATCTCGCTGGAGCTTGGCGGCAACGCGCCCTTCATCGTGTTCGACGATGCCGATCTTGATGCCGCCGTGGATGGCGCGATGGTTTCCAAATATCGCAATGCGGGCCAGACCTGCGTTTGCGCCAACCGCATTTATGTACAGCGCGGCGTTTACGACAAGTTCGCCGAAAAGCTTGCGGCCAAGGTCAAGGAACTGAAGGTCGGCAACGGCACGGAACCCGGCGTCGTCATCGGCCCGATGATCGAAGAAAAAGCCATCACCAAGGTGAAGGCGCATATTGAAGACGCGGTTTCCAAGGGCGCAAAGCTCATCACAGGCGGCAAGGAACTCGGCGGCCTGTTCTTCGAGCCGGGCATCCTGACCGGCGTGACCTCCGATATGCTGGTCGCCAAGGAAGAAACCTTCGGCCCACTCGCTCCGCTTTTTGCCTTCGACACGGAAGAAGAAGTCATTGCCCAGGCCAATGACACGATCTTCGGTCTTGCCGCTTATTTCTATACGGAAAATTTCAGCCGTGCGATCCGGGTCAGCGAAGCGCTGGAATATGGCATGGTCGGCCACAATACCGGCCTCATCTCCAATGAAGTCGCACCCTTTGGCGGCGTAAAGCAGTCTGGCCTCGGCCGCGAAGGCTCCAAATATGGTATCGAGGAATATCTCGAAACCAAATATATCTGTAGCGCCTATAAGCGGGGAGCCAAAAAATAGTTAGAAATTGAATGAAGGACGGCGCATTGTTTGCGCCGCCTTTTCTATTTATATACATAATACCCCCTATCCCGGCACCTTGCCATAAACAACCCGGAAGTTTCATGCTGCGCCGCCTTTACGATTGGACGATTTCGCTTGCCTCCAGAAAAGCCGCTGAATGGTGGCTTGCGATCATTGCCTTCGTGGAAAGTTCCGTCTTTCTGGTGCCCGCAGACGTCCTGTTCCTGCCCATGGCCCTTGCCCGGCCCGAGAGGGCATGGCGCTATGCCCTGATCGCCACGGTCGCTTCGGTTCTGGGCGGCATTGCAGGCTGGTATCTGGGCTATCATGCCTATGAACAGATCGCGAAACCTGTGCTGGAAATGTATGGCAAGCTCGATACTTTCGAGCGTTTGCGCGGCACCACCAGCGCCGATGCGATTTTGCTGATGCTCATCACATCGGGCCTTGCTCATCTGCCGCCCATCAAGGTGGTGACGATCCTGTCAGGTGCGGCGGGCATCAATATCTGGCTCTTCATCGCCTCGGCCATCGTGGCGCGCGGCGCACGCTTCTTCCTGCTCGCATGGTTGCTGCGCCGCTATGGCGAATCGATCCGCCACTTCATCGAAAAGCGCCTCGGTCTCATTGCAGGTGCCGTAGCAGCGGTGTTGATTGCGCTTTTCCTGGCAGTCAAATATTTGCATACCTGATCGTGCTCACAATTTTGTGGGCAGACATGCGATTGCCTGTCGTAAAGACGACAAATTAAACTGATTGGGAAGCGAACCATATTACGCTTGCCGCTATTGAAGGAATTCCTTTATGGCCTCACTCACTCAGCCAGCCGGAAAAATTCAGGCATGGACCGCAGGTATCATGACCATCGGGCTTGCCGTAACAGTGGGCATCGCGCTCGCCTTCGAGCATATCGGCGGCTATATGCCCTGCAAGCTTTGCCTTGAAGAACGCATCCCCTATTATATCGGCATTCCGGTTCTGGCGGTGGCATGGATTGCCTGCATGGCGAAATGGCCTCCGGTCCTGACGCGCGGCCTTATTCTGGTCGGCGCGCTTCTGATGACCATCGGACTGGCGCTCTCCATCTATCATACCGGGGTCGAACTTAAATATTGGCCGGGCCCGATTGATTGCAGCGCAGCAACGATGAAAATCACCCGGGATGCGGGCAATCTCCTGAACGACCTGAATACCCATCCGCCCGCATGTGACAGCGCGCCGGGCTATTTCCTGGGTCTTTCCTTCGCCGGATGGAACGCCGTCGCAA
Source organism: Brucella melitensis bv. 1 str. 16M (assembly GCF_000007125.1). Lineage (NCBI taxonomy): Bacteria > Pseudomonadati > Pseudomonadota > Alphaproteobacteria > Hyphomicrobiales > Brucellaceae > Brucella > Brucella melitensis. Next base: position 393,863 of record NC_003317.1, on the reverse strand, counting down.
GCCTGCTGTTTGCGGCGATCAGCTATTACGGGGCTTTTGCAAAGAGCGGGAAGTAAGGAAAAATTGCTGGGGTCAGGGCTCCAGTTCGACATCCCAATAAAGAAAATCGAGCCAGCTATCGTGCAAATGGTTAGGCGGGAAAAGACGGCCCTTATTGTGCAGATCCTGCACGGTTGGCATGGCCGGTTTCTGGCGCGGCCACATCTGCGCGACGGCGGGCATCATGCCACCTTTGCGCAGATTGCACGGTGAACAGGCGGCGACCACATTTTCCCACGTCGTCTCGCCGCCATGGCAACGCGGGATGACGTGATCGAAAGTGAGGTCATGCGGCGAGCCGCAATATTGGCACTCGAAACGATCACGCAGGAAAACATTGAACCGTGTGAAGGCTGGATAGCGCGGCGGCTTCACATAATCTTTAAGGCAAATGACGCTCGGAATGCGCATGGAAAAAGAAGGCGAGGAAACGACCTGGTCGTATTCCGCCACGATGCTGACGCGCTCCAGAAACACCGCCTTGATCGCATCCTGCCAGGACCAGAGCGACAGGGGATAATAGCTGAGCGGACGGTAATCCGCGTTAAGGACCAGCGCAGGCAATCCACTGGCCGAAACAGTCCGGGGTGAGATGGCAATAGTCAAGCACGCACCTCCTTCAGAAGCAACTCCGAGAAAGAGGCGAACAGCTTCCGTGCGGAATTGCGCTCATCATCGCAGCGCCGCGCGTCCATGTTCTGGGCGCTACCTACGACGCTCCAACCACGTGATGAAAGTGCATCGAAAAGCAGACAATCAAGCTTCCGCGAATCGAAATACCATCATCAGCCGATGCGGATAATGTAAGCCCGACGTGACAGGATTGTGAAGCGGAAACGGATTTATGCCTCCGAAAACACGCAAGTTTTACAATGGGATCTACAGAAGCGGGGCGGCCTCGCGGCCTTTGATGGCGGCATAATAGGCCCAGAACAAACGCGCCGCCACGCCGCGCCATGGCGCCCAGTTTTCGGCCAATTGGCGAAGAGCTGCCGCATCGGGTCTGGTCTCGTGAGCAAAGGCATGGCCGACCGCCGTTTGCAGCGCGACATCGCCCGCCGGAAACACATCCGGATGGCCGGCCGCAAAGAGCAGATAAACCTCCGCCGTCCAGGGGCCGATACCCTTGATCGCAGTCAGTGTGGCAATGGCTTCCCCGGCAGGCAGGTCGCACAGGCCGTGAAGATCGAGCGCACCGCCTGCCAGTGCCTCGCTTAACGCCAGAAGCGTTCTCTGCTTGGGCCGCGAAAGCCCGGCCAAACGCCACGCCTCCTCCCCGCCCGCGATATAGGCTTCCGGCGTCAGCGGATTGATCACCTGTTTCAACCGCGCCCAGATGGCGGCGGCGCTGGCGGTCGAAACCTGCTGCGCGACGACGATGGAAGCCAGACTTTCAAATCCGGGTTCGGACCGGCGCAGAGGCACTGCATGCGAGCGGTTGCGGATATCGGCGAGCCGCCTGTCGGCAAGAACCAGCGCCTCCAGCCCTGCTTCAATATCGCTCAATGTATCGATCCGCCGCATCGCCTGGCCTTTCATTCTCCCGGCACACAACGTACCAATGGAATCAAATGACATTCAACTGACATTGAACCCGCAATGACCGTACCTGTTTTCCGCTTTGCTCCAAGTCCCAATGGCCAGCTCCATCTGGGCCATGCCTATTCCGCGCTTTTGAATGCGAACATGGCCGAACAAAGCGGCGGACGCTTCCTGCTCCGCATGGAAGATATCGATACCGCGCGCTGCACACCGGCACTGGAACAAGGGATTTACGACGATCTCCACTGGCTTGGGCTAAGATGGGAAACCCCGGTGCGCCGCCAGTCGGAACATTTTGGCGAATATCGCAACGCCCTTACTAAACTTGCCGACAAGGGCCTTGTCTATCCCGCGTTCCTCAGCCGGAGCGAGGTTCGCAAGCGCATCAGCGAAGCTTGCGCCAGAGGGGATGACTGGCCTTCAGACCCGGACGGCACGCCGCTTTATCCGCAAGACGAACGCAACATGAGCGAAAAAGAGCAGATGGAGCACATCGTTTCGGGCGCGCCCTATGCCTGGCGGCTCGACATGGATAAGGCGCTTGCCTCTGCGGGCGAACCGCTATTCTGGAACGAAAGCGGTGCCGGACCCGATGGCGAAACAGGTCGCCTTGCTGCCGACCCCGCCAGATGGGGCGATGTGGTGATTGCGCGCAAGGACACACCGACCAGCTATCACCTTTCCGTCGTGGTGGATGATGCGTTGCAGGGCATCACCCATATCGTGCGCGGGCGCGATCTTTTTCATGCAACATCGGTGCACCGGCTTTTGCAGAAACTTCTGGGCCTGCCAGAGCCGCTTTATCACCATCACGATCTTGTTCTGGGCGAAGACGGACAGAAACTTTCCAAAAGCCGCAAGGATACGGCTCTGGCATCGCTGCTTGAACAGGGTTGGACGCCCGCCGATATTCGCGCCAAACTCGGTTTATAGCCGCCATTTTCGCCTCAGCGTCACAAATGATGTGCCCGCGCACCGATTGACGAAAACGCGCCAAGGCGGTTCAAAGGCAGTATGATGACCGGCATTTAAAAATGCTGGCAATAGATTTGTATATTTCAATGGAGGCGAAGCCATGGGTAGCGCAGAAAAACGTAACTATGTCGAGATTGAAGGCTTGGCTGTTGCCCCTGAGCTTGTGGAATTTCTGGCCAAAGAAGCCGCGCCCGGCACAGGCGTGGAGCCGGAGAAATTCTGGAAGGGCTTTGCCGCCATCATTCGCGATCTCGCACCAAAGAACCGCGCCCTGCTCGCCAAGCGTGACGAGCTTCAGGCCAGGATCGACGCCTGGTACAAGGAAAACCGCGACAAGGGCTACAGCCAGGCCGATTACCAGCAGTTTCTGAAAGATATCGGCTATCTCCTGCCGGAAGGTGGAGCGTTTTCGGTTTCGACCACCAATGTCGATCCTGAAATCACCCATATTGCCGGTCCGCAGCTTGTCGTCCCGGTCATGAATGCGCGCTATGCACTCAACGCCGCCAATGCGCGCTGGGGCTCGCTCTATGATGCGCTTTATGGCACCGACGCGATTTCCGAGGCCGATGGCGCGGAAAAGGGCAAGGGCTACAATCCGAAGCGCGGTGAAAAGGTTATTGCGTGGGCGAAGAATTTCCTCGATGAAAGCGCACCGCTCAGCACGGGCAAATGGGCCGATGTTGCCGGTCTCGCCGTGAACGACGGCAAGCTTGAAATCAGGCTGACCGATGGTTCGGCAACCACCTTAAAGGACGAAAGCCAGTTCAAGGGCTATAATGGCGATGCCGCCAGCCCAACGAATGTGCTTCTTGCCAAGCACAATATGCATGTTGATATCGTCATCAATGCAGATCACCCGATCGGCAAGACCGATCCGGCGCATATTGCCGATGTGGTTCTGGAATCGGCCATCAGCACGATCCAGGATTGTGAGGACTCCATTGCCGCCGTCGATGCCGAAGACAAGGTTGCCGTCTATCGCAACTGGCTCGGCCTGATGAATGGCAAGCTGGAAGACACGTTCGAGAAGAACGGCAAGCAGATGACGCGCCGCCTCAATGGCGACCGCACCTACACGGCGCCGGACGGTTCCACGCTGACGCTCAAGGGCCGTTCCTTGATGCTGGTGCGCAATGTCGGCCACCTGATGACCAACCCGGCCATTCTGGACGCCGAAGGCAATGAAGTGCCGGAAGGCATCATGGATGCAGCCTTCACCAGCCTGATTGCGCTGCATGATATCGGCCCCAATGGCCGCCACATGAATTCGCGCGAAGGCTCGGTCTATATCGTCAAGCCAAAAATGCATGGGCCGGAAGAAGTGGCATTCGCAAATGAAATCTTCACCCGGACCGAAGAAATGCTCGGCATGAAGCCGAATACGCTCAAAATCGGCATCATGGACGAAGAACGCCGCACGACCGTCAATCTCAAGGAGGCAATCCGCGCCGCCAAGGATCGCGTCGTCTTCATCAATACCGGCTTCCTCGACCGCACGGGCGACGAGATCCACACCTCCATGGAAGCAGGCCCGATGATCCGCAAGGGCGACATGAAGCAGGCTGCGTGGATCGGCGCCTATGAACAATGGAATGTCGATATCGGTCTGGAATGCGGGCTTTCCGGCCATGCGCAGATCGGCAAGGGCATGTGGGCCATGCCCGACATGATGGCGGCAATGCTGGAGCAGAAGATCGCGCATCCGAAGGCCGGTGCGAACACCGCCTGGGTGCCGTCGCCGACCGCCGCCACCTTGCACGCTACCCATTACCACAAGATCGATGTAGCCGCCGTTCAGGAAAAGCTGAAAAGCCGTCCCCGCGCCAAGCTGGACGATATCCTGTCGGTGCCGGTTGCGGTGCGTCCGAACTGGACGCCGGACGATATCCAGCACGAAATCGACAACAATGCACAAGGCATTCTCGGCTATGTCGTGCGCTGGATCGATCAGGGTGTCGGCTGCTCCAAGGTGCCGGACATCAACAATGTCGGCCTGATGGAAGACCGCGCGACGCTGCGCATTTCCGCGCAGCACATCGCCAACTGGCTCTATCATGGCGTCGTGTCAGAGGCACAGGTGATGGAAACCATGAAGCGCATGGCAGCCATCGTCGACAAGCAGAACGAAGGCGACCCGCTTTATCGCCCGATGGCCGCTGATTTTGACAAGTCGATTGCCTTCCAGGCGGCTTGCGATCTGGTCTTCAAGGGCCGCGAACAGCCGAACGGCTACACCGAGCCGGTCCTGCATCGCCGCCGGCTCGAACTGAAACAGGCTTCCTGAGGTTGCCCTCCCCCTCATCCTGAGGAGGTGAACTGAGCGCAGCGAAGGAAACCGTCTCGAAGGGCTGAGGGGGCATGAGCGACGCGGCGGCAATCCTCATAACCGGGAACCGCTCTTTTGGGAATATCGTGCGTTTCCCTCAGCCCTTCGAGGCTTCGCTCCGCACCTCAGGGTGAGGGAAAGAATACACTTGCCAAATGGATGCAATTTGTTGACGGCGGGAGAAATCCCCGCCGTTTTCTTTTACATCGTGGATCAACAGGACTATTCCGTTAAAACCTATCGCTACCGACAAGGCCCCTGAAATGACCCTCCTCATCCGCCATGCGACGGAAGCCGATCTCCCTGCCCTGCTTGCAATCTATAATGACGCGGTAGAGAACACGCTTGCCATCTGGAACGAAACGCTTGTCGATCTGGAAAATCGCCGCCAATGGCTGGAAAACCGCAACCGCGACGGCTTTCCGGTGCTGGTTGCCGAACGTGAAGGTCAGGTCGTCGGCTATGCGAGCTATGGTCCGTTCCGCCCGTTCGAGGGTTTCCGCCATTCCTCCGAACTCTCGGTCTATGTCGCAAGCAATGCCCGCGGCGGCGGCATTGGGCGCACACTTCTGGCCGAACTGATTGAAGAAGCGCGCGAGCGAAAAGTGCATGTGCTGATTGCCAGCATCGAGGCAGGCAATGCCGCCTCCATCGCCCTGCACAGATCACAGGGCTTTGAAGAATGCGGAACACTGAAACAGGTTGGCCAGAAGTTCGGACGCTGGCTCGATCTTCTGTTCATGCAGAAGATCCTCTGATTGAAAAAGGCCGCGTCGTGCGGCCTTTTTCATAGAGAAAATTCCCTGGAATTGGAAATCAGACGTGCGCTTCCTCGATATGGTTCAGCGCCTTCTGCTGCTTGTGGGCCGCGGCCTTGACGGCGGCCTGAACCTTCTCAAAGGCGCGCACTTCGATCTGGCGCACGCGTTCACGGCTGATGCCGAATTCACCGGAAAGATCTTCCAGCGTCATTGGCTCTTCAGCGAGACGACGAGCCTCGAAAATATGGCGCTCACGGTCGTTCAGGGTTTCCATCGCCTGTTCCAGCATCGAGCGGCGGCTTTCCAGCTCGTCCTGTTCGATCAGAACCTGTTCCTGGCTGTTGCTGTCATCGACGAGCCAGTCCTGCCATTCGCCCGATTCGCCTTCCGAAGCGCGCAGCGGCGCATTGAGAGACGCATCGCCGGACAAGCGGCGGTTCATGGAAACGACCTCGTCCTCGCTGACATTCAGCTTGGTCGCGATCTGCTTGACCTGATCCGGGTTGAGATCGCCATCGTCGAGCGCCTGAATCTTGCTCTTCATCTTGCGCAGATTGAAGAAAAGGCGCTTCTGGTTGGCGGTCGTGCCCATCTTCACAAGGCTCCACGAACGCAGGATATATTCCTGGATCGAAGCCTTGATCCACCACATGGCATAGGTGGCAAGACGGAAGCCACGTTCCGGCTCGAACCGCTTGACCGCCTGCATGAGGCCGACATTGCCTTCTGAAATCACTTCGCCGATCGGCAGGCCATAGCCGCGATAGCCCATGGCAATCTTTGCCACGAGGCGCAGATGGCTCGTCACCAGCTTGTGGGCGGCCTTGGGGTCGGCATGTTCGTGATAACGCTTGGCCAGCATATATTCTTCCTGCGGCTCAAGCATGGGAAAACGGCGAATTTCTTCCAGATAACGGGTCAGTCCCCCGTCGCCGGACGTAATGCTTGGGAGTTTCATCTGGGCCATAAAGCACCCTCCTTTATAAATTCAGGTTCCCGTCTGGCGAACCTGTCGCGTCGGCTGCCTCCTGCACTTCCGCGCGAACCGACATATATATGCATCATTTTGGCGAAAACACGATGCTTTACCTCATGAAATAATCCGTCACTCTTATTTGAACGCTTTTGAAACCGGAAAGTTTCCGGTGCCCCTTTAAAACCGGGCGGCAGTATTGGAATTGAATGAATGGCGGTTAGAGCGGTTCCTATTTTACAGAATCATCCGAACCGCTCTAACTATTTGTCTTGTCGCGTTTCCCTGCGTGGGCGTTTCACACTTTTGGCTCGAAAATGCTCTAAATACTTAGCTAACTCCAGACAGAGCGTAGCCAGCGCAAAAACCGCTTTTCCAATTTAGAAAAAGAAGCACGGTTTCGTGAACTGGCATTTTGGGCATTTTATATAGTGCAGCGCCGGAAGTTTTCCAGAAGCTGCTCCATATCTTCCGGCAACGGCGCTTCAAAACGCATCAGTTCTTCCGTGATCGGATGGGTGAAGGCCAGAAGCCAGGCGTGAAGCGCCTGCCGGTGAAAGCCTTGCACAGCCTCTTTCAGCGGTTCCGGCAATTTGTTGGCCTTGGTCTTGTAGGCACTGCCATAATCCATATCGCCCACCAGGGGATGACCGATATGGGCCATATGGACGCGAATCTGGTGGGTGCGACCTGTTTCAAGACGACATTCCACCAGCGAGGCAAGGGCGGTTGCATCCTCGCGGGGGCTGAATTTTTCCACGGTTGCATAATGGGTGATGGCGTGGCGGGCATCCTCGCGCTCTTCATGTACGACGGCCTGTTTGGTGCGGTCGCGGTGCGAACGGCCGAGATAGGCGTCAACCGTGCCTTGCGGACGCTCGGTCATGCCCCAGACGAGGGCCAGATAGGCGCGCTCCAGATCGCCGGTGCGGCCATGATCGGCAAATTGTTCGCTCAGATGGCGGTGGGCGCGGTCGTTCTTGGCCACCACCATGACGCCGCTTGTGTCCTTGTCGAGCCGGTGAACAATGCCGGGGCGGCGGATTCCCCCAATTCCTGACAAGCTATCGCCACACTGATATATGAGGGCATTGACCAGCGTTCCAGTCCAGTTGCCATTGCCTGGGTGAACGACAAGCCCGGCAGGCTTGTTGATCACGATGAGATCATCGTCCTCGTAAAGAATATCGAGCGGGATGTTCTCGCCTTGCGGTTCGGCGGGTTCAGGCTCAGGCAGCACGATGGCGATGTTCATGCCTTCGCGCAGTTTCTGTTTCGTCTCGCGGGCGGGCGCGCCGTCGATGGTCACATGGCCATCGGCAATCAGGGACTGAACGCGGCTGCGGGAGAGTTCCGGCCCCAATGCAGCGGCCAGCCACTGGTCCAGACGCTTGCCTGCGGCATCGGAGTCGGCAATTAGCTCTTTCAAACGTGTCTTCCCTTCGTTATCACGCCGTCGCGGGCGCATTAACCGGAGTCATCGAATGCAGGATCCAAACTATCCGAGATATCAGAATCACCAGGATTCGGGATATCAGGACTATCAGCAGGGTTATTACCCGGACGAGCAGCCCGAACCCGTGCTTGATCCTGCCATGGAACGGGTGCGCCGCAAAATGATCCGGCTGCTGGCCGTATCGATCGGCGTCATGCTGATCGGTCTTATGGCGGTGCTGATCGCCGTTGTCTACAAGATCAATCGCAAGCCTGAGCCGGCAATAGCGGAAGAAGCCCGTTCCGATATTCCGGGGCAGATCGCTGCTCCCGCCAAGCCGGAGCCGCCAAAGCTGATCGAATCGCAGATCGAGCTTGCGCCCGGCACCCGCCTGCTCTCCCAGAGCCTTTCCGGCGACCAGCTTTCGCTGGAAACGCTGCTGCCTGACGGCGGTACGGAAATCATCGTCTATGATTACCGCCAATCCCGCATCATCGGCCGCATCAAGACGGGCAATGTCGAATAGGTTCGGCAATAGGCTTTAAGCCGATAAGATTATATGGGCGGCCTGGTTCAAGCTGCCCATTTATACCAAGGCGCTGAAATGCGAACATATCGCGCCTTGAAGATGCTCAATTGCCGCACCGGCTTTGGTGTTAGTTTCTTCCCGTGCCATTGCGCTTTTCCAGAATGGCGATTATATGGTCCCTCATTCTCTGCGCCCATCGTCTAGCGGTCAGGACGGCGCCCTCTCACGGCGCAAACAGGGGTTCGATTCCCCTTGGGCGTACCAATTATTTCCCCATCATCCCGAAACAGGCGTGCCCAAAAAGCTTTTGGGGAGATTGGGTTCTTTCAGTTGCAAAAAATTGCAACTGATGGCGATGCAGTGCATAATCGATCCATGAACAAGCCATACACCAAACCGGATTATGAGCAGGAGCTGAGGCGGGCTGGCGTTCGTATCACACGTCCGCGGCGGATCATCCTGAACATATTGAACGAAACTGAAGACCACCCGGACGCACTGGAGATTTTCCGGCGTGCGGTGGAAGAGGACGACAGTATCTCGCTTTCAACGGTTTATCACACCATGAAACTTCTTGAGGAACGCGGCGCGATCCATCGCCATGCCTTTGCGGGCGGGCCGTCGCGCTTCGAGCAGGCCAGCGGTGCGCATCATGACCATATCATTGATATGGATTCTGGTGATGTGGTGGAGTTCCACTCCGACAAGATCGAAAAATTGCAGGAAGAGATCGCGCGTTCGCTCGGCTTCGAGATCGTTCATCACCGGCTTGAACTTTATTGCAAAAAATTGAAATCCTGACGGAACCAATCCAGGAAGTTGGCGTTTTACGGATATGACGACCGTGACCCCGCCCCCACAACACGGTCTTCAGAGTTCGCTTCAAAACCTCCCCGCACGAAGCGAACGGCGACAATGCCGCATTAACTGTCCAACGGGATGCGGTAGGTGTTTCGCATATTAGAATAAGCCGTCGTGGCTAAGGCCATGACGGCTTTTTCGTTTCAGATTTTTCGGGAATATCGCCCAGGTATAGTTATGAATCGAATTGTTCGGTCGGGATGGTGAGCGAATAGATCGCGCCTGTTCCGTCGATGCGGTATTCGGCATGGCCGTTTACGGCTGCGGGCACGATGCGTTGCAGGACGGCGCTGCCGAAGCGGGGATCGTGCTCGAAAACATCCGGCATGGCGGGATTGGTTTCGTACCAGCAGAACATGAGCTTATCTGCTCCGTCGGCGCCGGGAAGGACATGCGCGCGAATCACCACTCGCCCATAGGGGATCGAAAGACCGCCGAAGGAGGTTGCGTTCACCACCAGTTCGTGCAGGGCAAGACCGATATGCAGGGCCGCACCCGGAAAGAGATAGGGGTTGTCGCCTTCGATGGTCAGGCGTTCGTCATCAATATCGATATATTTTTCGACCTGTGAGCGGACGAGATCGAGGAACAATGCCCCGCGCCAGTTAGAATCCGTCACGAGATCCTGCGAATAGGAGAGTGACTGGATGCGCCCGCGAAACTTTACAAGGAAATCGTCAATCGAATCGGTAAAGCGCGCGGTCTGGGTCGCGATGCTCTGCACGATGGCAAGCAGGTTCTTCGAGCGATGGCTCACTTCACGCAGCAGTGTTTTCAACACCTGCTCGCGCCGCTTCAGCTCGGTTATTTCGATTGCCGTGGTCACGAGACCGATCACATTGCCCTGTGCATCGCGGTCGCAATCGATGTGAAACTCGATCCAGCGAGTTTTGCTGCCGTCATTGATCAGCAGTTCGACATTCTGGGCAATTCCACTTTCCAGCGTGGTCTGCTTTGCTGTATCAAGCCGTGAAAGCGCGGTGGAGAAAATGAAATCGCTATCCTGCCCGCCTGCCTTCCACTTTTCCTGCCAGTAAAGCGGCAGGTTTTCCGCCCAGGCATAGCGAAGGTCCGGGTTCTGGTAGAGCACGCAGACATTGCTGTTGCGCACGGCCCTCAATAGTGCCCGCAGCCGTGCTGCGTCTGGTTCTGCTTCCTGTAAAAATGGCTTCGGCGCAGTCATGGGGGCCTCAGCTATCTGGATAAGGGGTCAGCATGTGCGATCCGTGTCTGATGGCGTCCATCGTGCCCGCTTGTCCCTGACTGCCTTCATCCGCAATGATGGCGCCGCCGCAATGGTGGATGCGGCGGCTCGTTCTGTTCATGGATATAAGTCGACAAAAAGTTTTGTCAAAATGGGGTCGGTTTCTTTTCCGGCTCAAGCTTTTCGGATTGCCGAGGCGATGAGCGAAATAACCAGAAGCGCAAGAAAAAAAAAGAATAGAATCTGGGCGATGCCTGCGGATGCACCCGCAATTCCGCCAAAGCCCAAAGCACCGGCTACAAGAGCCACCACAAGAAATACAAGCACATAATAAAGCATAGTTGTTCTCCTCTTCAGCATGTGAAGGGATAACGCTGGTAGCAAACAATTTGTTCCTTTTTTTGTGCAAATTGAAAGCCCTGATTATTACAAAGCATATGCTTTAAAATTTAAAAAGAAGGCTGCCTGTGTTGTGCTGCCTGCCAGCGTCAGGCAGCAACTTGCGATGCTTCCTCAAAGAAAAGTGCCTGGCTGATGAGGGCCTTCACCATGTCGGGGTTGAACGGCTTGGTGACGAGAAATGTCGGCTCGGGCCGCTCGCCCGTCAGCAGGCGCTCCGGAAATGCGGTGATGAAAATCACCGGGATGGTGTTGTCGTGAAGTATCTCATTGACCGCATCGATGCCGGAGCTACCGTCGGCAAGCTGGATATCGGCGAGAACCATGCGCGGCTTTTCTTTTTCATAAAGCGCCAGCGCCTCATCCTTGGTGCGCGCAATACCAACCACTTCATGGCCGAGGCTTTCGACCATCTGTTCGATATCCATGGCAATGAGGGGTTCATCCTCAATGATCATCAGACGTGTTGCCACCTGGCGTGAAATTTCGCCGGAGGCGGTGGAGAGAAGCCGTCCGAATTCCGCTTGGTCCACTTCAAGGATTTCTGCTGCCTCATGATCGTTGAAGCCTTCCACGGCGACCAGCAGGAAAGCCTGGCGCGGCAAAGGGGCAATATGGGCCAGATTGCGCGCTGCATGGGTTTCCCAGGCGAATTCCGAAGAGGTTTCGGGCATGCGGATGGAGGCATTTTTATAGAGATTGCAAAAAAGCCTGTAGAGACCGATCCGATCGGAAGAAGCTTCGGGGAAGATGCCGACATCGGCAATCAGGGCTTCCAGCGCTGCGGCTACATAGGCATCGCCAGAGGACTGGGATCCGGTAAGCGCGCGGGAAAAACGGCGCAAATAGGGAAGATGCGGCGCTATACGCGTCGATAACGTCATGATTCAGGGACTCCTCAATTACCGCAAGTCTTTGTGTTTACGATAACCCTACGTAAAAAAATACGCAAAGATCATGCTTAGGGCGCGGCACTATGATAAAAGAAACGTGGGCGTATGAGAAAAGTTCCCTGGGCAAGAACTAATTCGCCTCTACGGGCCTAGGGAACCTTTCGAGTGCTGATGCATTAAATCAGCAAGCAGGGGCTTGAAAAAAAGGTTGGGCCGAAAGCCTAGTATGATCAAATATGACTCAAAGAAACAACCTTCATACGAACGGGGCTGGAATACAGACGATCCGTCGTGTCCAGAAGGACATTTTAGGACCGAATTGTGAAGTCGGTTTGAAACTTAAGGCTTTGTACGCCTCTATACAGGACGAGACGATCCCGGATCGGTTTCTCGATCTACTGGAAAAACTCGACCAAGCCGAACAGGAGAGTATGCGTGGGCAGAACAACAGGTCCGTCGGTTGAGGGGACGCCGCCGTTCAAGCGTGAACTTCTGGCGTCGCTGCCGAGCTTGCGCGCATTTGCGGTCTCGCTGATCGGTCAGCATGACCGGGCGGACGATCTCGTTCAGGATACGATCATGAAGGCATGGGCCAAGCAGGAGTCCTTTGAAGTGGGGACCAATATGAAGGCTTGGCTCTTCACCATTCTGCGCAATGAATTCTACACCCAGATGCGCAAGCGCGGCCGCGAGGTGCAGGATACGGACGGCATGTTCAGCGAACAGCTTGCCGTGCATCCCTCGCAATATGGCACGCTTGATCTTCAGGATTTTCGCGCTGCCCTCGACCAGCTTCCGGACGACCAGCGTGAGGCAATCATCCTCATCGGGGCTTCGGGCTTTGCCTATGAGGAAGCGGCCGAGATTTGCGGCTGTGCCGTGGGCACGATCAAAAGCCGTGTCAGCCGCGCCCGCGCCCGCCTTCAGGAAATTCTCCAGATCGAAGGCGAGGCGGATTATGGCCCCGACGCCGATTCCTCCCGTGCGACCCCCAGAAGCTTCGCCTGACCAAAGCATCTGCTCGGCATTCTGCCGTCTCCCCGGTGGCTTCCACCTTCTGAAGCATAATCTTGATCGTCCGCGTATCATGCCCGCCTGGATCGAAATGCGCACCGCTGAAGATTTTTTCTTTAAGGGGCTTGCAGGTTAGCGCCCACTGATATTGGTTAAGCAGGCGACCAGCTTATCCACGGGGGAGGGGAAGCGTTTGCCGTCCGCATGGCTTGACCAAGTGCTGAAATCATCTGTCCGGCCGATTGCGGTGATCGTTTCGCTCGGGTTGGTCTTGCTGTCAGCCTCGATGACACTGTTCCTGTCTTCGAGCGTGAACAATCAGATCGTGGATATTTCGCATAATTATGCCCTGCGCCAGCAGGTCGATAAGGTTTCGCGGCTTGCCAATAATATCGAGATGAGCCGGCGCGGCTATCTTCTGACGCTGGATGATAATTATCTTGATCTTTACCGGCGCTCCATTCTCACCGTAGATCAGACGCTTGCCGATCTTGTTGTCCTGACGAAGCAGAACCCGCAGCAGGATGCGCGGGTGAAGCAGATTCGTGCGCTGGTGGAGCGTCAGCAGGAAGAAGTAGGCGAAACGGTGAACCTTGCGGCGGCGGGCAGGGTGAATGAGGCGGTCAAGAAGGTGCGTGGGGATGAGGGCAAGGTTCTCATGGATCAGCTTGCCGACACCGTGACGCAATTCATCGATGCGGAAGAACAGCAGCTTGCGGAACGCAATGAACGCATCAACCATATGCGTTACTGGATGACGGCGACCTCCATCGTGGCGCTGGCATCTGCCGTTGTGCTGGGGCTGCTTCTCTTTACCCGCGTTCAGCGTTATGCGCGCCTGTTGTTTGAAGGGCAGTCGGTGCTTCGGTCGGAAAAAGAGTTGCTGGAGCAGCGGGTGCGCGAGCGCACGGCCGAACTGGAGCAGGAGCGCAGCATTGCCGAGCGTGAGCGCAAGCGGGTGGAGGTTCTCCTTCAGGATACCAATCACCGCATTGGCAATTCGCTGGCGACGGTTTCATCGCTTCTGGGCCTGCAAATGCGCCAGACGCAGGATGAAAATGCGCGTGCGGCACTGGTTGCGGCGCGCGACCGGGTGCAGACGGTTTCCACCGCGCATCGCCGGCTTCGGCTTGGCGAGGATATGGAAACCGCACGGGTGGATGAATTCCTGCAATCGGTGATCGGGGATATCCGCAGCGCAATTGGGCATGACCGCGATATTCGGTTCGAGACTGATTTTTCGCCGCTTGATCTGAAAGCGCGCGATGTCACGACAATCGGCATCGTTCTGGGAGAACTCATTACCAATGCCATCAAACATGCTTTTCCCGGACGCAAACAAGGGCGTATCAGCGTCAGTCTCAAGCCCGATATGGAGAATGTTCCGGTACTGCTTGTTGAGGATGACGGTGTTGGCTGGCAACGGAAAGCGGGCGATGACAAGCGGGTAAACGGGCGGGTAAACGGGCTTGGCATGATTGTCGTTGAACAGCTTTGCCTGCAATTCGGTGAAAAGCCGGTTTATGGGCAGGCGGAAAATAGCTGCGGAACGCGGGTGACCGTTCGCCTCTCATCGCTGGTGGAAGAACAGCAGGACGAGACGGCGAGTGAAGCCGAAGATGCCGCTGCAAAATGAAACAGGCAGCTTGCCTGGAAAAGCAAGCCGCCTGTTTCCATTACAAAGCTTTGTAATGTTTTAGCGGTCTTTTTTCTTGTCCGACAAAAGGCTCACAAGCGCGATTCCTGCCAGGGGCAGCGCGACGGCGAGGATCGGGCGCTTCAGGATTGCCGGAACGGTGGCTATGGCTGCCGTTGCCATCAGTGCCGACTTGTCGGCTTCGATCTTCTGTTTGCGCTTCTTTTCTTCCGCGGCACCCTGAATTTTCAGGATGGCCAGAGTGATGAGCGCCAGAAGAAGCGAAATCGCGGCGAGAATCAGCGCGGCTATTGGCCCGCCATAATTTTCGGCAAGGGCCAGAAAGGCCGCGATGCAGAAAAAGGCGAGCGCAATCGCTCCGAACACCACCATGGCTGCGCAGAAAATGGCGGCGCGTTTTGCGCGTCCGCTGATAAGCTGTATTTCCTCACCGGCCAGCGACGAGATAAGGGGCGCCAGAAGCTTCAGCATGGTGCGGCTCAGCGGCGCGAGAGCAAGGCGAGCAGATAGCCGATGCCAAGTGCTGTCGCCAGCGAAGCAATAGGGCGTTCACGGACGGTTGCGGTCAGTTGGGCTTCCACGTCCTGCGCCTTGTTCTTCAGGTCTTCCACGACATCTTCACCCTGCACATAGGCGCTGCGATAGGTTTCCTTTGCCGTGCGCCGTGCTTCGCGAACAGTCTGCGAGCCGAGATTGGCAAGTGTTGCTGCAAGGGCTGCAATATCTTCCTTGAGTTGTTCGACCTGGGCCTGAAGATCTTCCGCAGACGCATCGCCCAGCTTTTCTTCGATCTTTTCTTCAAGCTTGCCCAGCTTCTCGGATGCACGCGCCATGTCTGGTCTCCTGTTCGATGTCTGGTTGGTGTTGATGGCAATCCACCAGATAACGCCCTTATACCCTAATGGTTGCACGTAAAGACAAGCGTCGGCAACCGCCCGCCGCACTTCCTGCAAGTCATGGTAAATGACGCAAGCAGGAAACGCGCCGGGTGCTGCGCTTATTCAGCGGCGCCGTGCAGGATCGCCCCTTCGGGGTCCTCCTTGTAAGCGGCTTCGGAAAAGGCCGGCTGCGCCTGCAAATCCTTCTTCGTGAACTGCGTGAAAACGCTAAGCTTGCCATCCTTGCCGGTCGCGACATCGAGATTGGCGATGGAAATGGCCACCGGCTTGGAATTGATGCCGAGGAAGCCACCGACATCCGCCACGAAAGCTTCCGTCTGACCATCCGCCGACATGAGCACGTCGCCAATGGTGCCGATTTTTGTTTCATCGGCATCATAAACCATCGCGCCGATCAGCTTTTCGGCGCTGAGCCCTTCATTCGCAATCGGCTTCATGCCTTCAGGTATGACACGGCTGGTCTTTTTGGTTGTCACTGTTTTTTCGGCGGCGCGCGATGCGCCATTGGCGGTGAAAGCTGCATTGCGGTCGAAAACGGGCGCTTTTCAAGTTGCTCCTTGTCGGCGTCCACCATCAGCCAGCGCGTGCCGCCGCTTTTATCGACCCATGAAAAATGGTTGCAGCCGATTGCGACATCCTTTTCGCCGACGCCCAGAAATCCGCCGACACCAATGACGATGGCCTGTGGCGTGCCATCCGCGCCCAGAATTATATCGTTGACGGTGCCGATATTGTCTGCGTCGTCGGATGGGCCGTTATAAACGGGCTGGCCGATGAAGTCGCTCGTCAGAAGCTGGCCGGGGGAGGCAACGAAATAGCCATTTTTGCTTGTGACAGGCTGGTGCTGCTTTTCGCCAGTGAAGATCGGCGTACCGCCCTGCGCAAAGGCAGGCAGTGCGACCATGGCGGCAAGCATGGTGGTGGCGAGAAGTCTTTTCATGAAAGCTCCTGTCTGTCACTCAAGCGAGAACATTTCCTGTTCTGTTTGCAACTCTTTCAAGAAAAGAACGGCGCTTATCCGCATCCGTTCCCTCTATAGCCGGTGTTATTTTTGCGGCTACAATATGTCTCACGTAACGGTGAGGGCACGAATATGCTGCTGAAAGCGCTGCTCAGCCCAGCAGCAGATAGGCGGCGCTGGCAAGTATAATGAAGGCCAGGCCGAAATGAGCAGGTTTCAAAGTCCGGGGTTTGACAGGCAGGGGATCGTCGTTGCCCGCCATGGCTGTGCGCGCTGCATGTTCGAGCATCTGGATGTCCTTGAGCATCATAGGCATGTCCCTCCAGAAAACCGGCCATTGCCGGTAACCGCATCTGCTTCATCAGGGTTTCGGAAACTGCTTTGAAAACAGCTCCATAACCCTTCCCAATAAGGCATATCAGGTCTGATTTGCAGATTTATTGCAACCGTTATTTGATGCGCTGCCAATTAAAACGCAGGCGTTGGAACCGCTCTGTTTCCTTGTTTTTTCGCATGTCATTATCGCATCGTCGCGGAATCAGAATTATATCCAGCGAGCTGGTTTTCCCGCAAAGACGGTTTTCATTTTTGGGGGTATGCCCTGTTTCATCATGGCGAGAGGCAGGAAAATGTCGCCGGAATGAAAACATGACTTGAAGTATCATATTAATAGGGATTAAGAAAAGCCCAACCTGGGCGCGACAACCTCAATGCAGGGTTTGTCATGCGCCCTGTCCTGAACGATCAAAAGGCGAGAGAGATGACCGGTTTCTGGCGAAAGAGCTTCATAGCTGCGGCGATGAGCATGGGGTTGCTTGCGGGCGCAGGCGCCGCGATAGCTCAGGATGCTTCTGCCCCGGCCCCGGCGGCCTCTGTTTCAGAGCCGGGCGCAGCCGCGCCTGTTGCTCCCGCTTCTGCGCCGGAGGCTCCGGCTTCCCAGGTTGCGCCGATTGAAGGCGAAAGAGATTTACGCCTGCCGCATGATCTTTCGCCGTGGGGCATGTTTATGGCGGCGGATTGGGTTGTGAAGGCGGTCATGATCGGCCTTGCCATTGCTTCCCTCGCCACCTGGACGGTCTGGGTGGCCAAGTCGCTGGAACTGGCCGGTGCACGCCGCCGCGCCAACAAGGCCCTGAAAATCATCGGCCATAGTGCGACGCTCAATGACGCCGTGCACGCGCTTGATGGCGCGAAGGGGCCCGGTGCGGCTTTTGTCCGTGCCGCCGAAGACGAAGTGCGCCTTTCCGGCCCGGCGCTTGCCCGTGCTGGTGGCGAGGGTCTCAAGGAACGTGTTGCCTCGCGCCTTTCCCGTATCGAGGCCAAGGCCGGTCGCCGTCTTGCCAAGGGTACGGGCATTCTCGCCACCATCGGTTCTGTTGCGCCCTTTGTCGGCCTGTTCGGCACTGTCTGGGGTATCATGAATTCGTTCATCAATATCAGCGAGGCGCAGACGACCAATCTGGCTGTCGTCGCGCCCGGTATCGCCGAAGCCCTGCTTGCCACTGCCATTGGCCTTGTTGCCGCTATTCCGGCGGTTGTGATCTACAATGTCTTTGCCCGCTCGATCACCGGCTATCGCGCGCTGCTTGCCGATGCCTCGGCTGGTGTTGAGCGGCTCGTGAGCCGCGATCTGGATTTCAGGACGGCAGGCGTGCGTGAAGGCACGCTGCACGCTGCGGAGTAAGCATTATGGCCGGTAAGGTTCGCGAAGGCGGCGGGGACGATCTCGAACTTAATCACGAGATCAATGTGACCCCCTTCATCGATGTCATGCTGGTGCTGCTCATCATCTTCATGGTGGCAGCACCGCTGGCCACCGTGGATGTGAAGGTGGATCTGCCCGCATCTGCGGCAGCGCCCGCGCCGCGCCCCGACAAGCCGCTTTATGTGACGCTGAAGGAGGATCTCAGCGTCAGCGTTGGCAATGATACGGTCGCGCGGGAACGCCTTGGCGCTGCCCTCGACGGTTTGTCTGAAAAGGATAAGGAGACCCGCATCTTCCTGCGTGCCGACAAGAATGTCGCTTATGGCGAACTGATGCGGGTGATGAATCTGCTACGCGAAGCTGGCTATCTGAAGATTGCGCTGGTTGGACTTGAAACGGTTGGTGCGGATCAGCCGAATGCCGCGCCGGCGTCGCCAGCGGCAGGCCCGGCAATTGCTCCTGAGGGGGCTGCGCAATGGATGCACCTGCGCCCGTCCACCCTCCCGTAAAGGTGGCCCGGACCGACAGCTACGATCATTCCTTCTGGCGTGATGCGGGGCGCTGGCTCGGCGCGGGCATACTTGTGCTGTTGGCCCATGCGGCGGGGGCTTATGTCATCCACATGGCACAGGAAGACAATCAGCCGGAAGGCACAGAAGTCGCTGCCATGGTGGTGGAGCTGGTGCCTGATCTCGTTGCACCAGCAGAAGAGCGGGTTTCCGAGGAAGTTCAGCCGGAAACGACCACCGAGCAGCCGGAAGAAGTGCAGCCCGAACCGGAGCCTGAACCCCAACCGGAAGCCAAAGCTGAACCGCAACAGGTTCAGGAACCCGAAGAAGTGATACCGGATGTGGTGGAGGCTCAGAAGCCGGAACCCAAAAAGGTGGAGA
This sequence comes from Brucella melitensis bv. 1 str. 16M, assembly GCF_000007125.1. Lineage (NCBI taxonomy): Bacteria > Pseudomonadati > Pseudomonadota > Alphaproteobacteria > Hyphomicrobiales > Brucellaceae > Brucella > Brucella melitensis. Next base: position 374,797 of record NC_003317.1, on the reverse strand, counting down.
AGCTCAAGCCGCAAAAGCCCAAGCCTGAAAAGGTGAAACCGAAGAAGGCGGAAAAGGCGGCGGAAACCCGTGAGGCCAGCGCACCGCGCGTGGATGCCGACAATGGTGCCAAGGTGGCGGCCAGCAAGAGGGGTGAAACTTCCGCTTCCGCTGGCGTCATTTGGGCTAAATGGACGTCCAGGCTGCAATCTCATATGGCGCGGAATGCTCGTTTCCTGCAAGGCAAGTCCCGCAACACCAGGGGGGAAGCGCATGTCGCCTTTGTGATCGACCCTTCGGGGAATGTGCTTTCGGCCCGTATTGCGGTCTCGTCGGGCGACCCAGCGGTGGATCAGCTTGCGTTGGAGGCCGCGCGCCGCGCCTCGCCTGTGCCTGCCCCGCCCGCAGCTATCGCCAAGGCGCGCATGCCGATCACCATGCCGCTTCTGTTCAAGTAAGCAGAGGAAAAAGCCGCTCCGAACCGAAGCGGCTTTTTTCATTTATTCGATCAGGGCGAACATCGGTCCATATCCGCCATGCCAGGACATATCATTTCTACCAAGTGCTGGGTCATAAAGGCCCGCACCGCCGCCGCCGTCCAGAAACAATGCATTGGGGCATTCGAGGCGATCACGGAAGAAGCGCGCGAAATCGTGAAAATTTACCGCATCATCGCTGACTACAAAATGGATCACGCCATCCTTGCAGACCCCGACACCGCTGCGGCGGGTTTTATCGGCCGAGCCGATAATGAAAATGGGATTGAGGCGGTTTTCGATAACGAGCATCGGGCCTGACTGGGTGGCAAGCCACACTTTGGGGCGACGTTTTACAAACTGTTCCGTGCGCAACAATCCCGCACCCGATTCGCCAAGAAAGAAAATGCCGTTCGGCTTCTTGTAGAAGTTCGGCACGGGCTTGTCCGATGTTTTTGCCCCGGCTGGCTGGATGGGGCTCTGTTCTTTTGCGTCAGCGATGAAAAGCCCCAGGGGTGAAAAATCCGGCCGGTACATGCCGGCATTTATTGCAAAGGCCAGTGACCGGCCTTGCTTCGCAACGGCTTCGGCGAGGTTTGAGAAATTGCGATAGGGTTCGCCCGCGTCATCTTTCCAGAAAAGCCGGAGACTGTCCTTTGTCGCATCCACGGTGCAGACCGTATAATGTGCGCCTGCAAACCTGTCTGTCGCGCATGGCCCGGCATTGGCCGCTTGTGCGGAGCCTGCAAAAAAAGCGAGGGCTGCTGCACATATTCCGCGCCTGAAACCCGCCATGACACCCCTGCCTTTGCTCTATTCGGATGATAATGCTACGGCAGGAAGAAGACGTGAAGCCTTGCGCGCAGGCAGGAAGCCGAAGATCAGGCCGGTCGCGAAGGCACAGGCAAAGGCGAGCAATACGGGGCCGAAACTATAGCCGACCGAAAGCCCGGCCCAGCTTGCGAGCGCTGCGGCTCCAAGCCCCAGAATGACGCCTATTGCACCGCCAATGGCTGAAACGGACAGCGCCTCGATGATGAATTGCAACAGGATATCGCGCCGCCGCGCACCTGTCGCCATGCGTACGCCGATCTCACGGGTGCGTTCCGTCACGCTCACCAGCATGATGTTCATCACACCGATGCCGCCGACCAGAAGCGATATGGCCGCGACCGACCCCAGAAACACCGTCATCGTCTTGCCCATGGCCGCCGCATCCTCGCGGACGGAAGACATGTTGGTGATCATCGTATCGCGCTTCTTGTGGCGCTGGTCGAGGAGGCTCTGGATCTGGTTCTGTGTTGTGTCGATGAGGCTGGAATCCTTCACCTGTACGGTAATGCTACGCACATATTTCTGGCCGAAAAGCCGCAGATTGCCGGTAGAAAGCGGCACGACGACCACATCGTCCTGATCCGAGCCGCCAAAGCCTGCGCCCTTTGGCTCCAGAGTGCCGATGATCTGAAATGGAATTTTCTGGATCAGGATATAGTCGCCGACAGGATTGCTTCCATCCGGGAAAAGCGTCTTGACGACGGTGGTGCCCAGCCAGCCACAGGGGCGTAGGTATCGATATCGTTCTGGGTGATGAAGCTGCCGCTGGCGACTTTCCACGATTTCGCTTAGGAAAAGGCGGGAACCGTTCCGTTTGCCTGCGATTGATAATCGACATTGCCGCGCCGCAGGGTGACAGTACCGGTGACTTCCGGCACGGCGGATTTCACATTCGGCAATTCCAGTATGGCATCCGCATCCTGCGGGACCAGCGTTGCGATGGAGCCGGAGCCCCGAAAACCTGCCATGGCGGGGCGCACGAGAATGAGATCGGTGCCCATGGCATTGATGCGGTCGAGAATGGTATTTTGCGCGCCCGTGCCGATGGCCAGCATCGTTACCACGGAACTCACCCCGATGATGATGCCAAGCAGGGTGAGGACGGTGCGGAAGATATTGGCGCGCAGTGCACGCAGGGCCATTTTCACGGCTTCGGAAATATCGGCTATATGCGCGCCGTTGCCTGCGATCTCTTCATGCGGTTGCAGCGTTGCTTCGGGGGTGTGAATATCCCGCTTGGTCGTGTCAGACAGGATTTGGCCATCGCGAATTTCGATCAGCCGGTCGGCGCGTTCGGCCACTTCGCGCGCATGGGTGATGACGATGACGGTATGCCCCTGCTGGTGCATCGAGCGCAGCAGTTCCATTACGTCTTCGCCGCTCTGGCTGTCCAGTGCGCCCGTCGGTTCGTCGGCAAGAATGATGCGTCCGCCATTCATCAGTGCACGGGCAATCGAAACACGCTGCTGCTGGCCGCCTGAAAGCTGGCTTGGGCGATGGTCGAGGCGGTCGCCGAGTTTCAGCGCATTGAGAAGTGCTGCCGCCCGTTTGCGGCGTTCGGCAGCGGGAGTGCCCGCATAAATGGCTGGAACTTCCACATTCTCCTGTGCGGTGGACGTGGGAATGAGGTTGTAGCTCTGGAAAACGAAGCCAAAAGTGCGGCGGCGAAGCGTTGCAAGCTCGTCCGCATTCAGTGTCGAGACATCTTCGCCGTCGAGCAGATATCGCCCGCCGGTCGGCGTGTCGAGACAGCCGAGAATGTTCATCAGCGTTGATTTGCCGGAACCGGACGCGCCCATGATCGCGACGAATTCACCGGCACGGATATCAAGCGTAATGCCGTGCAGGACTTCCACCGCAAGATCGCCATTGTGAAATGTCTTGCAGATATCCTCAAGCCTGATGAGTGGAGCGCCGGCCATGAGGGTGCCCATCAGAAGAAGCGCATACTGGGTCTGCGTCCGCGTTCGCCTCCCGCTGCGCCATTGCCGGTGGCGGCGGTGACAACCACGCGATCGCCTTCCTCAAGCCCGCTCTGGATTTCGGCCAGCACGCGGTTGCGCACGCCGACCTTGACCGGGCGCTCCACGAGGGTACCGCTCTCGTCGGCCACCTTGACGGTGACTTGCGGCTTGCCGCCTTTCTGCTTGTCAGTAAGGGCTGCCGTGGGGACAACGAGCACGTCCTTCGCCTCACCCAGAACGAAATAGACCTGCGCACTCATGTCGATCATCAATTCGCCAGTCGGGTTCGGCACGTCGAACAGGGCATAATAGAGAACGACATTGTTATCTGTCGCAGGTGTCGGCTTGATCTGGCGAAGCGTGCCGGTAAAACGCTTGTCGGGCTGGCCAAGCAGCGTGAAATAGACAGGCATTCCCGGCTTCAGCTTGGAAATGTCGGCTTCCGAAACCTGTGCTTCCACCGTCATTACTTTCAGGTCTGCGACCGTGACAATGGTGGGTGCGCTCTGCACGGCATTGAGCGTTTCGCCTTCCTTGGCAGCCTCGTCAACGACCGTGCCTTCCATGGGGCTATAGATGGAGGTGTAGCCGAGATCGACCTTGTCGCTTGCAAGCTGTGCTTCCTGCTGGCGGATTTGTGCGTTGAGCGCCTTTACCTCCGCTTCGGCCATTAAAAGATCGGCATTGGCCTGATCGACGGTCGCCTGCGAGACGCCGCGTGTGGCGAGGAGGGATTTCTGCCGCGCGGCATTGAGCTTCTTCAGCGTCAGTTGTGCGTCCTTGCTGAGCAATTGGGCTTTCAGATTGTCGAGCTGGGCGCCTGCGATCTCCACCTTCTTTTCAAACGGTGAAGGATCGATTTCGGCAATGAGCTGGCCTTGTTTGACGTGATCGCCCACTTCCACCTTCACGCTTTTCAACTGGCCGGAAACCTGCGCGCCAACGTTGACGCTGCGCAATGCGCTCAGCGTGCCGACGGCGGTGATGGCGTTTTCGATGTCACCACGGGTGACAGTCTCCGCAAGATAGCTGCTCTTCTCGCCGTCAGCCTTATAAGAGCCGTAGAAGTACCAGCCCGCGCCGATGATGATGGCGGCGGCTGAAAGCCAGAGCCACCAGCGGCGCTTTCCTTTGGCGCGTTTGCGGGCCGATGCCGGTTGCTGGCCTAATTGAGAAGAATCACTAGATTTAAGCACCCTAAAACCCCTGAACCTTCAGAAAACCGCGCTTTGCGCGTTTTCCAGAAACTTGCCCCCAAGCGATAATGCATTCACCACCGCATAAGTAGGGTCTAAGCCGGATCGCAGCAATCGTCATTTGCATGTTCCGGTTATCTATGCTTCCGGGCTCGGAATTTCATCTTAAATATTTATCATAGAGAAAAGCCCGGCGCATGGGCCGGGCTTTTCTCATCTGGTGGGGCATAGGCCTCAGGCTGTGCCGGTGGAACCGAACCCGCCCGCGCCGCGGGCTGTTTCACTTATCTTGGCGCGTTCCTCGATTTTCGGCTGGATGACCGGAGCGAACACGGCCTGTGCGATGCGCATTCCGCGCTCGATGCGGAAATCGTCATCTCCAAGATTGATCAGCAGGACTTTTACTTCGCCGCGATAATCCGAATCGATCGTGCCGGGCGTGTTGAGGCAGGTTATGCCATTCTTGAAGGCAAGGCCCGAGCGGGGGCGGATCTGTACTTCATAGCCTTGCGGGATTTCAAGGATAAGGCCGGTTGGCACCAGCGTGCGGCGGCCGGGCAAGAGCACGATCTGGCGATCTTCAGCCACGGCGGCGCGCAGGTCCATGCCCGCCGAACCGGCGGTTTCATAGGCGGGAAGATCAAGGCCCTTCGCATGTTCGAGGCGAATGATGCCGAGCGTTGGCGCGGAAGAGGATGCTGCGGTCATGAGGGAGCCTTTCCTGCAAAAATTCAGTTGGCCTGCGAGGTGGTGTTTCAAGGCGTATCTTGTCTGAAAGCCATTTACCGCTTTTCAGGATGCACTTCAAATTGGCGACGCTCATACGTGAAAATGCATCAAAGGTGTACCGCCAATTTGGTGTTTTACCATGATAGTGCGTTACAGGGTTCTGTTTCTAGTGCCCAGCCCCCCCCAGCACCGACAGATCGTTCTAACGCCCATCCAGCGGGACGGCTGTGGTGTCCTTGATCTCTTCCATCACGAAAGAGGCCGATACATCCGATAGCGGTACACAGGCTATGAGGCGCTGGTAGAGCCGGTCATAAGCTCTGACATCGGAAATGCGTGCCTTCAGCACATAGTCCAGATCGCCGGTCATGCGATAGGCGCCGACGATTTCCGGGAAGCGAGCCACGGCAGCGCGGAATTTGTTCAGCCATTCGGGATCATGGGCGGAGGTGCGCACCAGAATGAAAACCGAGAGGCCATAGCCGACCATTTCCGCATCCACCAGCGCCACGCGACCTTTGATGACGCCATCGTCTTCCATGCGCTTTACGCGCCGCCAGCAGGCATTGCGCGAAAGATTCACCCGTTCGGAAAGGGAATCAACCGACAAAGTGCCGTCGTTTTGCAACTCAGCCAGGATTTTTCGGTCTATATCGTCCATAGATGCTGTCATAATGGGAGTTTTGTCCCAAGTTAAAGCGGATATCAAGGATATTTTGAGATTTCATTCCCAGTGGCTTTGCTAAAATGATTTTCTTCAACGGTGCTTTTCACCGGGGAAAAAAGAAATGAATTACTCATTGACGGGAGTATTTCCAATGACGACACGCATTACCCGCCTGTTTACCGCCCACCCCCAGTCGGTTGACGAGACCTATTTCGAGCATATGGCCTTTGCGGGAAAGTTTTCCCTCAAGCTTTTTGGGGCGGCCTTTGCGGCGCTGATCCATGCAATTTTGCCATTTTTGTTCGAGAAGACGGCAAGCACTATCGTTCGCCAGCTATATGAGCGGACGCATAATAGGGGCCGCTGAGGCCGCTTGGCGCGCGAAAATTCATGAATTTTGAATGATTTGTCCGGCATAATCGGTCCGGCAAGTCATCTTGGAACCGGATCGAAAATGTGTCGTTGGGCCGCTTATCTCGGACCTGAAACCTATCTGGAAGACAATTATATCGTCTCCCAGTCATTCGCTCGTGGCGCAAAGCCATGATGCGCATGAGGCCAAGACCCGCACCAATGGTGACGGCTTTGGCGTTGCTTGGTATGGGCATCGCAGCGAGCCGGGCCTTTACCGGGATATTCTTCCCGCCTGGTCCGATCAAAACCTCCGCAGTCTGGCGCGGCAGATACGCTCGCGCCTTTTTCTTGCGCATGTGCGTGCTTCCACCGGCGGGCTTACCAGCCGGTCGAACTGCCACCCTTTTGTATCGGGCCGCTGGAGCTTCATGCATAACGGCCAGATCGGTAATTTCGACCGGTTGCGCCGCAGGCTGGAAAGCCATCTTGGCGATGAGCTTTATACGCAGAAGCACGGTGCGACCGATTCGGAACTGATCTTTCTCCTGATGCTGGAATTCGGCCTCGACAACGATCCCGTGCTGGCCTTGACGCGCACGGTATCGACCATCGTGGAAGAGGCGATCTGCGCCGGTGTGCCGCCTTTCCTGCGGTTAACGGCAGCCTTTTCGGAGGGAAACCAGCTCTATGCGATCCGCTATGCCACGGATGCCTTCGCGCCGTCGCTCTATACGGCGACGCTTGGCGGTTCGTCCGGCATGTGCGTGGTGTCGGAACCCCTTGATGGGGAAGCCGCCAACTGGATGGCCGTGCCAGCAAACAGCTTCGTTACTGTTTCCCGGCAGGGGCGCATCGCGGTTGAGGCTTTCGAGGGGCCGGTTTCCCGGCCGCAGGAGATGGAGGCCGCGCGGGCCTGACGCTCTGCGTAATGCATAGAAAGAAATCAGGCGCTGCCGATCAATATGCCCGCCGCCAGGACGAGCGCACCGCCAAAAACGACCTGGAGTGCGGCGCGGAAGAAGGGCGTTTCCATATAGCGGTTCTGAATGAAGGCAATGGCCCAGAGCTCGAAGAAGACAAGGATCACGGCGATGCTTGTCGCAGACCAGAAATCCTTGATCAGATAGGGCAGGCTGTGACCAAGCCCGCCCAGCGTCGTCATGACGCCGCATGAAATGCCGCGCTTGATCGGCGAGCCGCGTCCCGACAGCTTGCCGTCGTCATGCACGGCTTCTGTAAAGCCCATCGAAATACCGGCGCCGACCGAGGCGGAAAGGCCAACCAGAAAGGTCTGCCATGTATCCTGCGTGGCAAAGGCGGCGGCAAAGATCGGTGCGAGTGTCGAGACGGAGCCGTCCATCAGGCCCGCAAGGCCAGGCTGGATGTAGGTGAGGATGAATTGCTTGCGCTCGGCGGCGCGTTCCTCATCCTGCACATTATCCGGTGTCAGCGTGTGTTCCAGCGATTCAGCCTTGGCTTCGTGCTGTTTTTCCTGCTGGGCAAGGTCACCCAGCAGTTTGCGCGTGTCTGCATCGCTGACGCGCTTGGCCGCCTCGACATAGAAACGATAAGCCTGTTCCTCCATCTCGGAGGCGGCCTCACGCACCTTGTCGATGCCGAGCGGACGCACCAGCCAGTCCGGCTTGCGATCATAATAGCCACTGACATGCTCGCGGCGGATCAGCGGAATCCGGTCGCCAAAGCGGGCCTTATGCCGCTCAATCAGTGCTGCGCGGTGGTCGTGTTCCTCTGCGGCCATCTGCTCGAAAATCTTCGCCGATTGCGGAAACTCGTCGCGCAGGCCATCGGCATAAGCCAGATAGATGCGGGCATCATCCTCCTCGGAGGATATGGCAAGCGCCAGAATTTCCTATTCAGAAAGCGAATCGAAAGAGCGTCGGTCATTACGGAAGAATCGGCTGAACATATCTTAAATCCATTAATTTAGAATAATTCTAAAATATGCCTCGGCGGGCGGAAGTCAAGTCTTGCAGAACGGGCGCATTTGGCGCATTAGGCTGTCGTGACGCATTAACTTATGGTTTGGCGTCACGACAACCTGCAACGCGGCCCTGCAATGAGGGCAGCATATCAGCGACCCAATCAGAAGAGAGCGAATCGATGGCATCGACGAACCTCCACACAGGCAACAGTCCCCGTCCGCTTAACCGGCAGGATTTCCGCACGCTCGGCCTTTCGGCTCTTGGCGGTGCGCTGGAGTTTTACGATTTCATCATCTTCGTGTTCTTTGCGAGTGTCATCGGGCACCTTTTCTTTCCGCCCGATATGCCGGACTGGCTGGTGCTGATCCAGACGTTCGGCATTTTTGCGGCGGGTTATCTGGTGCGTCCGGTGGGCGGCATCGTGCTGGCGCATTTCGGCGACAAGTTCGGGCGCAAGCGCGTCTTCGCCTTTTCGGTCTTCCTGATGTCGATCTCGACGCTGGCCATGGCGGCGCTGCCGACCTATGCGACGCTCGGCGTGGGTGCACCGATCCTGCTGATTGTCTTCCGCATGTTGCAGGGGGCAGCCATTGGCGGCGAAGTACCGGGCGCATGGACCTTCGTGGCCGAACATGTTCCGGCCAACCGCGTCGGCATGGCCTGCGGTTTCCTGTGCTCCGGCCTGACGCTCGGCATCATGATCGGCTCGCTGATTGCGACTGCCATCAACTGGATTTTCACGCCCGAAGAACTGTCCGCCTATGCTTGGCGCATTCCCTTCTTCATCGGCGGCATATTCGGCCTGCTTGCGGTTTATCTGCGCCGCTGGCTGGCGGAAACGCCAATCTTCACCGAGATGAAGAACAGCCGCCTGCTGAAAGACAAGCTGCCGCTTGGTACAGTCCTTCGCAACCATATGCATGGCGTTGTCATTTCGGTGCTGCTCACCTGGATTCTATCGGCCGGTATCGTTGTCACCACGCTGATGACGGCGACCTTCTTGCAAAAACTCTACGGATACACGCCGTTGCAATCGCTGGCCGCGACAAGTTTCGGCACATTGTTCCTGATGTTCGGCACGGTGAGCGCGGGTGCCATCGTGGACCGCATCGGCAGTGGCCGCTTCTTTGCCGTTGCCGGCATTTTCTTCGGCGTCGCGACCTTCGTGTTCTACACCTATGCGGCGGTTTCGCTGCCGGTCCTGTTTGCGCTTTATGCGGTGATGGGGCTTTCGGTCGGCATGGTGGGTGCTGCGCCTTATGTGATGGTGCGCGCCTTCCCGGCGCCGGTCCGCTTTTCGGGCCTGTCGTTTTCCTACAATGTTTCCTATGCGGTTTTTGGCGGCTTGACGCCGGTGATCGTCACTTCGCTTCTGGCGGTCAACCCGATGGCACATGCGTGGTATCTGGTGTTCATCGCCGTTCTGACCTGCGGCCTCGGTCTTTACCTGATGGCCCGCAGCGATCAGGTCGAAGGCGAGATCGGCCTGACCAAGCTTTCGACCAGCGACGCCGTTCCGCAGGTACAGTGATAGGAAGGGCCGCGTGACGCGGCCTCAGATTGATGAAAAACCCCTCGATTTTTGGCAGCAGTCAAAAACGATGGGTTTTGATTCCGATCTGCTCACGTTTTGAATCTGTGACGTTCCGTGAATCTGCGTCCCATTTTGACCCTACCCGAGGTTTGTCAGCAGCCTGAGGCCGCATGAAGCGGCCTTTTTATTTGTTCTGCCCGGAAGAATCAGTTGGCGCCCAGAACGTCGTTGAACGCCTTTTCACCCGGCACGCCCTTTTCAAGACTGATGAGGGCGCGGCGTCCGTTTCGGTAGGCGATCGGAATATCGATCCACTGCAAGCGGCGCATGAGCGACAGGTTCGTATCCTGCGCCGTGCGGGCATCGTTGAGCCAGATAATAAAGAAATTATCCGCGATCTTGGATGGAACAGCGATCAGCGGATTGCCTGCCGCCTGTTCCGTATCCTTGAAGGTGATGCGCTGAACATTGTCGATGGCGCCACCCGGGAAGCCTTCCGGCACGGTGAACACCATTTCAATCAGGTGGCTCGCCGGAATGGACTGATCCGTATTCTTGCGGATCGTCATCTTCAGCTCGACCTTGCTGTTGGGGATCGTCACATTGGCGCGAATTGCGGGCTGTGCCGGCTGGCCATCTTCCCGGCTTTCCTCGATGACTGACCAGACGACATTGCCGCGCTCGACCGAGCCTGTCTCGGTGCCGCCGCGCTCTTCATAAAGAAGCGCCTGCTGGCCCACCGCAACGGGCTGCTCCTGAGCGGACGGCGGATTCCCCGGTCCGGCTGTAGAAGCAGCCGTGGAGGTGCCTTCACCAATGCCCGGTGCGCCGCTTGCACGGCCCGCATCGACTTCACTGCCATCCGGCATCAGGCGCTGGGTGAATTTCCGTTCTTCCGCCGGTGCCGGGCTGGCCTGATCCTGACCACCGGCACTGCTGCCCCCTGCTGCGGAAGCATTGTCCTGCGGCTGACCATCCGTACTGGTTGCGGGTGCGTCGCTTCGTCCGAGGCTCGAAGCCAGTTCCTGCAATTTATCCTTATTGGCCCAAACGGCATAACCGCCGCCGCCAATAACCAGAAGCGCAATCAGCCCGGCGATCAACCCCTTATACGGCCGTTTTTCACGAGGCGCATTGCGCTCGATATATTCGCTGCGGCGCGCGGAAGCCTTCTCGCGGGCGCGCTCGAATTTCCAGTCGCTGTCACCACGCTCCGCTTCAGGCAGTGCGCCATCGGCGTCCTCTTCATCCGCCTCCGCATGAGGACCAGCGGAAAAGGACGGCTTCTCATCCTCTTCATCCACAGAATGAGAGGGTGCGCGCTGCTCCGCCTCGTGATTCGCTTCGTGCAGGAAGTCGTCGAGCGGATCATGCTGCGGCTCTGCCCTTGGCGGCGCCGGAGGAGCATAGGAAGCTTCAACCTCGGCAATGGCATCCTCAAGCAGATTGCGCTGGCGAACCGCCACAGCCTGCGAGGCATTAGCCGTAACAAGTTTCTGCTCGATCGTTGCCCGCGCTTTCGCGTAGACGCGCTGACGCAACTCAGGCGACTTGTCCGCCTGCGCATCGATCGTCTTTTTCAGTACCGCTACAAAATCTGCCATTCCGTCTTACCCGGTTTCTGCCAGCTCAGGATGCAATAAATGTCCCAATAATCACAATAATCAAGGGAAAGCAAAGTGTTCAGCGTCCATTCAGGCCGTTTCAGGAAAACTGTATCATGGTTTTCTGTCTAAAACTTCGCCGAATAAAATTGGAAACCCCATATGTCCGCAGTGAACGACTACCCTACCAGGAATTTTCAAAGCGATGGGGCAAACCAGAGCATTTCCAGCGTCTCCGTTTCACACTTTTGCTGGAAATGCTTGCGGCAGAAACGAACCAGCCCGGACATGCCGGGCTGGATCATCAAACAATCAGTCGTGGAACGGATCGGTTACGAGGATCGTATCCTCGCGCTCGGGGCTTGTGGAGAGCATCGCCACCGGCGCACCGATCAGCTCTTCGATATGGCGGACATATTTGACCGCTTGCGCGGGAAGATCGTTCCACGAACGCGCACCGGCGGTTGTTTCAGACCAGCCCGGCAAGGTTTCGTAGATCGGCTTCACGCGGGCCTGCGCGCCCATGGAAGACGGCAGATAATCGATGCGCTTGCCGTCGAGTTCATAGGCGACGCAAATCTTGATTTCTTCCAGACCATCCAGAACATCGAGCTTGGTAAGTGCAATACCGTTGATGCCGGAAGTGCGCACTGTCTGGCGCACGATGACGGCATCGAACCAGCCGCAACGGCGCTTGCGGCCCGTCACCACGCCGAATTCATGGCCCTTGGTGCCGAGGAATTCGCCGATCTCGTCATTGAGCTCGGTCGGGAACGGACCTTCGCCAACGCGGGTTGTATAGGCCTTGGTGATGCCAAGCACATAGCCGATAGCCGTGGGGCCGAGGCCGGAACCGGCAGCGGCCTGACCGGCAACCGTGTTGGAAGAGGTCACGAACGGATAGGTGCCGTGATCATTGTCGAGCAGCGCGCCCTGCGCACCTTCAAACAGGATACGGGCGCCAGCCTTGCGGCGCTCGTCCAGGACACGCCAGACCTGATCGATATAGGGCAGGATCTGGTCGGCAACCGAAGTCAGTTCGGTGAGGATGGTTTCAACGGCGATTTCTTCAAGGCCCATGCCGCGGCGCAGCGAATTATGGTGCGCAAGCAGGCGCTCCACCTTCGGCCGCAATGTTTCCGGCTCGGTCAGATCGATCACGCGGATGGCGCGGCGGCCAACCTTGTCTTCGTAAGCGGGGCCGATGCCGCGCTTGGTCGTGCCGATCTTGAGGCCTGAATTGGAGCCTTCGCGCATGGCGTCGAGTTCACGATGGATCGAAAGGATAAGCGGTGCGTTTTCCGCAACGCGCAGCACATCCGGCGTCACATCGATGCCCTGCCCGCGCAGCTTTTCAACTTCGGCGACGAAATGGTGCGGATCGACCACGACGCCATTGCCGATAACGCTCAACTTGCCGCGCACGAGGCCGGATGGCAGCAGCGAAAGCTTGTAGCTGACACCGTCGATGACAAGCGTATGACCTGCGTTATGACCGCCCTGGTAGCGCACGATCACGTCGGCACGCTCGGACAGCCAGTCAACGATCTTTCCCTTGCCCTCGTCGCCCCATTGCGACCCGACGACAACCACATTTGCCATTGAAGAAACTCCTTGGCTTCTATTTGAAAATCCAAGGATCAAAGCGGCCCGGTCATTGCCAGCGGAGGCTACAGGGTGCTGATCCCTCGTCTCTATACAGATTGAAACCCGATTACGCGACTCTTTCGTGCAAGAAATTCGCGATTTTTGAACACGCCTTGAACGCAGGGCGCTTAGGGTCGGTAGAGATTCAGTCTCTGGGGAGGCGAAAATGGTAATCTTTGAGAACCGGCGCGCAGCCGTACTATGAGTACGTGAGCACCGGAAGTGCAAAAGAGCGCCATTTGCAGACCGCCAGAGGCTGAATATCACCGAACCTAGCCGGCGCGGACCATGTAAAGAGCATTATCCGAATAGCTTTTCAGCTTTTCCTCAAGGGCGGGCAGATCGCGCACGACAAAGCCCTTCTTCTCCCAAAAACCCTGCGAGCCGTTGACGGCAACGAGCGACATGGTGACGAAACCGTCGCGTTCGGCCTGCAAGCCCATCATTTCGACGACACGGGTGGCAGCCCCGGCGGACCGGGCTTCAGGCAGAAGCGCGATATCGTGGATATAATAGGTGTTGGTATCGTCGGGCAATTCGCCCAGAACGGCGTTGAGCGCCGGGACCGTATCCAGTTTCCACGGATGGCTGATGCCATATCCAAGGATTTCAGTGTCACGGGCAAGCACGAAGCAGCCTGCCGGATAGAGTTTGAAGCGGTCCCGGAAGACCGCTTCATCCTCGAAAAAATCGAGATGGACAACATTGGCAACCGCAGTCACGCTGGCAATATCTTGCTCGTGCATGCGCCGCCATTCCGGCTGTGCCATCTCTTCAACCATGTTCTCAAACTTCCCCGACGTTGAACTCAAGCGGTGTCGCCGCCCTGATTGCCTCCTGAGCCATCAGTTCGTCAAGGGCTGCCTGTGGAATCTGTTCATCCACATAAAGCATTGCGATTGCATCGCCACCCGGATGGTCGCGCCCGAGCGCGAAATTCGCAATATTTACATCATGTTTGCCGCATATCGTGCCAAGAAGGCCGATCATGCCCGGAACGTCCTTGTTGGTGACATAAAGCATATGCGGGCCGACCTCGGCGTCGAGATTGATTCCCTTGATCTGGATAAAACGCGGCTTGCCATCGGAGAAACAGGTGCCCGCAATGGAGCGTTCGCGCACGGTGGTCTTCACCGTCAGCTTGATATAGCCGTCAAAAATGCCGGACTTGTCGCGCTTGACTTCCGAGACGATGATGCCGCGCTCCTTCACCATGATTGGCGCGGAAACCATGTTGACGTCGGCAACCTGCGAACGGATGAGACCGGCCAGAGCAGCACTGAGCAGTGCACGCGTATTCATCGAGGCGGTGGAACCGTCGAAAAGCACTTCCACTTCCTGGATCGGCTCATCCGTGACCTGACCGACAAAAGCGCCCAGCACATCGGCAAGCTTCACGAACGGCTTCAGGCGCGGCGCTTCTTCCGCCGTGATCGAGGGCATGTTGATGGCGTTGGAGACAGCGCCCTTCACAAGATAGTCCGACATCTGTTCGGCCACCTGAAGTGCGACATTTTCCTGTGCTTCCGAAGTCGATGCCCCCAGATGCGGCGTGCAGACCACATTGGGCAGAGAAAAAAGCTCGTTTTCCGTTGCAGGCTCGGTTTCATAGACGTCAATGCCAGCACCCGCCACATGGCCGGATTTCAGCGCCGCAATCAGATCCTTTTCCACGATCAGGCCACCGCGCGCGCAATTGACAATGCGCACACCCGGTTTCATTTTCGCCAGCGTTTGCGCATTGATAATATTGCGGGTCTTGTCGATGAGCGGCGTGTGGAGCGTGATGAAATCGGCGCGCGCCAGCAATTCATCCAGCTCGACCTTTTCAACGCCCAGTTCCTGCGCGCGCGCATCCGAAAGGAACGGATCGAAAGCCACCACATGCATTTTCAGGCCTATGCCGCGTGTGGCGACGATTGAGCCGATATTGCCGCAGCCAACGACACCCAGCGTCTTGCCGGTGATTTCCACGCCCATGAAGCGGTTCTTTTCCCACTTGCCAGCGCGGGTGGAGGTGTCGGCCTCCGGCAATTGGCGGGCGACAGCGAACATCAGCGCAATAGCGTGTTCGGCGGTGGTGATCGAATTGCCGAACGGCGTATTCATGACGATGATACCGCGGCGCGAAGCGGCCGGAATATCGACATTGTCGACGCCGATACCGGCGCGACCAACGACTTTCAGCTTCTTTGCGGCTGCGATCAGCTTTTCCGTGACCTTGGTGGCCGAACGAATCGCCAGACCGTCATATTCGCCGATGACTTCGAGAAGCTTTTCCTTGTCCTTGCCGAGATCGGGCAGGTAATCGACGTCCACGCCGCGATCCTTGAAAATCTGGACGGCAGTGGGCGAAAGCTTATCGGATACGAGAACGCGAGGTGCCATGGAGGCCTCCTTCAAAAATCAGGCATTTCCAGCAAAAGTGGAAACCGGCTTTGCGCCCGGAAATGCACCCGGAAATGCAATTGCGAGATACTGAAACGGGAAAATGCGTGCCATGACCGTCCCGACACGGCCATGGCGTTCATGCATGAAATGCTCAAGCCGCCGCTTTCAGCGCCGCCTTCTGCGTTGCAAAAGCCCAATTCAGCCAATGCGTCAGCGCCTCCAGATCGGAAGCCTCAACCGTCGCGCCAGCCCAGATGCGCAGGCCCGAAGGGGCATCGCGATAGGCGCCGATATCATAGGCAACGCCTTCCTTGTCGAGGGTGGTGACAATGCCCTTGGCGAAAGCGGCCTGCTCGTCGGCAGACAAGGCCGTTATTTCCGGATCGACGATCGTGAGGCACACGGAAGTGTTCGAGCGCGTTTCCGGCTTCATGGCCAGATTGGCGATCCACGGTGTCTTTTCCACGAAATCGTTCAGAACCGAAAAATTCCTGTCGGCACGCGCGATGAGTGCATCCAGTCCGCCGAGCGACTTCGCCCATTTCAGCGCATCGAGATAGTCTTCCACGCAGAGCATGGAGGGCGTGTTGATGGTTTCGCCAACGAAGATGCCTTCGATCAGCTTGCCGCCCTTGGTCATGCGGAAAATCTTCGGCAATGGCCATGCGGGCTTATAGCTTTCCAGCCGCTCCACCGCACGCGGGGAAAGGATCAGGATGCCATGCGCGCCCTCGCCGCCCAGAACCTTCTGCCAGGAGAAGGTGACGACATCGAGTTTCGCGAAATCGAGACGTTGCGCGAAAGCGGCTGACGTCGCATCGCAGAAGGTCAGGCCCTTGCGGTCAACCGGAATGAAACCAGCGTTCGGGACGCGTACGCCAGATGTTGTACCGTTCCAGGTAAAGACCACATCGCGGTCGAAATCGACTTTAGAAAAATCGACAATCTCGCCATAAGGCGCTTCAAAGGTGCGCACATCTTCCAGCTTGAGTTGCTTCACCACATCCGTGACCCAGCCCGAACCAAAACTTTCCCACGCGACCATATCGACGCCACGCGCGCCGAGCATGGACCACAGCGCCATTTCGACAGCGCCAGTGTCGGATGCGGGTACAATGCCGATGCGGTAATCGGCGGGCACCTGCAACACTTCACGGGTAAGGTCGATGGCTTCTTTCAGCTTGTTCTTGCCGATTTTCGCGCGGTGCGAACGGCCAAGCGGCGCATCGGCCAGCGCATCAAGCGACCAGCCGGGTCGTTTTGCACAGGGACCGGATGAAAAATTAGGATTAGCCGGGCGAACTGCCGGCTTCGCAATCGTCGTCATGTTGTTTCTATCCTCTCAGATAGCACGCGTCTCGTTGGGGAGACGTGGCCCACTTACCGGGATAGCCGAAAGCGCGCTTTTCCTCAATACGCCATTCGTGGAATATTTTAACGAAACCCGCCCGGATTGCTCCAGGCGGGTAGAATTTCCTTATTGCGCGGACGTCTGCGTTTCGGAAGCATCATCTTCCATGCGCGCATAATAGCTTGCGACCAGCGCACCGGAAATATTGTGCCAGACGCTGAAAACGGCGCTCGGCACCGCGGCAAGCGGCGAGAAATGCGCATTGGCGAGCGCAGCCCCCAGCCCGCTGTTCTGCATGCCGACCTCGATGCTGATTGCCTTGCGCTTGGCAAGCGAAAGCCCCGCGAAACGGGCCGCGAAATAGCCAAGAAGCAACCCGCAGCAATTATGCAGGACGACAACCGCGAAGATCAGCAGGCCCGACTGTGCGATAGCGGCCTTGTTGACCGCAACAACGGCGGCGACGATCAGCACGATCCCGACCACCGACACCAGCGGCAGCATGGGCACCGCAGCCTTGACCACGCCCGGCACGAGCTTCTGGAGAACGAAACCGAGCGCCAGCGGCACGAGGATCACCTTCACGATGCTGATGAACATGCTCATCGCATCGACCGGCAGATACTGGCTGGCGAAGAACCAGACGAGGAAAGGCGTGACCAGCGGTGCGAGTAGCGTGGTAACGCTGGTGCAGGCAACGCTGAGCGCCACATCGCCCTTCGACGGATAGGTCATGACATTGGAGGCCGTGCCGCCGGGGCAGCAGCCAACGAGAATCACACCCGCCGCGACCTCCGGCGACATGGGAATGATTCGGGTCAGAAGCACGGCAAGAAGCGGCATGATGATGAACTGCGCCAGCACACCGATGGCGACATCAAACGGCCTTTTGGCAACTTCAGCAAAATCCTTGCCCGAAATCGTCAGGCCCATGCCGAACATGATGATGCCTAGCAGAACCACGATCCAGGGCGCAAAGATGCTGAACGTTGCCGGCATGACAAAGCCCAGCGCGGCAAAAACAATGACCCATATGGCAAAACTGCGCCCTACAAAATCAGAAAAAGCGGCAATAGCTTTCATGTCCCTCCCCTTTCAAAACGCGCGCAATGTTTAATAGCTTAATCCGCTCTTTAACCCAATCCGGCCTTTTAAAATGAAAATATTTGAAGTTGCCCGCAAGAAATTTGAGAGGATATGCCGCAAGGCAACAAAAAATGCCCGGTCTACCGGGCCCTTGAGAACCGAACGAAGCGGCCCTGTTTAGTCCACGATTGTCGAAGCCGCCTGCGATGCATAAGCAGCGTTGTCGGAGCCGCCGAACATGTAACGTAGCCCCACGCGAATATCATGGATATTCAGGCCCTTGTCATAGCCAGCATCAGTCCACTGATTGCCCTCAAACATCTTGCCACCGTTCACATGACGATAGCGATATCCGGCATCAAGCTTGAGATTATGCGTAAGATCGACCGAAGCACCGGCCATGAGCGCATAGGTGAAGCGCCAGTTTGCAGCCCCTTCCTGCGAAAAGCCCGAGGTTATATCGACAAGATCGCTCCAGTTGACCCGTGTGCCGCCGATACCGGCGCCGACATAAGGCGTAACGCCACCCAGATTACCCAGATCGACATAGGCATTGGCGAGAATGGAGAGGGCAGAATAATGGCTGCGTTCATCGGATGCGCATCCCGTATCGCCATTGCAATCGGGGCCGGATACATGGCCGCTGAAACGCGAGCGCGTCATGTAATCGAGCGTCAGGTCGGTGCGGAAATAATCCGTCACCTGATAGCCGGCCCCGCCGCCAATGAGGAATGAGCCGTTCAGATCACCATAAAGCGTATCTCCGCCACGGCCAAGCCCGTTGCATGTATCGCAATCGCCCAGCGGGGCATATTCAGCCCGTTTGAACCCGTTCCAGGAATAGCCGATATCGCCGCGCAGATACCATCCGCCAACGGCTGGCGGTGCAATCATCACTTCCGGCACGGTTTCAGGAAGATCCGTTGCCGATGCCACGGAAAACGAAACTATCAGGGCAGCCGATGCTATCAGTCCGGCGTAAAAAATTCTGGAGCGGTTCATGCATCTGTCCCATCGAATGGTCGCGCCGGAGTGACGTCGAAATCGAAGATCAAGGGCCAGCTTATCCAGGAAAAGTTAAATACAAATTAACCTTGTTTCTTTACCAATCATCAAATGAAAACGGCGCGGACAAGCCGCGCCGTTTGCAAACACCAGAATTTCCAGAAGTCCAGGCTTTTCCGGATCAGGCCGCAGCACTGCTTTCCGAAGAGATTACATCAATGATGTCGTTCACCACTTTTTCGACCAGGCCACGGTCGTCACCTTCCGCCATGACGCGGATGAGCGGCTCCGTGCCCGACGGGCGGATAACCAGTCGCCCCTGACCGCCAAGGCGTTCCTTGGCCTCATCGATCGCTGATTTCACGCGTTTGTTTTCAAGTGGTTTGCCGCCTGTGGTGCGGACATTCTTCAACAATTGCGGCACCGGCTGGAATTTGCGGCATACATCGCTGATCGGCTTGTTCTGTTCCTGCGCCACGGCAAGTATCTGGAGCGCGGAGATAAGACCGTCGCCAGTCGTCGCAAAATCCGACAGAACGATATGGCCCGACTGCTCGCCACCCACATTGAAACCATGCTCGCGCATGTGCTCGACCACATAGCGGTCGCCAACCTTGGTACGGGCAAGCGTCAGATTACGGTCGGCCAAGAAACGCTCCAGGCCGAGATTGGACATGACAGTGGCGACAATGCCGCCGCCTTCCAGGCGATTGCTCGCAGCCCAGCTTTCGGCGATGACAGCCATGAGCTGGTCGCCATCGATGACGGTGCCGTTTTCATCGACCAGAAGCACACGATCCGCATCGCCATCGAGCGCGATACCCACATCGGCGCGCACCCCATGCACTTTCTTCATAAGGCCGATGGGATGCGTCGAGCCGCAATCCTCGTTGATATTGATGCCATTCGGCTCGTTGTTGATGGTAATGACTTCCGCGCCCAGTTCCCACAGCGCAGCCGGCGCAACCTTGTAACCCGCGCCATTCGCGCAATCGACCACAACGCGCAGCCCATTGAGCGAGATGTTGCGCGGCAATGTGCGCTTGGCAAATTCGATATAGCGATAAATATCGCCGTCCACGCGCTTGGCGCGGCCAACATCGCCATGGCTCGCAAGAAAAGGCGTCATATCGCCTTCGATCATCGCCTCGATCTGAAGCTCGATCTGGTCCGAAAGCTTGAAGCCATCGGGGCCGAAAAGCTTGATGCCGTTATCGTAGAAGGGATTATGCGACGCGGAAATCATCACCCCGATATCAGCGCGCAGCGAGCGGCAGAGCATGGCGACGGCAGGGGTCGGGATCGGGCCCAGCAGGAACACGTCCATGCCGGCAGCGGTAAAACCGGCCACCAGCGCATTTTCCAGCATATAGCCGGAGCGGCGTGTATCCTTGCCGATCACCGCGCGAGAGGCCTGACCTTTGCGACGGAAGATATAGCCAACGGCCATACCCACTTTCATGGCGATTTCCGGTGTCATCGGAAAGCTGTTTGCCTGTCCGCGAATGCCATCGGTTCCAAAAAATTTCCGTGTCATCTGTTTCGCCTTGCGTTGAGCCATCAACCGCTCTCTGTAATTCCCAAAATATGCGCCGGAACAAAGGCGCACATGCCGCCACTCGCATATTCGAATAGCAATTTTTTACCGTTAATAACGCGAAAACCCCCGCAAATGCAATTTCGCCTTTGGCGGCAGGTTCAGCATTCCCACGTTCAAAGTCGTAAGCTCATGCAGTATGATGCGCCGAAATCCTTAACGAGCCTTTGCTGTATGCCCATACAAAGCCGGACAGCAAGAAAGCCGGGACCAGCCCGGCTTTCTTGGCGATATTTTAAACAGCTTATTGCGGCTGCGGTTTCGGCTCCATGCCGGGTTCGCCACCGGGTTCGCTGCCCTTGCGCTTGCGCGAGCTACCGGCCTTAGGCACACCCGAACCGCGCGACGGCGTATCATTGCCCTGATCGCGCGATGGCTTGTTGCCCGCAATCAGTTCGTTGATCTCGTCGCCGGTAAGCGTTTCATATTCTAGCAGGCCTTCAGCCAGTGCAATCCAGTCCTTCTTCTTCTTGGTCAGGATCCGGGTTGCTTCAGCATAGGCTTCATCAATCAGGCGGCGCACTTCGGCGTCGATGATCTGCGCGGTCTCTTCCGAAATATTCTGCGTGCGAGACACCGAATGACCAAGGAAGACTTCTTCCTGATTGTCGCCATAGGCCACACGGCCAAGCTTGTCGGAATAGCCCCACTGCGTCACCATCGAACGGGCCAGTTTCGTGGCCTGCTGGATATCGGAGGAAGCACCGGACGTGATGTTTTCCTTGCCGAATTTCAGCTCTTCAGCCACACGGCCACCCATCATGATCGCAAGGCGAGAAACCATCCACGTATAGGTCGCCGAATAACGGTCGCCTTCCGGCAACTGCATCACCATGCCGAGCGCACGACCGCGCGGAATGATGGTCGCCTTATGGACCGGGTCGGCCTTGGGGACATTCAGCGCGACGATGGCATGACCGGCCTCATGATAGGCGGTATTCGTCTTTTCTTCCGGCGTCATGGCGGAACGGCGTTCCGCACCCATCATGATCTTGTCCTTGGAATCCTCGAATTCCTGCATGGTCACGAGGCGCTTGTTGCGGCGCGCGGCCATGAGGGCGGCTTCGTTGACGAGGTTGGCAAGATCGGCACCGGAGAAGCCCGGCGTACCGCGTGCGACAACCTTGAGATCAACATTGGGTGCAAGCGGAACATTGCGCACATGCACCTTGAGAATCTGTTCGCGGCCGACAATATCAGGGTTCGGCACCACGACCTGACGGTCGAAACGGCCTGGACGCAAGAGCGCCGGATCAAGAACGTCGGGACGGTTGGTGGCCGCAATCAGGATGATCGATTCATTGGCTTCAAAACCGTCCATCTCGACCAAAAGCTGGTTGAGCGTCTGTTCGCGCTCGTCATTGCCGCCGCCAAGACCGGCGCCACGATGACGGCCCACCGCATCGATTTCATCGATGAAGATAATGCAGGGCGCATTCTTCTTGGCCTGTTCAAACATATCGCGGACGCGGCTTGCGCCGACACCGACGAACATTTCAACAAAGTCCGAACCGGAAATGGTGAAGAAAGGCACATTGGCTTCGCCCGCAACCGAACGCGCAAGCAGCGTCTTGCCGGTGCCGGGAGGGCCTACGAGCAGCACACCGCGCGGAATCTTGCCGCCGAGGCGCTGGAACTTCTGCGGATCGCGCAGGAATTCAACAATTTCCTCAAGGTCCTGCTTGGCCTCATCCACGCCCGCCACGTCCTGAAAGGTCACGCGGCCATGGGCTTCGGTGAGAAGCTTCGCCTTCGACTTGCCGAATCCCATCGCGCCGCGGGGGCCACCCTGCATCTGGCGCATGAAGAAAATCCACACACCGAGAATGAGGATCATCGGCAACCATGACAGAAGAATGCCGATCAGCGAGCTCGAACCGTCCGATTCAGGCCGTGCCGTGATTGCGACGCCCTTGTCTTCAAGACGCGACACGAGGCCCGTATCCCCCGGCGAATAGGTCTGGAAGGTGGAGCCGTTATCGGCAAGGGTGCCGGATATCCGCTGCCCGGTAATCGTGACCGATTTCACACGACCGTTGGAAACGTCGTCAATAAATTGCGAATAAGAAATTTCACGAGAATTCGTGCGCTGACCTGGGCTTTGGAACAGGTTGAACAGTGCGATCAAAAGAAGAGCAATGATCGCCCAAAGGGCGAAGTTGCGATAGTTCGGATTCATATCGGGTCCAATCGATACCACGTCCATTCCGCGACCGCGGAACGATGTTTCGGCCTAACATAGGATCGAAGGAAGGCGTTGCCAAGGCGCGTTCGTCCCTGCATCCGCGATTCTTCGCGCTCTGGTTTACAAAAATTAGGATATTTCGGCGCAAGCGCGACCAAGGCGCGCCTCCACAGCCTGTGCAAGCGCAAAATCATGGCCGGGCAGGACATGATCAAAAATCGCAAAATGTCGTTCGATATGAACCCCTTGCGGCCATTCCGCTCCGGGCAGGAATGGAACGAAGGCAAGTTTTCCACCCTCATAAAGAGCAGGCGAAATCAGCAACGCCTCGCATCGCCGGGATTCTATATCCCTGCCGCTATTCTTCAGGAAATCGATCAGTTCCTGCCGTCCGGGAGGCGCAATTTCAAAACTTCTGCCCCCTGAATTGAAAAAACAAAACCTGCCGTCCCACACGATATGCTGGCCGGGAACAAGGTCCAGCTTCGGCAGATTGCGACGCTCGCGCCGGAAGCGATGAGGCGCCCCCTTCTCCCCACGCTCGATCAGGGCGCCAAAAACCGTAAGGCGGCGGGGTGCATCCTGCCCCGACAACATCCGTTCGATACGGCGACGCTCGCCGTCACCGGGCAGAAACCGCCGCCCCCCGGCGATAGAGGCAAGCAGGCCGGAGAAAAGCTGCCGTGCACCTGGTGAAAGTGCTGCATAGCAGTCGGCATTGAGGAACATCATACCGGCCGCATCCACTCCAAGCGTCGCGGGATCGGCGAGCGCCTCCACCAGGGCCGCATTGTTACGTTCACGCGCCGCACCAGCCTGTGCAATCTGCTCCAGCACCTCCTGGCCGTCGGCTTCGGCGGCCACACCCAGCCGCACGCGTGGGCGCTCATAGTCGATATTGGCGTTGCTCGGATCATCGACCCATGCAATACCCCGCCTCGTCAGCTCGTCGCGCAAAGCCTGTCGCGAGACTGTGAGAAGGGGCCGGGCAAGCTCGACCGAACCCTCCAGCAGCGAACGCGGCGACATGGCGGCGAGCCCGCGCGCCTCGCAATGGCCGCTACGCGCCTTACGCATCAGGAAAGTTTCGATCTGGTCATTCTCGGTATGGCCAGTCACGATGAAACCAGCGCCCGCATCCCGCGCCGCCTGTACCAGAAGCCGGTAACGCGCCGTGCGCGCCGCAGCCGCCAGCCCATGGGCCGGTTTGGGATCGTCCCATGACAGGACACAATGCATGATACCGTGTTTTTGGCAGAGCAGGCCGACATTTTCGGCTTCAAGCGCCGATTCCGCCCGCAGTTTATGATCCACCGTCACAGCGATCAGAACCGGCGGGCTTTCAAGCGTCGAAAGATAATCCTTCAGCAGAAAGAGAAGGCCAAGCGAATCGCTGCCGCCCGAAACGGCAGCAATCACCGCTTTCGCACGCCCCAGACCGAACGGCTTGAAGATATTGACAGGGGAAAGCCCCACGAACTTACTCCGCAATCAGCACTTGGCGCGACTGCGCTCATCGGCGACACGCTTCAAAATGGCTGGCGCCGCCTTGGGATAGCGTTGGGGAATCTGCGCGAAGGTCGCGCAGGCGACATCATGATTGTCCATTTTCTCCAGCGCCATGCCAAGCTTGAACATGTTTTCCGGCGCGCGCTTGGAATCGGGATAATCGCGCTGCGTATCGATGAAAAGAGTTGCAGCTTCGGGGTAACGGCCCTGACCATAGAGCGATTCGCCAAGCCAGAAGCGCGCCTCCGCCGTCATCGGGTCGGCAGGATAGCGCTTTACATGCTCGCGGAAGCCCGCTTCGGCAGCCTTGTAATCACCAGACATGAGATATTGATACGCAGCCTGATAAAGCGAGTTGGGATTGTCGTCGGTGGGAAGCGAGGCAACCGCATCATTGGCGGCACCGCCGGTCTGAATCCCCCCTCCCCCTTGCTGCACGGGCTGCGGCGTGGCGTTGAGCGTTTCGCCGATTACATTGCCATTGGTGTCGAAGCGGATCGAGCCGAGCGTTTGCGGCGGCTCGCCTCTTGCCGGGCCGCCCTGCGAGGCGGCGGAACCAATAGCCACGGAATCGGCGGCAGATTGCTGAGAAGACGAAGAGGCCATAGCCTGCGAACCGGCAGAACCGGAAACCCCGCCATCAAGGCTTCCGGCTGCACCCGCATCGGCAAGAGACGTATCGCGGGAAGAACCGCCCGCATCCGCGCGGCCACCCGATTCCAGCGCCTGAAAACGGCGTTCGTTTTCCTCCTGCATCTTCTGCATCTGATCCTGCATTTCCAGAATCTGGAAATTCATGGCTTCCGCGCGCGCGCTCAATGCGTCTGCAATCGCGACGGGATTGCCCATGCCCTGCGCACAAAGGTCAGCGCCCGGTGCGGGCGCAGGCTGAGCAGGCTGGCTTGTGCGCTGCGCCTGCGGCGGCGTCAGGCCCTTTTTCTTTTCCAGTTCCTCAAACCGGAATTCATTGTCTTCCTGGGTTTTTTGCAACTGGTTGTCGGTGAAGGAAATCTGCGCATCCACATCCTCGACCTTGCCGGTCAGGTTGCGGACCAGTTCCTGCTGCATGCCGGGACTCTGATAGCCGCCACCCTGGCCAAAGACGCCGCCATTACCGCGCATGGCATCGTCAAGGATTGCGGTCGAGCCGATGCTGACATGATTCTGTGCGCCTCCGCGTCCCTTTTCCAGCGCCTGAAAACGGGCTTCATTGTCCCGCTGGATTTTCAGCATCTTGTCGCGAAGCTGCAAAATCCGGGAATAGGACTGTGCATTCTGACGCGCAATAGTGCACACTTGCTGGGCGAACTGGCTCATGCCCGGATCGCCAGCCTGCGCGAGATAGATGGCTTTTTCCTGCGAAGAAACAGATGCCGCCAGCACCGGAGCACTTGCCAAAAGCGGCAGCATGGCCATGGCCAGCGTCACTTTTCTCATTGGTTTCCTCATTCCTTTTTGCCCCTGCTATTTGCCCTGCGATAAAATGAACAGGATAATCAAGCACCGCGCCTAAATGCATTTTGAATGCGTCTTGAATGCTCCCGCGAGCACGGCAGTTTCCGCTTTTAAAGCATTTCCAACAAAAGTGCGAAGCGGTTTTCCGCCTCGAAATGCCTAAAAGCGAACGCCGGGACTGCATCGGACCCGCATGAATTGCGTGGGAAGCCGAAGAGCTTCGCCATACCATCCTCTATGACATGGGGGACTTCGGCTAAAGTTTGTCAAAAGCCTGTATCTTGAGCAACAATGACGAAAAAAACGGCCTGAAGGCCGCTTTTTCCGTAACACTGTTGTGTTATCGCCGGTTTACCCGATAGCCGACCGACCCTCGGGACGTTGCCGGTTTTACCGTCCGGCCCCGTTGAGAACGGTGACGGCGCGACGGTTCTGCGACCAGCATGTGTCGGCATCGCAGACGGCAACCGGGCGCTCATTACCGTAGGAAATGGTGCGCATGCGGTTGGTCGGCACACCGCGCGAAGCGAGGAAGTCGCGGGTGGCGGCAGCACGGCGCTGGCCAAGGGCGAGGTTGTACTCACGCGTGCCGCGCTCGTCGGCATGGCCTTCGATCGTGATCGAATACTGCGGATAACGCTGCAACCACTGGGCCTGCTTGGAAAGCGTCTGCTGCGCATCGGCGCGGATCAGCGACGAATCGAGATCGAAGAAGATGCGGTCGCCGACATTAACGGTGAAGTCCTGCGAGGAGCCCGGCGTTGCAGCGCCTGCACCGAGACCCAGATCACCGGCATTATTCGGAAGGTTCTTCTTTGACGCACAGCCGGCAACGGCGAGCGACATGAAAAGCGCAATAGCGATCGGGCTACGTGCAATCGACTGGATACGGCGCATGGGCCAGAGCTCCTTAAGATTTGATGTTCCTGCGTAACCATCCGATAATCATATTGAGGTTAAAACAGGCTCAAAAATTATAGTTAACGTTTTCTTGCGACCAGATATATGCCCCGATGCAAACCTCATCTGCAAGCCGGGGCGTCCGACCGCAATTCTCCCGTAGGGCTTGCTGTCAAAATGCGGCAGAAACACGGCTTTGCCCCCCTGATTGTGGCAATCAGCCATAAATAAAGGCGCGAAACCGAAGCTTCACGCCTTCAACCCTGTCATTTTTTCGATGATCGCTATTCGAGCAGCGGCGACCAGGCCGGGTCGGAAGCAAAATTCGGCGTCTGGATCTGGCGTTCGTTACGGCCGGTCAGGTCGATGGTGAAGAGTTTCGGGCCGCCTGCACCGGCTGCCTTGCGGAAAAACATCAGCACGCGGCCATTCGGGGCCCATGTCGGGCCTTCATTGTGAAAGCCCGATGTCAGCAGACGCTCACCCGAACCATCGGTCTTCATCACACCAATGGAGAACTGGCCCTGCGATTGCTTGGTGAAAGCGATGAGATCACCGCGCGGGGACCAGACCGGCGTGGAATAGCTGCCGTCACCCATCGAGATACGGCGCGGATTGGAGCCATCGGCACCCATGACATAGAGCTGCGGGCGCCCGCCACGGTCGGATGTGAAGACAATCTGCGAACCATCCGGCGAATAGGAAGCACCCGTATCGATCGCCTGGCTGCTGGTCAGGCGCGTGGTCGTGCGATTGCGCAGATCCATCGTATAGATATTGGCGCTGCCGTCATCCTGCAGCAGGCTCATCACGACCTTCTGGCCGTCGGGCGAAAAACGCGGCGCAATAGTCATGCCGGGGAAGTTGCCGACAAGCTCGCGCTGGCCGGTTTCAAGTTGCAGCAGATAGACCTTCGGCGAGCCGCCCTCAAACGACATATAGGTCACTTCCTGCCGGTTCGGCGAGAAGCGCGGCGTCAGCGAAAGGGCGCGGCCATCAGAAATAAAACGCACATTGGCGCCGTCCTGGTCCATGATGGCAAGGCGCTTCACACGCTTCTGCGCCGGGCCTGATTCATCCACGAAAACGACACGGGTATCGAAATAGCCTTTGTCACCGGTCAGGCGCTCATAGATGGCGTCCGCGATGATATGGGCAACACGACGCCAGTTATCCGGCGTGGTGAAAAATTGCTGGCCGATCATCTGCTGGCCGCCAAATGTATCCCAGAGACGGAACTCAGCCTTGAGCCTGCCATCGGGCTGTTTGGTGATGCGGCCCGTAACGAGCGCCTGCGCATTGATGACCTTCCAGTCCTCGAAACGCGGCGCCGCATCCGGATTGGAGATCTTTTCGATGAAAGCGCCCGTGTCTATGGGGGCGAAGAGGCCGGACCGCTCAAGATCGGCCGCAATGACCGACGTGATATTCGATCCAAGCTGATCAGCCGAAAGAAAATCGGTGATGGCGATCGGCAGCGGCTCGATCACACCCTTGTTGATGTTGATTTCCACGACAGCGCGCGCCGGCATGGTGCAGACGAGGCTTGCGGCAATCATACACGCGAAAGCCGAAAAGACCGTCCGGATCTTTGTATTGATGATGCCGATTTTCATGTCTTCTGGGACCTCTTTGTCCTTGGCAGTGATGGGTTGGCGACCGGAACCCCGGTCAGAACATTTCGCTTGGGTCGAAATTGACGATCACTTCCGACCATGAATCATATTTGTCGACTGGAAGATTGTACGGTGCACAGCGCATCACTGCGCGCCGTGCACTTTCCGCCGCCGCGCGGGCAACGCCATCCGCGCCGCCGCCCGAAGTCACTTCCGGCGTACCCTGGATAGAGCCATCCTCCGCCAGTTTCATCTTGACGGTCACGACCAGTCCCGGTGCATCAGCCACGCCGGCAGGCACGTTCCAGCACTTCGAGATCGCGCCGCGCAACGCATCCATTTCGCTTTGGCTGAGCTTGGAGCCGCCGGTATTCTTCTTGCCGCCTAACGAGGCCTGATCGGTGGAGCGTTTTGCACCGCCGCCCGAAGCCTTCTGCTTGTTGAGAAGGGCCGCCACCTCATCGGCAATCGCATCATTCTTCGATTGCGATGTCTGCGAGGCGCTCTGCGTCTTCTTCTTTTCTTCCGGCTGCTTGCGCTCGTTGGTCTTGGCCGTCTGCGCCTGCGGCGGTTTCGGCTTTGCCTTCGGGGCAGGCACCCTGTCCGGCAGTTTCAATGCTTCGGCATCTGGTGCTTCGGCCTGTTTCTCGATAGCTTCCGCCACCGGATCAGGCTTCACTTCCTGCTTCGGCTCGGGCTCTGCCTGCATTTCGTTGGCCGGAACCGGCGTCGGCTTTTCCTCCGGCTTTGGTTCCGGTTTGGGGTCGGGCTTCGGTTCAGGCTTTTTTACCGGCTCCGGCTGGGCCTTCGGCTCTTCCGCCGTCTCAATGGGCTTCGCCTTCGCATCAGGTTTCGGCGGGGTCTTGGTGTCGACCTCCTGGTCGCCGAAATTCTCGGCATTGGGAACAGTCTGCGGCCTGGTGGTCGGCACCGGCGCAGACTTTTCCTTCATCGGCGCTTTCTTGTCGCCCTGTTGAATCTGGGTCAGCGACTCGATCGGCACGATATCGACGGGAAAGGATTCCGAATCCTGCACGTCGAAAGCCTTCGGCGAGGAAAAGGAAACCACCGCCAGTGCAACCGCAACAGCATGCAAGACAACAGAAGATGTCAGGCCAGCCTTCATGATGGCGTCAGCTATCCTGCTCCTGGAGGGTCACAAGGCCGATATTCTTGAAACCGGCAGCGGAAATACGAGCCATGACCTTCATGACAGTGCCATAATCGGCAGCCTTGTCACCGCGCACGAAAATACGCTCCTCATAGCCGGTCTTGGCAATGGCCTGAAGTTTCGGCACGACTTCATCAATCGGAATTTCTGTTTCCTGAAGATAGATCTTGCCTTCGCTATTGACCGATACGGTCATGGGCTGCGTGTCGGCATTCATGGCCTTGGCCTGCGTGTCGGGCAGATCGATGGGCACGCCAACGGTCAGAAGCGGCGCGGAAACCATGAAAATAATGAGAAGGACGAGCATCACATCGACGAAAGGCGTCACGTTGATTTCGCTCATCAATGCCGGTTTGCGGCCACGCCTGCGGCGCCCGCCCGACTGCATTCCCTGATTTCCGACCGACATGCCCATTGCAAGTTTCCCGAAAGCTTGAAGCTATACCCGACGCCGACCCCGCTTAACCACGCGGCGTCAGCTTCTCATCAATTTGGCGCGACAGTATGGCGGAAAACTCGTCTGCAAAGCCTTCGAGCCGCCCGCCGATCTTGCCTGCATCCGCCGAAAGCTTGTTATAGGCAATGACGGCAGGAATAGCGGCAAGAAGGCCGATCGCCGTCGCAAGAAGCGCCTCCGCAATACCCGGCGCAACAACCGCGAGACTCGTATTCTTGGAAGCGGCAATTGCCTGGAACGAGGTCATGATGCCGACAACCGTGCCGAACAGACCGATAAAAGGGGCTGCCGAACCGATGGTGGCGAGAAAGCCAAGGCGCGATTCCAGCTTGCCGCTTTCACGCGCCAACGCCACATCCATCGCCTTGTCGATACGCATCTGCAATCCGATGGGTGAACGCGCGCCCTTCTCGAACGACTTCTTCCACTCGCGCATGGCCGCCATGAAAATCGACGCCATGCCACTGGTCCGCCGTTCGCTGAGATTGCGATACAGCTCTTCCAGTGATTGGCCGGACCAGAAGCTCTGCTCGAAACGGTCGATGGCGCGGCGCGCCCGTCCGTAAGCAATCGTCTTGTCCACGATGATGGCCCAAGTCCAGATCGAAGCGAACAACAGGCCAAGCATCACCAGCTTGACCACCCAGTTCGCCTGCATGAACAGGCCCCAGAGGGTAACATCGGCGGCGGGGGCCGCTAACGCAACATTTTCCATCGATCCACCGTCCTCGAATCCAAACGCCCGGCCACATGACCGGGCGGCATCGCAAATCCGTTACTCAACGCCTGAAACCAGACGCTTTAAATCCGCGCAGCTTTTCACTTGAAGCCGTATCTGCCAACGGGCAGCCGACACTTCGTAGCGCAACCGCCATCCCGGATTTCAATTTTAAATCCATCAGCGCTTGTCACGGTTAATTTTGGTGAAAGGAAGGCGCTACGCCTCAAGCCCGCCTCTCAACCGATTCCGTCAGCATGATTAATGGAATATTATGGTTAAAGATGCGTTAGCATTTCCATACATAATTGGGAAACCTGCGCGCAAGCTTTCTGCAGATGCTCCCTCGCTCTTGCAGTCAGTTCGGCCCGTCAATTGCCGGTGAAAGCGTTTCGCCACTCGTCGGGAATGCGGCGCGGATGGCCTTCTTTGGTTATCATCACAGCTTCCACCCGTGCTTCGGAAAGAAGCCGCCCTTCGCAGGTGATCTTCTGCGCCATAATGACCCGCGCGCCGCGAATTTCGCTCACCCGCGTTTCGATCAGGATAAGGTCATCCATGCGGGCAGGCGCCTTGTAGTCAATCTCCATGTGGCGCACGACCCAGACCATTTCCTCGCCAAGCGAACCTTCCGCAAGCTTGATGTGATGCACATTCTGCAGGCGCAGGAAATCCGTGCGCCCTCGCTCGTAGAATTCCAGATAGCGCCCGTGATAAACAAAGCCGGAAAAATCCGTATCGGCATAATAGATGCGCGCATAAAGCAGATGCGCGCCGTCTTTGAGTTCGCCGGATACGGCCTGTTGCTGCTTGTCGGTCATTCGTCTTCCATGAAGAGGCCATATTGCGACTGCTGGATGATTTCAGCAGGCGCAGGTAATCCCAGATGTTGCCACGCAACGGCAGTCAGCACGCGCCCGCGCGGCGTGCGTTGCAGGAAACCCTGCTGGATCAGATAGGGTTCGATAATGTCTTCAATCGCATCGCGCGGCTCGGACAAGCCCGCCGCAATGGTTTCGATCCCGACCGGCCCACCGCCAAAATTGCGCGCAATAATATTGAGATAGCGCCGGTCAAGCTGGTCGAGGCCGCGATTGTCCACCTCAAGCCGCGACAGCGCCTCATCGGCTATTCTGCGGTCTATGATATCCGCGCCCGCGACCAGCGCGAAATCGCGCACGCGCCGCAAAAGCCGCCCGACAATACGCGGCGTGCCGCGCGAACGGCGGGCAACTTCCCGCGCGCCGTCAGACGAGATTCCCATCTGCATGATGCGCGCGCCGCGCCGCACAATATATTCCAGCTCTTCGACCGTATAGAAATTGAGCCGCACCGGAATGCCGAACCGGTCGCGCAGGGGCGTGGTGAGCAGGCCAAGGCGCGTCGTGGCGGCAACAAGCGTAAACTTGGCGAGGTCGATCTTGACCGAACGCGCGGCAGGCCCCTCGCCGATGATGAGATCGAGCTGAAAATCCTCCATGGCCGGATAGAGAATTTCTTCCACCGCGGGGCTCAGGCGATGGATTTCATCGATGAACAACACGTCGCGCTCTTCCAGATTGGTAAGCAGCGCGGCGAGATCGCCTGCCTTGGCGATGACCGGGCCGGATGTGGAGCGGAAATTGACGCCAAGTTCTTTCGCCATGATCTGCGCCAGCGTCGTCTTGCCGAGGCCGGGCGGGCCGACGAAAAGCACATGATCCAGCGCCTCGCCACGCACCTTGGCGGCTTCAATAAACACTTTCAGATTGGCGCGCGCCGCCGCTTGGCCCACAAAATCGTCAAGCGTCTGCGGGCGCAGCGTATTGTCTTCGTCTGCGCGCCGGTCGGCATCGATCAGGGGGTTACGGTCGCTCATGCCCCTCTCCTCGCATGAAGCTCATGTTCAGACAAGTAAATCACTGCGAGAGTTCCTTCAAACCGAGCCGTATCAGCTTGGCCGAATCGGCGCCCTCGCCCGTTTCCTTCAAGGCGGCTGCCACGGCATTGGCGGCCTGATCGCGCGAATAACCGAGGTTGGAAAGCGCCGAAACCGCATCGGCAACGGGTGCAGGCGCCGCACCTGCGCCAAGCTCCTGCTTGAGCCCGATCGTGCCGCTCGCCTCACCGGCAAAGGCGGGAGCCTTGTTCTTCAATTCGGTAACGATACGCTCTGCCACTTTCTTGCCGACGCCCGGCGCGCGCGAAACCATGGCAATGTCGCGCAGCGCAATCGCATTGGCAAGTTCGGACGGCGACAGGGTGCCAAGCACCGCCAAAGCCACCTTGGCCCCCACCCCTTGCACATTCTGCAACAGGCGGAACCATTCGCGCTCAAGCTGCGTGGCAAATCCATAAAGGCGGATCATATCTTCACGGACATAGGTTTCGATGAACAGGATGGCCGCCTCGCCCGCGCCACCGAGATTGCCCAGCGTGCGCGCCGAACAAAACGCGACATAGCCCACGCCATGCACGTCGATGACAGCATGGTCCTCGGCAATTTCGTCAATCACGCCCTTCAACTTGCCGATCATGATATTACCCCGCTAACAATGCCTGCATCCGGCGGGCACTCACGATGCTCTGCCGGTGATGCGCATGACATATGGCGATGGCCAGCGCATCGGCGGCATCGCTCGTATCGAAGGAAGCGCGCGGCATCAGCACCTTCACCATCATGTGGATCTGCTGCTTTTCGCCATGGCCAACGCCGATCACCGCCTTCTTGACGGCATTGGGCGCATATTCGGCAACCGGCAATCCGGCCTGCGCCGGCGCCAGCAGCGCAATGCCGCGCGCCTGCCCCAGTTTGAGTGTTGCAGTCGCGTCCTTGTTGACGAAAGTATGCTCGACCGCCGCTTCATGCGGCATGAATTCATGCAGGACTTTTGAAAGCCCTTCATGCAACTGGCACAGGCGCGATGCCAGATCCATCTCGGCATTCGAGGTCACGGTCCCCGAGCCGATGAAATGCAGCGAATTGCCAAGCGATTCGACGATGCCCCAGCCGGTTCGGCGCAGGCCCGGATCGATGCCAATAATGCGAATCGTTTCTTTCATAAGCGAACCCTATCCTCAGACGGGTCCACTTGACAGCAGAAAAGTGAACAAAAGAGAAACATATACACTGCGCAACCGGCACGACGCAGCGCGGAAACCTCTTATTGTGTGCCGAAAGCGGTTTTCAGCAACACGATCTGTTCGGAAACCGGATTGCCGCGCGGCACCCTCTGAAGCGCCATCACCTCGCCGTAAACCTCGCGGTCCATGCGGCGCACGCGGGCCTGAAGGCGCATGGATCG
This sequence comes from Brucella melitensis bv. 1 str. 16M, assembly GCF_000007125.1. Classification (NCBI taxonomy): domain Bacteria; kingdom Pseudomonadati; phylum Pseudomonadota; class Alphaproteobacteria; order Hyphomicrobiales; family Brucellaceae; genus Brucella; species Brucella melitensis. The sequence goes on along the minus strand of NC_003317.1, from coordinate 341,145 downwards.
TTCGACCAGATCCACAAAGGCAAGCGGCAGTTCATTCCAACCCGGCGCAGCCTCACCGGCCGATGGCGTATCCAGACGCACCTCGGCCTTTTCCGCGGAAACCTGCGGGCGGGTCATTTCACCGCTGCGGGCGGCGCGCTGCAACAAAAGCCAGGATGCTATCTGCATCAGGCGCGTGGTGAGCCGCATCGATTCAGCGGCATAGAGCGTGGCGGCAACACGCGAAAGATTGCGTGCCTCCTCACGGCCCTCGCCATCGAGATAGCTTGCCGCTTCCTCGACCATATCCATGCCCTGGGCGTAGATCGGCTTGAACGAATCCGAGAAGACCATACGCTCTGCGAGGCTGATCATATTGCTCGGCATCTGACCCTGTTCGCTAATCACTTCTCTGCCACCTTCACGGCCGCTTGCGGGCAGCCCATTCCGTTTTGCGCATCCGCCAGATGAGCGAACACGAATGAAATTATTGAACCGCTGTTCGACCATGAGCGAGGCCAGGACGAAACAGCCGCGCTGAACAAGTCCACGATAAACTGCACCTTCACACACGGTCGCGCAAGTTTATGTTTAACGTTCGGTTAACATTTTCAGCGGCTTTTGAAAAACTTTTCCGCACGGCAGTGGCAAGGGTGCGGCGCAGGTTCCCAGAGAAACAGGCATGAATGCATAAAAAAAGAGCCGCAAGGGCGGCTCTCAGGAGTTTAACAGGGAGGCGTCAAACAGAGTGGCTAAACCACTCGGTAAGAATCCAGCCGAACTGGATGTAAAACATTTAACATTCTTAAGATTAATGAATGGTTAATTTTGCCCTGAAAGCGAAGGAAAAGCCGCCCGAAGGCGGCTTTAAATGTCAGTATCGCTGCATTGCTGGTTCAGGATTTGCCGAAACCTGTATGACCACAGGTTCGGCGGCGGGTGCAGGCTTGGCCTGAACCGCGCCCTTCTTGCCCCAGCCGATGGTCGGCAGCCATTCAAGGTAATAGGCAAGCGCGAACTGCATGACGATGCCGGTTGCAATCAACAGCGTGTCATAAGGCAGGCCGCCGGGGTTCACGAGCTTCATCACCTGCGCCACCATGGCCAGAAGCGTACCGGCAACGAAGACCGGCAGCGAATGCTTGCCGAGAACCGCAAGCGGGTGCTCCGGCGCCGTGCGCGCAATGCTGTTCAGCGTCGGCACCACGGCAATCAGATAGGCCATGGCCAGCACATGAAGAAGACGCGGAGCCGACAGGAAGGTCTTGTCGAAGCCGGTAATAACCATCGGAAGCCCCATGGAGATATTGATGCTCCAGAGCGGAATGCGCACCCAGGCAAGCGCCAGCACCAGATAGCCGACGGCAAGGCCGATCAGCAGCGGATGCTTCGGCAATTGACCGCCACCGCGTACATGCATCACACCCGCAATACCGATGGCAAACAGGAACTGCCATGACAGGGGATTGATGAACCAGACGCCTTCGGTCGGGTAGTTGACCGGCGCGACGTGGTAGAGGCCGGACAGGAACCAGACAACGCCCGATACGCCCAGCATAAGCGGCAGGCTGATGCGCGCCAGGAAAAGCAGGATCGGCGTCAGGATCAGCATGACGGCATACATCGACAAAATGTTGTTATAGCCAAGCTGGTGGCCAAGCGTGACCAGACCGAACAGCCCTTCCACCGGCTTTTTGATCAGCGGCGCAATATTGATCTGCGTCAGCAATTCCGAACGCTTCAGGAAAATTGCCGCGGCCGCAAAGATCGCGATGGTGGCCATCGTGGTCATGATATGGGTGATATAGAGCACGCTCGCGCGCCGCCACATCTTCAGCGACAACACCAGACGGTTGCCCGAAACGAACTTGGAACCATAGGCGAGCGCCACAGCCATGCCCGAAATCAGCACGAAGGCTTCCGCGGAATCGGAGAAGCCCAGATTCTTGTGCGTGAAGTGCTCATAGATCGTGCCGGGCACGTGATTGATGAAAATGGTAAGCAGAGCCAGCGCACGGAAAACATCAATGCGCGTATCCCGGCCCTGTGGCACCATTTTTGCAGTTTCAATCGCCATTTTTGTCTGCCTGCTTTATACATACGCCTCGACTGCCTGCGCAGTCTTTCGATGGCTTATATACCCATAAATAGGGCCTGAACCGGGGCGATGCCGATCAACTTTCATTCCAGCGGATAACATAATGCCAATGCCTCGCCCGCAGGCCCCAAAAGGGCTGTTCAACACGGCGCACTTACTTTATGCCCGAATTCGATCATTTTTTTCTCGTTAGGCTTGGCCCATGAACACGCGCGCTCCCCAGACTGAACCCGAACGCTGCCGCATCGTGCTGGTCGCGCCGCCGATTGCCGATGGCGCAGCACTTGCAAAGCTCCTGACCGCCGCTCTTTCCGGCGGCGATGTGGCAAGTGTCATCCTCGACACGGGCGACCTTGATGAAGCGACTTTTCAGGCCGTGGCCGAAAAGACGGTTCCCGTCATTCAGGAAAAGGGCGTTGCCGCCCTCATTCTCAACGACACGCGCATTGCAGGCCGCGTCGGGGCAGATGGCATCCATATCGAGGGCAAGCCTGCCGATCTGGCGGAAGCCATTGAAAAACACGCACCGAAAATGATCGTCGGCACCGGCAACCTGCGCGACCGTCACGGCGCGATGGAGGTAGGCGAATTGCAGCCGGACTATCTCTTCTTCGGCAAGATCGGCGCGGACAACAAGCCGGATGCCCATCCGCGCAACCTTTCCCTTGCTGGATGGTGGGCGGAAATGGTGGAGATTCCCTGCATCGCCCAGGCCGGAAGCGCGCTTGAAAGCATCGTGCGCGCTGCCGAAACCGGCGCGGATTTCGTGGCGCTCGGGCGTGCGGTTTTCGATGCGCAAGACCCGGCAGAGGCCGTTGCGCAAGCCAACCGGCTTCTTGATGAAAAAGCACCCCGTTTTGAAAACTGATTGTTGCGACATTTCCTCCAGGTCTTGTGGATGCCCATGAAGCGCAAATTTCTTCTCGCTGCCGTTTTGACATTTGCCATGCCTGCCCTGCCCGCTCTGGCGGCGGGAGGGCAGGCGCATGGCGAGGCAGCCAGCCACCAGACAGGCCCGAAGGATAAAAAGGACAAGAAGGCGGCCAAGCCCCGGCCCGTCATGCTGCCGCAACCGGCCACCACCGCGCCGATGCCCGCCATCGACCCCAGCCGGTTTGGCGACAAGCCTGCCGACGAAGCCTTCGGCGCGTTCCAGCGCGGTCTTTATCTGACCGCCTTCAACCTTGCCAAACCGCAGGCTGAAAAAGGCGATGCCGCCTCGCAGACCCTCATTGCGGAAATCTATGCGCGCGGGCTGGGGGTTCCGGCAGACCAGAAGAAAGCGGCGGAATGGTACGGCAAGGCAGCCGAACAGGGCATCACCGAAGCGCAGTTCCGCTATGCGGCCCTTCTGCTTCAGGGCACCTATGTCCAAAAGGACCCGCAAAAGGCGGAAGAGCTGATGTTGAAGGCAGCCGAAGGTGGCAATGCCATGGCGCAGTTCAATTATGGCCAGATGCTGATGGTGAAGCATCCCGGCAAGCCGGGCCTCGACCTTGCCTTTCCGTGGTTCCAGAAAGCCGCCGATGCGAAGCTCGCCGATGGCGAATATGCGATCAGCCAGATTTATGCCAACGGCACCGACAAGATCGCCCGCAACGATATCAAGGCGCGCCAATATCTAGTTCTGGCCGCACAGAGAGGCTATGACACGGCGCAATTCGACCTCGGGCGCTGGCTCATCGAAGGCCGTGGCGGCGAGCGTAACTACGAACAGGGCTTCGGCTGGATGCACCTTGCCGCCCAGCGCGGCACGGTCATGGCGCAGGCATGGCTTGCCCGTCTCTACCGCGACGGCATCGGCACGGAGGGCGATCTGGTGAAGGCCGCAGCCTGGTATATCGTGGCCCAGCGCGCCGGTTTCCGCGCGGCGGACCTCAATGACATGATGGATGGGCTTGCCGACGACCAGATAAAGCAGGCCTTTGAAACCGCCAATAATCTGCGCATACGCTGATCGGAGCCATGTTTTTTGGAGCCATTGATGCTCTCTTTGCGCGCTCAGACTTGCGCTTGGCGGCTTTTTGTGGTCTTGGAAACGCCGATTATTGCGGCTCAAGTATAGGAGCCTGAATCAAAAAGCGCCATTTGCCAAGGCAAGGCGGATTTTGGAACGGGTTCCAAGGCACGTACGCAATCTCCGGGATGAAACCGGGTGGTTGCTTTTCGCCGTCATGCACCGGGTCGCACATAGTTTCCACATTCATTTCGGATCAAGCTCATGAAGATCAATGGTAATGAAATCCGTCCCGGCAACGTCATCGAACACGAAGGCGGGCTTTGGGTTGCCGTGAAGACCAATGCCGTCAAGCCCGGCAAGGGCGGCGCCTATAATCAGGTCGAACTGAAAAACCTCATCAACGGCACCAAGCTCAACGAACGTTTCCGCGCAGCAGAAAGCGTCGAACGCGTACGCCTTGAGCAGAAGGATTTCTCGTTCCTCTATGAACAGGGCGAGGCGCTGATTTTCATGGATACCGAAACCTACGAACAGCTCGAGCTCCAGAAGGATTTCGTCGGCGACCGCGCCGCCTTCCTTCAGGACGGCATGATGGTGACGGTTGAACTTTACGAAGAAAAGCCAATCGGCATCCGCCTGCCCGATCAGGTAACGCTTGCGATCACCGAGGCCGATCCCGTCGTCAAGGGCCAGACCGCCGCTTCCTCCTACAAGCCGGCTGTGCTCGAAAACGGCATTCGCATCCCCGTTCCGCCGTTTATCGCCTCTGGTGAACGGGTGATCGTTGACACCAACGAACTGACTTATATCAGCCGCGCCTGATCAGTCCTCGACTGTTGCGGCGCCCGCCGGGGCGCCGCATGTCGCCCCTTGCGACCGTTCTTTCTCAGATCGCTCAATTCCCGATTATCCGCCGACACAGTTTCGGACCGGATATAAAACCTGCTTCAACTCCGTGACCCGGTCCGAAATCCACGCTTCGGGATCATGCTCACAAGGATAACAAGATGGCCCGCTCAGCCCTTCTCAACGTAATGGTACAGGCCGCCATGAAAGCTGGCCGCAGCCTGGCCCGAGATTTCGGCGAAGTCCAGAACCTCCAGGTTTCCCTCAAAGGCCCCGGCGATTATGTCAGCCAGGCAGACCGCCGCGCAGAACAGATCGTCTATACGGAATTGAGCCGCGCCCGCCCGGATTTCGGCTTCCTGATGGAAGAATCCGGCGAGGTCGAAGCCAAGGACGGACAGCATCGCTGGCTGGTCGATCCGCTCGACGGCACCACGAATTTCCTGCACGGTATTCCGGTTTTTGCAGTCTCCATCGCGCTTGAGCGTCAGGGGCAGATCGTTGCAGGCGTCATCTACAATCCCGCCATGGACGAGCTTTACACCGCCGAACGCGGCGGCGGCGCTTTCCTCAACGATCGCCGTTTGCGCGTCGCCTCGCGCAACAAGCTGGTCGATTCGGTCATCGGCACCGGCATTCCGCATCTGGGGCGTGGCCATCACGGCCATTATCTCGTCGAACTACGCAATGTCATGGCGGAAACCGCCGGTATTCGCCGCATGGGCGCGGTTGCGCTCGACCTCGCCTATGTCGCAGGCGGCCGCCTCGACGGTTTCTGGGAAGAGGGTATGCACCCATGGGATCTGGGCGCGGGCATCCTGATGGTGCGCGAGGCTGGCGGTTTCGTCTCCGATAAGAAGGGCGGGCAGGACATATTTTCCACCCAGTCCATCGTCGCAGGCAACGAAGCCATCCACGGCGCGCTCCTGAAGACACTCAAGAAGCCGATCTGATTTCTTGCCCAGCATGATTGATGATTTCAGCGCATTGCCCCGGCAGTGCGCTGAAATATTTTTGCCTTCATTTTTTCATATCCAAACGATTCCGCTTCATGAATTTATGAAGTAGGCTCCAGAGCGGTTCCTATTTGGACAGAATCGCCGGAACCGCTCTATTTCTTTGTTTTATCGCATTTTCCAACGCAAAACCGTTTCACACTTTTGCAGGAAATGCTCCAGTTCAAACACCCGACCACGGAGCGCAACACATGAGCGATATGAGGGAAAGTCTGGTTCGCGAACGGCTGGACGAGGGACGCGATTACGACCCCTACCGCCTGTCGAGCCCCCGCGTCGTCATCCTCTCCATGCTGATCTTTCTCATCATCGTCGCCTTTCTGGCGGCTATATTGATGCGGCAGATTCATACCTTCTTCGTGACCAATCCGGGCCTGAACGGGCTCATTCTCGGTGTTCTTCTGGTGGGCATCCTGCTTGCCTTCGGGCAGGTCCTGCGCCTGTTGCCGGAAATCCGCTGGGTCAATTCGTTCCGCGACGGCGACCGTGAAGGCACGGCCCGCCCGCCCGTTCTGCTGGCACCCATGCGCGCCCTGATCGGCCGCCGCCAGTCGATGGCGCTTTCAACCTCGTCGATGCGCTCCATTCTGGATTCCATCGCAACACGCCTTGATGAAAGCCGCGACATTTCCCGCTATCTGATCGGCCTTCTGGTCTTTCTGGGCCTGCTCGGCACCTTCTGGGGCCTACTTGAAACCGTCGGCTCCATCGGCCGCACGATCCAGACGCTCGATCCCAATTCGGGCAGCACCGGCGATGTGCTGGATGCGTTGAAGGCGGGCCTGCAAGCCCCGCTTTCGGGCATGGGCACGGCTTTCTCATCCTCGCTTTTCGGCCTTTCCGGCTCGCTCATCCTCGGTTTTCTCGATCTTCAGGCGGGCCGCGCGCAGAACCGCTTTTATACGGAACTGGAAAACTGGCTTTCCTCCGTCACCGATCTCGGTTCAGACCTTTCCGGCGATCATCACGGCAGCACGGACGAAATTCGCGTCCTCGCAGACCGGCTCCACAACCTTCATGGCGACGACGCCTCAACACAGCGAACCACCGCAGCACTTGCCAATCTTGCCGAAGGCATTCAGGGCCTCGTGAAAAGCATGCGCAACGAACAGCAGATGATGCGTGACTGGGTGGAGAAGCAGGCCGATGGGCAAAAGGCCATCCGCCACTCGCTCGACCGGCTTTCCAAAGCCATGGGCGAGCGGCAGCACAGGCCCGAACGTACCGACAAGCCGGAGTAAGGTGCCATGGCTCTTGCCCGCAACCGCCGCACACAGAGGCATATCGATTACTGGCCGGGTTTTGTCGATGCGCTGACGACGCTGCTTCTGGCGATCATGTTTCTGCTGACTGTTTTCGTGCTGGCGCAATTCCTGCTCAGCCGCGAGGTCAACAACAAGGATAGCGTGCTTGCGCGCCTCAACAGCCAGATTCAGGAACTGACGCAGCTTCTCTCGCTGGAGCGCAGCAATTCGCAGGATATGCAGGACACTATTGCCAATCTTCAGGCCTCGCTTTCCACCGTCGAAAGCGAACGCTCTCGCCTGCAAAGCCTTCTGAACGAAGGCAGCGGCGCGGGTGCCGCGGCTGAAAAACGCGCTGGCGAACTGGCGCAGAGCCTTGATGCGGAAAAGCAGGTGAGCGCCCGTGCGCTGAATCAGGTGGAACTGCTGAACCAGCAGATCGCAGCCCTGCGCCGCCAGATTGCCGCCCTTGAAGATGCACTCAATGCCTCGGAAAGCCGCGATCGGGAATCGAACGCCAAGATCGCCGATCTCGGCCGCCGCCTGAATGTCGCCCTTGCCCAGCGTGTGCAGGAACTGAACCGCTATCGCTCCGATTTTTTCGGGCGTCTGCGTGAAATCCTGTCGGACAAGGAAAATATCCGCATCGTAGGCGACCGTTTCGTCTTCCAGTCGGAAGTGCTGTTCCCCACCGGCTCTGCGGAAATCAATCCCAAGGGGCAGGTCGAAATGAAGAAGCTTGCGGACGCGATCATTCAGCTTAATCGGGAAATCCCGGACGACATCAACTGGGTGCTGCGCGTTGACGGGCATACCGATAACGTGCCGCTGGCAGGCACCGGGCGCTTCCGCGACAATTGGGAGCTTTCGTCGGCCCGTGCAACGGCGGTGGTGAAATTTCTGATTGCCAACGGCGTTCCGGCCAACCGGCTCGTCGCCGCAGGCTTTGGCGAATACCAGCCGCTCGACACCGCCAACACAGCCGATGCCCGCGCCAGAAACCGCCGCATCGAGCTGAAACTGACAGAACGATAAAAATATACGGGAGGGCGAAAGCCCTCCCCCGCCTCACTGGGCAGCAAAGGCTCCCGCACCCGCCTCGAATTGCAGCTTGGCAAGGCGGGCATAGATGCCGCCCTTCGCGACAAGGCTCTCGTGTGTGCCTTCTTCTACAATGCGGCCATGATCGAGCACGAGGATGCGGTCGGCCTTCAATACCGTGGCCAGCCGATGCGCGACAACGAGCGTCGTGCGATCGGCCATCAGCCCATCCAACGCCTTTTGCACCAGCATTTCACTCTCGGCATCGAGCGCGGATGTCGCCTCGTCCAGAAGCAGGATCGGCGCATCGCGCAAAAGCGCGCGTGCAATGGCGATGCGCTGGCACTGGCCGCCGGAAAGCGTTATGCCCCGCTCGCCGACTTCCGTGTCATAGCCATTGTCGAGCGCCATAATGAACTCATGCGCAAGCGCAGCCTTGGCGGCAGCGATGATTTCCGCATCGCTGGCCCCCGGCTTGCCGAAACCGATATTTTCGCGAATCGTGGTGGCAAAAATGGCCACATCCTGCGGCACCATGGCGATGCGACTGCGCACATCATGCGGATCGGCATTCGGCAGCGCCACGCCATCCATCAGGACGCGCCCCGATTGCGGATCGTAATAGCGCATGACGAGCGAGAAGATCGTGCTTTTGCCTGCCCCGGATGGGCCGACAATGGCAACCGTCTCGCCCGGCTTGACCGTGAAGCCAAGGCCGTTCAGCGACGGCGCATCGGGGCGTGTGGGGTAGGAAAAATAAACATTCTCGAAGGCAATCTCACCACGCGGCGGCTTCGGCAGCGCAACCGGATGGGCAGGCGCGGTAATGCCCGGCTTCTCATCGAGAATTTCCACGAGGCGCTCGGTTGCACCGGCCGCTTGCGCAAGTTCGCCGCCGACTTCCGACAAGGCCCCGAAGGAACTGCCCGCAAACACCGCATAGAGCACAAACTGGCCGAGCGTGCCCGCCGACATGGTGCCCGCCAGCACATCGCGCGAGCCGAACCACAGAACGGCAACAATACTGGAAAAAACCAGAAAAATCGCAAAAGCAGTGAGGATGGCGCGCGCCTGAATGGAGGAGCGGGCCGCCTGATAGGCCTTTTCCACGGCATGGGCAAAACTGCCCACCACCATGCTTTCATTGGTGAAGGCCTGTAGCGTGCGCATCGCGCCAATCTGTTCGCTGGCATAGGCATTGGCTCTCGCCAGCATGTCCTGCGTCATGCGGGAGCGGCGGCGCACCGAGCGCCCGAAGGCGATAAGCGGAATAACGATAATCGGAATAGCGGCAATGACCAGAGCGGAAAGTTTCGGGCTCGTCACGACCATCATCGCCAGCGCACCGATACCCAGTATCATATTGCGCAGCGCCACCGATGCGGTTGCCCCGACGACCGACTTGATCTGCGTCGTGTCGGACGAAAGCCGCGACACGATTTCGCCAGACTGCGAACGGTCGAAAAATTCCGGCGAAAGCGCGGTGACATGCGAAAAGACGGCATTGCGCAGGTCCGCCAGCACGCGCTCACCAAGCGAGATCACAAAGAAATAACGCAGGCCCGAAGCCAGAGCGAGGGCAAACGCCAGCAGCACCAGCATACCGAAGTAATTATTGACGAAGACCGCATTCGAGCCGGTAAAACCGTGATCGATCATGCGCCGCAGCGCCACCGGAACGGCAAGGGTCGTGACCGCAGCCAGCACCAATGAAAAAAGCGCCCCGGCAACCAGAACCTTATAGGGCGCCAGGAATGGCATCATTCTCTTCAGCGGTTTCAGCGAGCGGCGTTTACGGCCTTCTTCTGCAGTCAATTCGCGATTCATATCGATTTCAATACTCTGTCGGTCGCTTCGAGGCTGCTCAACGCGCGCCTTAACGGCTGAAAAAGCAGTTTTCCGAAATCCGCAGGAAAGCGCATGGACGGAAATCTTCCTTTTAAAGACCGTCAGGCTTGCGAATATCACAGACCTGTTGATTGCGCCCTTGTTATTGGCGCCCACCTGATGTATAGGCTCGCCAATCCTTTTGGAAGCCGTTGCCTGTCGGTAATGGGTCTTCATATCTGCCATTGGGCGAAAGTGCCGCAGTTTCGATAATCAAAGCTGCGCTTTTCTCCCCAGACTTTCAGGATTGAGAAGATGAAAGCCAATATCCATCCCGACTACCACACCATCAAGGTCGTGATGACCGATGGCACCGAATACATGACCCGCTCGACCTGGGGCAAGGAAGGCGATACGATGAACCTCGATATCGACCCGACCACGCACCCGGCCTGGACGGGCGGCTCGCAGACCCTGCTTGATCGCGGCGGCCGTGTCACCAAGTTCAAGAACCGTTTCGGCAATCTCGGCATCTGATCCGAATTGCATCTGATTTGAAAAGCCCCGCTCATCTGGCGGGGTTTTTTATTGCCCGGATCATCCATTCCTCAAGATACAAAAAACCCCGGACAAAGCCGGGATTTTAGAGCGCATCCCGAAAAGTGTGAAACGGTTTTCGGAAAAGATGCGCGTCAAAACAAAAGATTAGAGCGCCGATCTGATTCAATCAGATCGGCGCTCTAAGTTTGGCTAAAGATACCAGATCAAGCGCTCAGCTTTTCCATCACTTCGTCGCTGACTTCAAAATTGGTATAGACATTCTGCACGTCATCATCGTCTTCAAGCACGCTGAGAAGCTTGAGAACCGAACGCGCCTTTTCTTCATCCAGTTCGGTGTTGGTCTGCGGCTTCCAGATTGTCTTGATCGATTCGGCTTCACCGAGGGCAGCTTCGAGCGCCTTGGACACCTCGCCGATATCCTCGAAAGCGCAGAGGATAACATGGCCGTCTTCGCCCGACTGCACGTCTTCGGCGCCAGCTTCAATAGCCGCTTCCATAACCTTGTCGGCATCGCCAGCTTCAGGCTTGTAGACGATTTCGCCAACGCGATCGAACATGAAGGAAACCGAGCCGGTTTCGCCGAGCGAACCGCCCGACTTGGTGAAGGCGGCACGCACATTGGATGCCGTTCGATTGCGATTGTCCGTCAGCGCCTCGACAATGACCGATACGCCGCCGGGGCCACGGCCCTCATAGCGCACTTCATCATAGTTCTCGCCGTCATTGCCGGCAGCCTTCTTGATGGCGCGCTCAATATTGTCCTTGGGCATGGACTGCGCCTTGGCATTCTGGATCGCCAGACGCAGGCGCGGGTTCATCGCCGGGTCGGGCAGCCCCTGCTTCGCAGCAACGGTGATTTCGCGCGCGAGCTTGGAAAACATTTTCGACCGCACGGCGTCCTGACGCCCCTTGCGATGCATGATATTCTTAAACTGTGAATGGCCAGCCATGGGACCCCTGTTCTCGTTCAAATAGAAACGCACGGAAGAAGCGTCACGCATGAATGGAAACAGGCCGGCATTCTTCGGCCGCTGCGCTTTCCGTGCAGAATGGCGGCGTTATAAGGAATTGAGCCTCATTCGTCCAGCAAAAGCACAGTTTCACCGTATAAGCTGTCAATAAAATCAATATTGCTCGACCGCCGGGGCAAAGAACATTATCTATAAAACCATGAATCAGAATGTCCCAGCCTCCCGGCCCGCTCCCCGGAGCGAAACAATTGCCGCCCGCATCAGCCGCATTCTCGCGGATCGTATCATTGCGGGCGAGATCGAGCCCGGCACCAAACTGCGCCAGGATCATATTGCCGAGGAATTCCAGACCAGCCATGTGCCGGTGCGTGAAGCCTTCCGGCGGCTGGAGGCACAGGGCCTCGCCGTTTCCGAACCGCGGCGCGGCGTACGCGTTGCCTCCTTCGACATTGGCGAAATTCGCGAAGTGGCCGAAATGCGCGCCGCGCTTGAGGTGCTTGCACTGCGCCATGCGGCCCCCCACATCACCCGTGCCGTGCTGGATGCCGCCGAACAGGCCACGCTGGAGGGCGACAAGTCCCGCGATGTGCGCAGTTGGGAAGATGCGAACCGGCGCTTCCACCGTCTCATTCTCACCCCCTGCAAGATGCCGCGCCTGCTCGCCGCCATCGACGATCTTCATGCGGCAAGCGCCCGTTTTCTCTTCGCCACCTGGCGCTCGGCATGGGAAGCACGCACCGACCACGACCACCGCGCAATCCTCGCCGCACTGCGACAAAACGATATTGAAAGTGCGGCCACCATTCTCGCCCGCCATGTGCAATGGATCGGCCATCGCCCGGTCAAGACGGCTTCGGGAAAGGTGCGCGATTCCTTCGCCATTGTGGGGTAGGAAATGCGCCGCCTCGCCTTATCCAGACGATAATCAAGGCTGGAATTTTCCCGAAATAGAACATAATTTATCTCTTCCAGAATTTCCCTCTTGCCAAAGGCAGGCATTGTCTGGAAGTTGAATAGATCGAGTCTCGATTTTATCTATAATTTGAGGAAACCATGGCGACCTTCGCTCCGTCTCAACCATCCTTCAGCCCGCTCCACCTGGAAGCCCGTTCAGCTTCAATGCGCCTTGCAGCCGTCGCTTTCGGCACGCTGGTGCTTGCGGTCTCTTCCCAGATCGAAGTTCCGATGGTGCCGGTCCCGATCACGCTCCAGACACTCATCGTTCCGCTGATCGGTGCACTCTATGGCTGGCGTCTTGGCCTTGCCACGGTTCTTGCCTGGCTGGGTGAAGCCATGATCGGCCTGCCGGTTCTGGCTGGCGGTGCAAGCGGCCTTGTCCATTTCATGGGCCCGACCGGCGGCTATCTCGCGGCCTTCCCGCTCATCGCCGTCATGACCGGCTATCTGGCTGAACGCGGCTGGAACGGCCATAATGTCGGCCTCGCCTTCGTATCCTTCCTCGCCGCCAACCTGTTCGCCCTTGCCATGGGTGCACTATGGCTTTCAAGCGTGATCGGCATCGAAAAAGCTGTTGCCCTGGGCGTGATGCCGTTCCTCATTGGCGGCGTCATCAAGTCGGCTCTCGGCGCAGCTATCCTCAAGGCAACCGCCCGCGACGGCAAGGCGTGAAGCCGGCCGCATGACGGTACGCCTGCGCGGCCATCATCTTCTCTGTATGCTGACCTATATCGGCAAAGGCTATAGCCCGGCTTTCGTGGAAAACTACGATGCGATTGCCGGGCGACTGTCGGAAGGGGAAGATATCCTGCTCGTCGATGGCCCTGACGATATTTGCACGCCCCTGCTCTGCGGGGGCGATTGCCATTGTCATGACGAAAGCGTCACACTGCGGGACAGGCACGCGATTGAGGCCGTCTCTCATCTCCTCCAGATTTCCCTGCGCGCAGGCAAGCCTTTTCATCTGGGCACGGAACGCCTGACGCATTTGCGGGAAGCCTTCACCGCCGGCTCCATCCGCAAGGCCTGCGAGCGTTGCGAATGGTCCACGCTTTGCACCCGGATAGCCGCAACAGATGCCTATGCTGGCGTGAAGATCACGATGGGCTGAACCTTATCCTGTTCAGCGTGCCTTTCGCGTTCGCCGGGCCAGCATATTCAGCGCTTCCACCAGTGCCGAGAAACCCATCGCGGCATAGATATAGCCCTTCGGCACATGATAGCCGAAGCCGTCGGCAATCAGCGTCATGCCGATCATCAAGAGAAAACCCAGGGCCAGCATGACGATGGTGGGGTTGGCCGCGATGAAGCGCGACAAGGGATCGGCGGCCAGCAGCATCACCGTCACCGCAGCAAGCACCGCTATAATCATGATGGCGATTTCATCTGTCATCCCGACAGCGGTGATGATCGAATCAACCGAGAACACAAGGTCCAGCACCAGAATCTGCACGATGGCAGCACCAATGGTCAGTTCAGCCACCTTGCCGCCGATATTTCCCTTGCTGTCATCCGGGTCAACCGTGTGATGGATTTCCTTGGTCGCCTTCCAGACAAGGAAGAGGCCACCGGCAACCAGAATAATGTCGCGCCACGAAAAACCGTGCCCGAAGGCCGTAAAGACCGGCTCGGTCAATTGCACGATGATGGAGATGGTGAACAGAAGCGCCAGGCGCAGAACCAGTGCCGCGCCAATGCCGATGCGCCGCGCGCGCGATTGCTGGGCGGCAGGCAGTTTATTGGTCAGAATGGAAATAAAGATCAGATTGTCGATGCCGAGGACGATTTCCATCGTCACCAGTGTTACCAGTGCAGCCCAGCCGGCCGGGCTTGAAAGAAACCCCAAATATTCGGCAATAAAATCCATAAACGATATCCCCTCAGGCCTTTCCCGCGGATCGAGAATGCGGCTGGAATTGACGGAGAGCCCCGCAATCTCACGAATTGGGACCGCTCCAGCGAAAACTTGTCGCAAGGAGATAGGAATTCCTGGAGATCATTCAACGGCTGGCCGGAAAGCGTCCAGGAATGGAAAGCCATTTCCGGATAACATCATGCTTCAGGATAAAACGAAGCGTTATCGCCAGAATGCGGGGATGGTTTCTTCCAGATGCGGACCGATGCGCAAGGGCGCAACCCTCACGGCCAGTCCGGTACGATCGGAAATCTCAATGCCCACGCCGCAAAGCGTGGCCGGGCCGCTTGCAGCCTCAAAACGCCCCTTCGGCACTTTGGACAGAAAGCGATTGAGCGGTTCTTCCTTGTCCATGCCGAGCGATGAATCGTAATCGCCGCACATGCCTGCATCGGACATAAAGGCCGTGCCATTGCGCAATATCTGGTAGTCGGCGGTGGGCACATGGGTATGGGTGCCGACCACGGCGCTGGCGCGTCCATCGACAAAATGGCCAAAGCACTGCTTTTCGCTCGTGGCTTCTGCATGAAAATCGAAGAACACCACATCGGCCTGCTCGCCCAGCGGGCAGGCACCGAGGATTCTTTCCGCCGCTATGAACGGGTCGTCGAGATCGGGATGCATGAAGACGCGGCCCATAACGTTCGACACCAGAACACGCGCACCGTTGCGGGCGATATAAAGCCCCTCACCCTTGCCCGCCGTTCCCTTGGGGAAATTGGCCGGACGCAGGAAACGATCCTCGCGCTTGGAGAAATCCAGCGCCTCGCGCTGGTCCCATACATGATTGCCGGTCGTCACGACATCCGCGCCAGCGCGGATCGTATCGTTGAAAATTTCCTCGGTAATACCGAAGCCACCAGCAGCGTTCTCGCCGTTGACGATCACGAAATCCAGCTTCAGATCGGAAATCAGCCCCGGCAGCTTTTCGTAAACCACCGTGCGCCCCGACCGGCCCACCATATCACCAAGAAAAAGCAATCTCATGAGACCGCCTTATACGCCAGTGCCAAGCGAACGCAAGCCGCTCGGGGCATTTTGCAGTCAGGCGGCATCGCCTGACGGTCACATAAATGCAGGATAAAACCCGAGCGGTCAGTCCATTGCGCGCGAGCGCAGGCCGCTCTCGGTCAGGATCTGGTGAAGCGCGATGTCATGCGGCTCATTTGGAACATAATCCACTTCCTGGCAGTCGAAGGCCATGCCGATCAGAAGCGGCTGCAATCCACGCTCCGCAAAGCGCGCCAATGCGCGGTCGTAATGCCCGGCCCCATAGCCAAGGCGGTGCCCGAGCCGGTCGAAACCGGCAAGCGGCATCAGCATGATGGCCGGATCGACAAGCGGGGCATGCTCATCCGGCCCCATCGTGCCGAAGCCGGTCGGGACCAGTTCGGCATCGGGCAGAAATTCACGAAAGGCGATGGTTTCCGCATCAAGGACAACCGGAAGACAGAGCCGCGCGCCTTTGGCGCGGAAAGCGGAAAGCAGCGGACGCGGATCGATTTCAGAACGGATCGGCCAATACCCCGCGATCATCACACCCGCTGGAACGGCAATCGCCGCCTCGCCTTTTTTCGCGGCGGCAAGGGCTGCGTCATATTGATAACGCGGATCAAGCGCCTCCCGCCGGGCCAGAACCACACGCCTCAATGCCTGTTTTTCATCGCTGCGACCCTGACCCGCTGTCTCCATTCTGAAAGCCTCTCCCGATTGCCTCATTCGATTTTTGCAGTGGACCTGCAATAAGGTGATCCGTCAAGAGATTGAAGGAATGCGATGCGTACAGCGGACAAAACCATCCGCAGGAACATATTCTTGAAGAAAAAAGAGAAAGCGGCGACCACGACGGCCGATGGTAGTGATTGATCCCGGGAACCTACAAAGTAGGTGGGCGCCATATGCGAAAGCCCGCAAGCCTTCACAGGGACAGCTCCCTTAGAGATCAATAAGGCCCCGGGGATGCTGTTACACCTGTCGGGAAGCGCAGTTCGCCGTCGCCAATATAGTACCTGCCGAACGGGAACACCAGTGGCCTGGGCCGGTTCAACAGGAAATCTTTTCAGAAAAATCGCAACAGGATCAGCCGTTACGCGGCGCTATGCGCGATGCCACCTGTTCGATGCGCGAAGCGACATCCGACAACATGCCCGTGAGAGCGGCATCGTTGCTGTCGGCGCGGCTCAATGCCTCATCGCGGGACCGGCGCAGGGTTTCCGCCTCATTTTCAAGCCCCGTGATCCGCTTTTGCATTTCCGCCAGTTCGTCCATCACCATGATCCCGGCCATGACGGTGAGACGCAGATCGCCGATCTCGCCAAAGGAATTCTTCAGATGGGCCACATATTGATCGAAGCGGTCGGCAAGCCCGGTAAGGTGCTCTTCCTGTCCTTCGTCGCAAGCCATGCGGTAAGCTTTGCCATCGATGGTAACTGTTACGGTTGCCATGGTAGCCTCCTATCGATCCAGAACGGCGCGGATTGTCTCCATGGCGGTCACGAGACGGCGCGAAACTTCACGGTTTGCAGCTTCCAGCCGCTCGGCGCGCGCTTCCGACTGATCGAGTTCCTGTGCGAGACGGCTGCGATCCGCATTCATACGCTGCACCTCCTCCTCGGCCTCGGCGAAATCGCCTTCCTTGTCCAGCCGCAGATCGACCGCTTCTTCAAGCGTATTGAGTGCCTTTTCCAGCCGTTCCAAGGCTTGCCTGAGGATCGTATCGGGTGCCATCCATATCCTTTCCAACGCCAGTTCTTGGGCCAGTTCTTGATCCAATTCGCAGGCCAACTCCGGGCATCGAATCGCACCTGCGGGACGGGCATCTTTGCAAGGATAGTAATAATCGCCCGCCCGATAAGCAACAAATGACGGGTTAATGAGAACGTTCATACACCGTTATCGTTGATAAGAACGGCTTTTCGGTGTTTGTTTCATCCTGCCTGCCCGACGCAATCGATTTGTCGCGCACAGTTTATGCCCCAAAAGCCATCGATTTATTGACTCCTCATGTGCAGATGCTATGTGTCCCCCTGCCTTCTGGAGCATCATCCCGAAAAGCGGCTGACGGTTTTCGCTGGAGATTGTGTTCAGGTAAAAGGCATCGCCGCAACCCCGTTAAACCCTCCCAAGGAAAGACGGCTGAGACCATGACCAATACCGACAAACAAAACCAGATGGCTAATGCAATCCGCTTCCTCTCCATGGATGCGGTGGAGAAGGCCAATTCGGGCCACCCCGGCCTGCCGATGGGCGCAGCCGATATAGCGACGACGCTTTATACCCGTTTCCTCTCGCACGACCCGAAAAACCCGCACTGGCCGGACCGCGACCGTTTCGTGCTTTCCGCCGGCCACGGCTCGATGCTGCTCTATTCGCTGCTCTATCTTTCGGGCTACGAAGACATCACCATCGATGAAATCAAGAAATTCCGCCAGCTTGGCAGCCGCACCGCGGGCCACCCTGAATATGGCCATGCCGCTGGCATCGAAACGACGACCGGCCCGCTCGGACAGGGTATTGCCAATGCCGTCGGCATGGCGATTTCCGAACGCATCCTGAATGCCCAGTTCGGTGACAGCCTCGTCAATCATTATACCTATGCGCTCGTCGGCGACGGCTGCCTCATGGAAGGCATCAGCCAGGAAGCCATCGCGCTTGCGGGACACCTGAAGCTCAACAAGCTGATCGTGCTCTGGGATGACAACAACATCTCGATCGACGGCCCGATCACGCTTTCCGACAATACCGATCAGCCAGCCCGTTTCGCCGCTTCCGGCTGGAACACCATGGCTGTCGACGGTCACGACCAGGATGCGATTGCCAAGGCCATCGAACTGGCCCGGGTCTCCGACCGCCCGACGCTGATCGCCTGCAAGACGACCATCGGTTTCGGTGCTCCGAACAAGGCTGGCACCAACAAGGTGCACGGCTCACCGCTTGGCGCGGAAGAAATCGCCGCCACGCGCAAGGCGCTGGGCTGGTCTTCCGAACCTTTCGTCGTTCCGGCTGAAGTTCTGGACGCCTGGCGCGTCGCGGGCCTCAACGCCGCCAAGAAGCGCCTGGAATGGGAAAAGCGCCTTTCTGCCGTAGAAGCGGAAACCCGCGCCGAATTCGAGCGCCGCATGCGTGGCGAGCTGCCTTCCGGTTTCGATGCTGCAATCGTCGAATACAAGAAGAAGCTTTCCGCCGACAAGCCGAAGGTTGCCACCCGCAAGTCGTCCGAAATGGCGCTGGAAGTCATCAACGGTGTCGTGCCGGAAACCGTAGGCGGCTCTGCCGACCTTACCGGCTCCAACAACACCAAGACCAGCCAGACCAAGGCTGTCACGCCGGAAAACTATGATGGCCGTTATATCCATTACGGCATCCGCGAGCTTGGCATGGCTGCAGCGATGAACGGCATCACGCTGCATGGCGGCCTGATCCCCTATTCCGGCACCTTCCTGTGCTTCTCCGATTATGCGCGTCCGGCCATGCGTCTTTCCTCGCTGATGGGCATTCGCGTCGTCTATGTGATGACGCATGATTCCATCGGTCTTGGCGAAGACGGCCCGACCCATCAGCCGGTCGAACATCTCGCCGCACTGCGCGCCATTCCGAACCACAATGTCTTCCGTCCGGCAGACGCTGTGGAAACGGCGGAATGCTGGCAGCTTGCGCTGCATTCAAGGAAGACGCCATCCACGCTGGCTTTGACCCGCCAGAACCTGCCGACGGTCCGCACCGAGCATCGCGAAGAAAACCTTTGCGCTTTCGGCGCCTACGAACTTGCCGCCGCCAGCAGCGACGCCAAGGTGACGATCTTCGCAACGGGCTCGGAAGTGGAAATTGCGCTGAAGGCCCGCGATCTTCTGGAAGGTAAGGGCATTGCCACCCGCGTCGTTTCGGTGCCGTGCTTTGAGCTTTTCGAGCAGCAGAGCGACACCTACAAGGAAGCGACCATTGGCGATGCGCCAGTCAAGCTTGCCATTGAAGCGGCCATCTCGCTCGGCTGGGAACGCTTCATCGGCGAAAACGGCATCTTCATCGGCATGAAGGGCTTCGGCGCTTCGGGTGAGATCAATGATCTCTACAAGCATTTCGGCATTACGGCGGAACATGCCGTCGAAGCTGCGGAAAAGAAGCTCAACGCTGCATGATTTTGAAACGCCGGTGCGACAAAGCGCCAGCGTTTAAGTTTCCATTCCAGTTCGGTCGAGCGAATCCTGTTCGACTTGTCCGTTCCAATGGAGTTTTGAAGCACTGCGTGTGCAATACCCTATCGGGAGATTAGAAGAAAATGGCAGTTCGCGTCGCAATCAACGGTTTTGGCCGCATTGGCCGTAACATCCTTCGCGCCATCGTGGAATCGGGGCGCACCGACATTCAGGTCGTCGCCATCAACGATCTCGGCCCGGTCGAAACCAACGCACATCTTCTGCGTTATGACAGCGTTCATGGCCGTTTCCCCAAGGAAGTGGAGGTTGCAGGCGATACGATCGATGTTGGCTACGGCCCGATCAAGGTTCATGCCGTCCGCAACCCGGCCGAACTGCCGTGGAAGGAAGAAAACGTCGATATCGCCCTTGAATGCACCGGCATTTTCACCTCGCGCGACAAGGCAGCACTTCATCTTGAAGCTGGCGCCAAGCGCGTCATCGTCTCCGCTCCCGCAGACGGTGCCGATCTCACCGTCGTCTATGGTGTCAACAACGACAAGCTGACGAAGGACCATCTGGTCATCTCCAACGCTTCGTGTACCACCAACTGCCTTGCGCCGGTGGCTCAGGTTCTCAACGATACTATCGGTATCGAAAAGGGCTTTATGACCACGATCCACTCCTATACGGGCGACCAGCCGACGCTGGACACCATGCACAAGGATCTCTACCGCGCCCGCGCCGCTGCCCTTTCCATGATCCCGACCTCGACGGGTGCGGCCAAGGCCGTCGGTCTCGTTCTGCCGGAACTGAAAGGCAAGCTCTACGGCGTTGCCATTCGCGTCCCGACCCCAAATGTCTCGGTCGTTGATCTCACCTTCATCGCCAAGCGTGAAACCACCGTTGAAGAAGTCAACAATGCGATCCGCGAAGCCGCCAATGGCCGCCTCAAGGGCATTCTCGGCTATACCGATGAGAAGCTCGTCTCGCACGACTTCAACCACGATTCCCATTCCTCGGTCTTCCACACCGACCAGACCAAGGTTATGGACGGCACCATGGTGCGTATCCTGTCGTGGTACGACAATGAATGGGGCTTCTCCAGCCGCATGAGCGACACCGCCGTCGCTTTGGGCAAGCTGATCTGATAACGGCAACGCCTCTCCTTCACTGGCGAGGCGTTTTCATTTCTTGATAAGGACCGAGAGAAGAAACATGATGTTCCGCACCCTTGACGATGCCAATGTCCAATCCAAGCGCGTGCTGGTCCGTGTTGACCTCAACGTGCCGATGGCAAACGGCGAAGTCACCGACCTTACCCGCATCGAACGCATCGTTCCGACCATCGCGGAACTGTCAAGGAAGGGCGCGAAGGTCATCCTGCTCGCCCATTTCGGTCGCCCGAAGGGGGTTGCCTCGGATGAAAATTCGCTGAAGCATGTCGTGAAGCCGCTCTCCAAGGTTCTGGATCACAGTGTTCATTTTGCCGAAGACTGCATCGGCGACAAGGCGAAAGCGGCCGTCGATGCGCTGAAGGACGGCGACGTCCTGCTTCTGGAAAATACCCGTTTCCACAAGGGCGAGGAAAAGAACGATCCTGAATTCGTGCAGGCGCTGGCCGCCAATGGCGATCTCTATGTGAACGATGCCTTTTCCGCCGCTCACCGCGCCCATGCCTCGACTGAAGGTCTGGCCCATGTCCTGCCTGCCTTCGCGGGCCGCGCCATGCAGGCTGAGCTTGAAGCACTTGAAAAGGGCCTCGGCAATCCGGCCCGCCCGGTGGTCGCCATCGTCGGCGGTGCAAAGGTTTCGACCAAGCTCGACCTCCTGTCCAACCTGATCGAAAAGGTCGATGCGCTTGTCATCGGCGGCGGCATGGCCAACACGTTCCTTGCAGCCAAGGGTCTTGATGTCGGCAAATCGCTCTGCGAGCATGAGCTGGCCTCGACCGCACGCGAAATCATGGCCAAGGCCGAAACCACCAAATGCGCCATCATCCTGCCGGTGGACGCGATCGTGGGCTGGCACTTCGCCGCCGATACGCCACACCAGACCTATGGCGTGGATTCGGTTCCGGGCGACGCCATGATCCTTGACGCAGGCGAGCTTTCGACCGACCTCATTGCTTCGGCCATCGATGATGCCGCAACATTGGTCTGGAACGGCCCGCTTGGGGCTTTCGAGTTGCGCCCCTTTGACACAGCAACGGTGAAGGTCGCAAGGCATGTCGCAAAGCGCACAAAGGAAGGCAAGCTTGTTTCGGTCGGCGGCGGCGGCGATACGGTGGCAGCCCTCAACCATGCGGGCGTGGCCGACGACTTCACCTATATCTCAACCGCTGGCGGCGCTTTCCTCGAATGGATGGAAGGCAAACCGCTTCCGGGCGTCGATGTATTGAAGAAGTGATACAATAAATCCCATCCACATAAGCCCGGTTGATGCCGGGCTCAGATTGATGAAAAACCCCTCGATTTTTGGCAGCAGTCAAAAACGAGGGGTTTTGATTCCGATCTGTTCACGTTTTGAATCTGTGACGTTCCGTGAATCTGAGGCCATTTTGACCCCGCCCGAGGTTTGTCAGCAGTCTGAGCCCGGTTGATGCCGGGCTTATTTTTTTTGAGCATTTTCGAGCCAAAAGTGTGAAACAGTTTTGCGTCGGATAATGCTCCAAGCTGCAAAGGCTGTCCTGAACCGCTTCATCCTTCGTGCAGGTGAAAGCCCACCGCCAGCGCCATGGCCAGGATGGAAATCACACCGATTTTCCAGAAATCGCTGCGCCGCTTCAGCCCCGGCAGGCCAAACGGCTTGATGATGTGCAATCCCATCAGGAGCACCAGCAATAAGGGCAGGATTTTGGTCACGGCGCACCTCTCTGCCCCCTTGTGGCCCAGCACCGCCAACACTGCAAGATGCATGCGCAAAATGTCGCTGGTTTCACGAATGCCGCAATCTTCATCTTAAGTTCCATGGACGAAGTTTCCCCGCTGGGCTTAAACTGTCGCGCAGAGGTGATGAAAAGCGCGTGGAGGAGATAGGCTGGCAAAAGGCCGATCTTGCGCTTTCACCCTGAGACTAATCACGACGCGGCACTCCTCATCGCAGGGCGGCGCGGTGCGTGTTTCTGGAGGAACAGCATGACTTCGAACTATGCCGAAACCTATGCCGCATGGCAGAACGATCCTGAAGGCTTCTGGGCGGATGCTGCGGCGGCAATAGACTGGTTCAAGCCGTGGGAGCAGGTTTTCGCAGGCGGCGAAGGCACCTATGGCCGCTGGTACACCGGGGCTGAGTGCAATACCTGCTACAACGCGCTTGACCGCCATGTCGCCAATGGGCGCGGCGACCAGCTCGCGCTCATCTATGAAAGCCCTATTACGGGCAAGACGCGCAAGATCACCTATCACGAACTTCTGGAAGAAGTGGAGGCGCTTGCCGCCGTCATGCTCGATAATGGCGTGCAGAAGGGCGACCGCATCCTCATCTATATGCCGACCGTGCCGGAAGCGGTGGTTGCCATGCTTGCCTCGGCCCGTATCGGAGCGATTCATTCCGTCGTATTCGGCGGCTTTGCTGCCAATGAACTTGCCACCCGCATCGATGACGCCAAGCCCGTGATGATTATCGCCGCGTCATGCGGCATTGAGCCATCGCGCGTGGTGCCCTATCAGGCCATGCTGGACAAGGCTATTTCGCTTGCCCATCACAAGGTCGATCATTGCATCATATTCCAGCGTGAACAGCACCGGCATTTGCCGGTGGAAGGACGCGACATCGATTATCGCGAAGCGGTCGATGCCGCTCGTGAACGCCATGTGCCTTGCGTGCCGGTGGCCGCGACCGACCCGCTCTACGTGCTTTACACCTCCGGCACGACCGGCGAGCCGAAGGGCGTCGTGCGCGACAATGGCGGGCATATGGTGGCGCTCGTCTGGTCGATGAAACACGTCTTCGACGTCAAGCCGGGGCAGGTCTGGTGGGCGGCCTCCGATGTGGGCTGGGTTGTCGGCCATTCCTATATCGTCTATGCGCCGCTGCTCATTGGCGCAACCAGCATCCTCTTTGAAGGCAAGCCTGTCGGCACGCCGGATGCGGGCGAATATTGGCGCATCATCGAAGAGCATGGCGTGGAAGTAATGTTCACCGCACCAACCGCGCTGCGTGCCATCAAGAAGGAAGATGCAGACGGGCATTTCGTGCGCCGCCATGATCTTTCCGGATTCCGTGCGCTTTATCTTGCAGGCGAACGCGCCGACCCGGACACGATCCATTGGGCGGAAAACCTGCTCGGCTGCCCGGTCATCGACCATTGGTGGCAGACCGAAAGCGGCTGGCCGATGGTCGCCAATCCGCTCGGCCTCGGCCTTCTGGAAACCAAATACGGCTCGCCTGCCGTCTGCCTGCCGGGCTATGACATTCGCGTGCTGGATGATGAGGGCCACGAGGTCGAACCCGGCACGCTGGGCAATATTCTCATCAAGGTGCCTCTGCCGCCCGGTTGCCTGCCAACATTGTGGAACGCCGATGAGCGTTTCCGCAAGGCCTATCTCAACGAGTTTCCGGGCTATTACAAAACCGCCGATGCGGGCTATATGGATGAGGACGGCTATCTCTACATTATGAGCCGTACCGACGACATCATCAATGTCGCGGGCCATCGCCTCTCAACAGGCGCGATGGAGGAGGTTCTCTCCAGCCATCCCGATGTGGCCGAATGCGCCGTGCTTGGCATTTCCGATCCCCTGAAGGGGCAGGTTCCCTGCGGCTTTCTGGTGCTGAAATCCAATATCGACCGCGATCCGCAGGAGGTCGAGAAGGAATGTATCAGCATGATTCGCGACGCCATCGGCCCGGTCGCCGCCTTCCGGCTGGCGCTTGCCGTCAAGCGTCTGCCGAAGACCCGCTCCGGCAAAATCCTGCGCTCCACCATCCAGAAGATGGCGGACGGACAGGAATGGAAGATGCCAGCAACCATCGATGATCCGGCCATTCTGGACGAAATCGGCACGGTCCTGCGTGAGCGGCATATCGGCCTCGCCTTCGCCTGACCGGCAAAACCCGAACCTGTTGACCGGCGGTTCTCGCCGGTCAACTCTCCATACACAGTGGAAAAACTCTCAGGATGGTCTTGACCAACTGACACGCGCCATGGCCGTGGCATTGGCAAAATGGGGAATTCACGCCAATGCGATCAGCCCCGGCACCATCGAAACCGATATGCTCTCACCATTGGGGCGTATAGGACAGGCCAGACGCTTTACGCCGATGACGGACGCTTCCCGTTGAGCAATACCGCCGCACCCCATTTTAAGCCATAACCCGCAATTGCGATAAAAACCGGATAGAGAGATAATGGCTCGTTCGCTCCTGACAGACAGTTGTCAGGAGGGGTGTGCGATACTGCGTATCCAAGGATGAGGGAGTTTTCACCATGGCATTCGCAATCGCACCGCTGATCGCGGTTTTGAAGGAATACAGGCGCAGGCAGGACGAGCGCCGTAGGTTTATCCGCACGCAACGCGCCATTGACGGCCTGCCGAAAGACCTGCGCAAGGATCTGGATTGGCCGGACAACTATCTGGAACAGCAAAAGACCAAATATTGTAACGGAGAGTAAGACCGGATGCGTCGCGCGGACCGCCTTTTCCAGATCGTTCAGCACTTGCGCGGTGGCCGGCTTGTCACCGCGCGGCAACTGGCTGAACGCCTGGAGGTCTCCGAGCGCACCATCTATCGCGACATTTCCGATCTGCAATCGACCGGCGTTCCCATCGATGGCGAAGCTGGTGTCGGCTATATTCTGCGGCAGGGTTTTGAACTCCCGCCGCTCATGTTCACGCGCGACGAGATTGTCGCCCTCGTCGCCGGCGCGCGCCTCATCCGCGCATGGGGCGGCGTTTCCATGGCGCGCGGCGCAGAAGAAGCTCTGGTCAAGATCGAAGCCGTTCTGCCGAAGGAAGAGCGTGCCCGCATCACCGACACCCAGATTCATGCGCCGAAAGCCCACATCAGCATGGAGGAACGCCGCATCATCGACGCAGTGGAGCGCGCTGTCGATCAGGGCACTGTCCTCAATATCCGTTACCGCGATCTGGAATCGCGCGAAAGCCAGCGCGATATCCGCCCCCCTGGGGCTCTGGTTCTGGGGCAAGGTCTGGACGGTGATCGGCTGGTGCGAATTGCGCAATGCTTTCCGTACATTCCGCACGGATCGTATCGTGGAAGCAAGCGATGCGGGCCGCCTCTTCCGCGCTGAACGAGGCAAGACACTCGCCGATTTCTACCGGCTCATGGAAATGAGCGAATATAACGCTTTCAAGGATTAGCACTACAGTTGCAAATTCGTCAGGCCGTGGCGAAAAGAGTGATTTTCGAGTACCGGAGCGGAGCGTACTTAAGGGTACGTGAGCACCGGAACGCAGATAAATTGCTCTTTACAGTCCGGCATCACGAAGAATGCAACTGTAGTGTTAGAGCTTTTCCAGCAAAAGTGCGAAACGCCTACGCGGGGAAATCAGTCCACTGGACTGATTTCTGATCCCGCTTCGATACGTAGGATAATGCGACAAAACAAATAGTTAGAGCGGTTCCAGCGATTCCGTTTTAACCGGAACCGCTTTAATACCAAAACCCGGCTTCTCAACATTTACCTTTACGTAAATGTAAAAATTACCTTCTATTGCCATGCGTCAACCATTATCCTCCCCCATGAAATTTGGGAGAAGACCATGAAAGACGTTTTCAAGAACCTCGTGCCACCGCCGACCGCCCAACTGCTCGGCTGGGAACTGATCGACGTCGATGTGGAACAGGGCACGATCCGGATTGCCTTTCATCCTGACGAACGGATGCTGAACCCGCGCGGCACGGTTCAGGGCGGCATCGTCGCGGCCATGCTCGATGATACGATGGTGCCGGCGCTTTATGCGCTGACCGGCGGCCAGTATCTGGCCTCAACCATTGATCTCAATGTGAGTTTCATCCGCCCGGTCCAGCCGGGGCGCGTCATCGCGGAAGGCCGGGTGGTCAATCGTGGGCGCTCGGTCGTTTTCATGGAAGCGGAGCTTTTAAGCGAGGACGGCAAGCTTCTGGCGCGCGCCACCTCGTCCGGTATCCCCATCGAGCTTGCCAAATAAAAACCCGGCTTGCGCCGGGTTTCCTGTAAGAGCGAAGCCAGGCCCGCTTGCTTCCAGCAAGCGGGCTGGTTTCGATATTATTCTTCGTCTTCGTCGTCCGTGTTGGAACCCTTGAGCGACGAAAGCTTTGCAAAAACCTTGTCGGCATCAAGCTCTTCTTCGGCGGGCTGCTCATCACGATAATCGAAGTTTTCGGTGGCCGATGCGGGCAGCAGGGTGCTATCGGCTTCCGGCGCTGCCGGACGATTGCGCGAGGCGCGTTCGACTTCGATGTCGAGATCGATCTGCGAGCACAGGCCGAGCGTCACCGGGTCCATTGCGGTCAGGTTGGCCGAGTTCCAGTGCGTGCGGTTGCGAATCTGCTCGATGGTTGACTTGGTTGTGCCGATGAGGCGGGAAACCTGCGCATCTTTCAGTTCGGGATGGTTGCGCACCAGCCAGAGAATCGCATTCGGGCGATCCTGACGCTTGGAAAGCGGTGTATAGCGCGGGCCCTTGCGCTTGGCTTCCGGCACGCGAACCTTCGGTTCGGAAAGCTTCATGCGGTAAAAAGGATCCTTCTCGCCCTTCGCGATTTCCTCGCGCGAGAGCTGACCCGTGATGACCGGGTCGAGGCCCTTGATGCCCTGTGAAGCCTCACCATCCGCGATAGCCTTCACTTCCAGCGGATGCAGCTTGCAGAACGCGGCAATCTGGTCAAAGGACAGCGCCGTATTATCGACAAGCCAGACGGCCGTTGCCTTCGGCATGAGAAGCTGGGTGGCCATTAGATATAATCCTTCTGTTCGTCCGCTCCGGTGGCGCGGGACGTGGGCAAAACCACAATTTCCGGGAAATCATGGCTTGTATATAGGTTTTTTGTCGCCAGAGCAAGAATGGCTCTATGTCGATATTCTACGCTATGTCCAGCACGATCTTGCCGATATGGCGCCCCTCCTCCATGCGCTCATGCGCCCGCCAGGCATCTTTCAGCGAAAAAATCATATCCATCACAGGCGCGACACGGCGCTGCGCCAGAAGCGGCCAAACCTTGGCCTCCAGTTCTCTGGCGATACCCGCCTTGAACGCCACCGGGCGCGGGCGCAGCGTGGAGCCGGTATGGGTCAGCCGCTTGGTCATCAGAATCGCGAAATTGGCCGTTGCCTTGGCCCCGTTCAGGAAAGCAATCTGCATGATGCGCCCATCCTCGGCGGCAGCCTTGTAATTGCGCTCGACATAATCGCCACCCACCATGTCCAGAATCACATCCACGCCCTTGCCGCCGGTCATCTCTTTCACAACCGCGACAAAATCCTCCTCGTGATAATTGATGGCTCGGTCTGCGCCAAGCTTCACGCAGGCGTCGCATTTTTCCTTCGATCCTGCGGTGGTGATGACCGTCGCACCAAAAGCCTTGGCAAGCTGGATCGCAGTCGTGCCGATACCGGACGAGCCGCCATGAACCAGAAAAACCTCTCCCTCCTTAAGCCCCCCGCGCTCGAAAACATTATGCCAGACGGTGAAGAAGGTTTCCGGGATCGCCGCCGCTTCGATATAGCCAAACCCCGATGGCAGCGGCAGCGCATTGCTTTCATGCACCACGGCATATTCGGCATAGCCACCGCCAGCCAAAAGGGCCACGACCTGATCGCCCTTCCTGAACCGCTTCACCCCATGCCCAAGGGCGACGATGTCACCGGCAATTTCCAGCCCCGGAATATCGGAAGCCCCCGGCGGGGGTGCATATTGGCCCTGCCGCTGCAACACGTCGGGCCGGTTGACGCCGGCCGCGCGCACCCGCACCAGAATTTCACCCTCCTTCGGCTCCGGCACCGCGCGCTGCGCCGGGCGCAGCATGTAGGCGCCGCCGGGCTCGGTGATTTCGATAGCGGTCATCAGGGAGGGCAATTCGGCCATCATTGTCAAAAACTCCGTTCATATTTCTTGATTTTTATATGGACATCGGCCCGTCCAATAAAGGCCGCAAAAATGCCCATCGCCGGATGCAAGAAAGTTGTTAGCGAAATCATCATCGATTTTCTCAAATATATATGCGAGGATTCAAGGTGTTAAATCTTTTCTCCGAGCCATCATTGACCATGGAGGACGGCTATGGGCAGTTTCGATGAGGATGTAGTGAAGCCACACAGTGGTGCAGTTCTGAGCGAGGATGAGCTGGCGCTGTTGTCTGTCACCGAGATCGACCAGCGCATCGCCCTGCTGCAATCCGAGATAGAAAGATTGAAAGCCGAAAGGCTGAAGAAGGGTGACAGCCGGGCTGCCGCCGAAGCCCTGTTCCGATAAGCCCCTCGGCGGGGCAACCCGCCCCGCCTTGGGCACCCCGGAGCGGCTTGCACAAATTTGACCGTCATCGCGGCCTTCAGATTTCAGGAATGAAATTTTGCGTATTTATATTCAGGTTCTGGCTCTTCTCTGTGGCACAGCCTTTCTGCTGATCGCTTCCGGCCTGCATGGGCTCCTGTTGCCGCTGCGTGGAGGCGCGGAAGGCTTTTCGGTCACATCGCTTGGTATGCTCGGCACCACCTGGGCAGGTGGCTTCGAGGCGGGCTGCCTGTTTGCACCGCGTCTCGTGCGCCGCGTCGGGCATGTGCGCGCCTTCGGCTGTTTTGCAGCCTCCGCTGCCATCATTGCCCTTCTCTCCGGCATTTTCGTCGATGCCACCATCTGGGTGCTCCTGCGTGCCTTCACCGGCTTTTCCATGGCCGGCGCCTTCATGGTCATTGAAAGCTGGCTGAACGAGCGCGCCTCGAACGAAACGCGCGGCAAGATTTTCGGCATGTATATGATGGTCAACTACGGAGCCACCATGACCGGCCAGATGCTGGTGGCGGCAGGCGATGTGCGCTCCGATCACCTGTTCATGATCTGCGGCGTCTTCTTCTGCCTGGCGCTTATTCCAACCGCAATCTCCACCGCCGTCAGCCCCAAACCGCTCACCGAAGTCCAGCTCGATCTGAAGGTGCTTTATCGCAATTCACCCGCCGCTTTTGTCGGCTGTATTCTTATCGGCATCGCCAATGGCGCATGGGGCACACTCGGCGCGGTTTTCGGCGCCAAGTCGGGTATCTCAACCACGGAAATCGCGCTCATGGTCAGCGTGACCATTGCAGCGGGCGCATTGATGCAAATCCCGGTCGGGCGTATTTCCGATCTTGTGGACCGGCGCTTCGTGCTGGCAAGTGTGGCATCGCTCGCCGCGCTTGTCGGCCTTACCATCTTTAGCCTCGCGCCGGAAAGCGGAACTGTCATCATCGCCATGACCGGGTGCTATGGCGCGCTTGCCTATGCGCTCTATCCGGTTGCCGTCGCCCATGCAAACGATCATGCAACGGCGGAAAGCTTCGTGAAGGTTTCCAGCGGGCTTCTGCTGCTTTATGGTTTCGGAACCATGCTGGGGCCGCTTCTGGCCGCTGCCGCCATGGATATTTTCTGGCCATCGGGCCTCTTCGCGGTCACGGCGCTGGCCCATATCTCGATCACAGCCTATGCCCTGTTCCGCTCCCGCAGGCGCGCCTCGGTTCCAAAAGAAGAAAAAGACCAGTTCAAGAGTATGCCGTCAGAACGCGGCGCAACACCAGAGGCGATGAACCTCGACCCAAGAGCCGAGCCGGAAGGCTAAAGCAATTTCAAGCCAAAAGATAAGATGCGCATCAAAGCAACAATTAGAGCGCGGATCTGGTTCATTCAGATCGAAACGCGCTCTAAAAGTGCTGCAAATCAGAGGCTCAAAGCCCCACCGCGACCATAAGAGGTCAATAATTCTAGTGACGTGTTACTTGAGATTTCAGTTTTTCAATCTGCTCCTTGAGCACAAGCTTCTTACGCTTGAGAGATGCGATATGAAGATCGTCCATCGCCGGTGACGCCATAGCTTCGGAAATTTCCTCTTCCAGAGCGCCGTGCTTCTTTTCGAGCGTGGCAAGATGGGACTCTATAGCCATCATCAGATCTCCTTTGATTGATTTTAACCAGGATGGAACAAAACCGGCCTCATGCCTGTCAATGTGCTGCCCATCCGCTCTTCCTGTATGAAATGCCCGGCACACCTCCTGTAATTTCCGGGCCAGTCACACAGTCCCGGCTGTCACGAGCAACAGCTCCATAAGAGACATGGTAATGAGGTTGCTGTCTTTCAACCGCCGCCCCAAAGCCTCCGCTCATGACAGAACTGTGACACTTTGGCATGACTTTGATGCAAAGTCGAATTTGTCGTGGTAGCATTTTCCTGACGCAAAAAATGTGATAAGGGCTTTGCCCGAACGGGCTGATGCCGGGCCTCTTTTGGCGGCTTGGTGCAGCCCGTAAAACTATTCAAAAACAGAATGGGGTACCGCATGTCCGATCAGGAACAGGCCGAAATCAGATTGGCCGTCGCACGTCTGAAACAGGAACACGCGGATTTCGATGCAGCTATCAATGCGATGATAGCCGTCGGCTGCGATCAATTGCGCATCCAGCGCATGAAAAAGAAAAAACTCGCCATCAAGGACAAGCTTCAGGAAATGGAAGATCAGGTCATTCCTGACATCATTGCCTGAACATTCAAGAACACTATAGGGAAGAGCCGGGGTTCGCCCGGCTTTGTCTTTTCAAGACCTTCCTCATGCCAACCGAAAAGCCAAGCAGGAAAGACCGATGAGCGTTGATGTCGCCATTATCATGGGAAGCCAGTCCGATTGGGAAACCATGCACCATGCAGCCGACACATTGGAGGCGCTCGGCATCTCCTTCGACGCACGGATCGTTTCCGCCCATCGCACCCCTGACAGGCTGGTCGCCTTCGCCAAGGGGGCGAAAGCGGAAGGCTTCAAGGTCATCATCGCAGGCGCCGGCGGCGCGGCCCACCTGCCCGGCATGGCCGCTGCCATGACACCGCTTCCCGTCTTTGGCGTTCCAGTTCAATCCAAGGCGCTTTCGGGCCAGGATTCGCTACTCTCCATCGTACAGATGCCAGCGGGTATTCCCGTCGGCACTCTCGCCATCGGCCGTGCAGGCGCGGTCAATGCCGCCCTTCTCGCCGCCGCCGTTCTGGCGCTATATGATGAAGCACTTGCCGCCCGTCTTGATGAATGGCGCAAGGCGCAGACCGAAAGCGTTGCAGAACGCCCCTCGAACGAAGCCTGATCCGGCGAGGTAGAAAATGGACAAGACATCTCTCAAGCCCGGCTCCACCATCGGCATTATCGGCGGGGGCCAGCTTGGCCGTATGCTCGCCATGGCAGCGGCGCGCTTCGGTTATGAAACCATAATCCTTGAGCCGCAGGCCGGTTGCCCGGCAGCACAGGTTGCCAATCGCCAGATTGTCGCCGCCTATGATGACCCGAAGGCGCTGGCCGAACTTGCCGCCGCTTCCGACGTCATCACCTATGAATTTGAAAATGTGCCAGTCAGCGCCGCCGACAAGCTGGCTGAAACGGCGCTTGTTCTGCCCCCGCCCGCCGCACTGGAAATCTCTCAGGACCGCTTCACAGAAAAGCAGTTTCTCAACGAAAGCGGCATTGAAACCGCGCCCTGGCGGCTCGTGGATGACGAGGAAACGCTCATCGCCGCGCTCGGCGCACTGGGCGGGCGTGGCATCCTCAAGATACGGCGTCTGGGTTATGACGGCAAGGGGCAGGTGCGCCTTGCCTCCCTCGATGAAACCCAGGCCTGCAACGCTTTTGCAGCCATCAACAAGGCGCCTGCGATTCTCGAAGGCTTCGTGGAATTCGAGCGCGAAGTCTCCGTCATCGCCGCGCGCGATCGCAGCGGCAATGTCGCCATCTTCGATCTTGCGGAAAACGTCCACAAGGATGGCATTCTCGCCACGTCCACAGTGCCTGCCGCGATCAGCGTACAGACGGCAGAAGCCGCGCGCACAGCCGCCGAAAAACTGTTGCACGCGCTGGACTATGTCGGTGTGCTGGGGCTTGAATTCTTCGTGCTGAAGGACGGCACGCTGCTCGCCAATGAATTTGCCCCGCGTGTGCATAATTCGGGCCACTGGACGGAAGCAGCCTGCGCCATTTCCCAATTTGAGCAGCATATCCGCGCTGTGGCGGGACTGCCGCTCGGCAATACGGATCGCCATAGCGACTGTGTGATGGAAAACCTGATTGGCGACGATATCGAAAAGGTTCCGGCGATTCTCTGCGAGAAGAACGCCGTGCTGCATCTTTACGGTAAAAAGGAAGCTCGCGCGGGCCGGAAAATAGGCCATGTGACCCGCATAAAGCCCCGCACAATTTAAGCTGCGCCGGGAATCTGCACGATTCCCGGCCCTTCCTGGCCGCCCGCCAAGAAATTCGGGGCCTCGGACCCTGAATCTGCGGCGCGGGAGTTGACATTTGCCTGAAACCTTGTGTATTTCGGCCAACCCTTCGGGCACCTGACCGTGCCTGTAATCAATTGGCGCCTTGGGCGCCTGTTTTTATGACGCCCGGCGGCATCTTCATGTCGATGGGCCAACCAGACCGGTGATTGACATGAAGATCAAGAACTCGCTCAAAGCCCTCAAGGCCCGTCATCGCGACTGCCAGCTGGTCCGCCGCAAGGGCCGCGTTTACATCATCAATAAGACTGCCCCGCGCTTCAAGGCTCGTCAGGGCTAATCTTATTTCTGATTTTGCATTTGACGTTTCGCTGCGCATGATTGAATCTATGCGCATGCGGAACGTTTTTGCATGTCTGTCTGGCCTCTTTGTTGCCATGGCGCTCAGCCTTGCAGCCCCTATGGCCTATGCCGGTATGCTGCCGGAGAAGCTGCCTCTTGCCGCACCACTGACACCTGTTCATACGGGTGCGGGTGTTTCAAAGCAGTCCGCGCAGGAAAAGCCCGTATCTGCGGCCCAGACGCCGGAAGAACGGCTTGACAAGCTCTTTTCCGATCTTCGCCACACGGCAAATGAAGCCAAGGCGCGCCGCATTGCCGCCCAGATCAATATGCTCTGGTCGCAATCAGGCAGCGCCACGGTCGATCTTCTGATGCAATGGGCCAACAAGGCCATGCTGGAACACCGCTACCCTTCCGCGATCGATTTTCTGAATGAGGCCATCGCCCTCGACCCGGATTATGCGGAAGCGTGGAACCGCCGCGCAACGGTCTATTTCCTGCAAAAAGATTATGCCTACGCCATGTATGACATCAATCGCACGCTGGAGCTTGAGCCGTGCCATTACGGCGCGCTGACGGGCATGGCGGCAATCCTGCGCGCGCGCGGCCTCAAGGAACAGGCGATGAAAGCCTATGAACAGGCTCTTTCCATCTATCCAATGATGCGCGACGCCCAAAAGAATTTCAATGATCTGGCCGACGAACTGACCGATACGCGAACCTAGAGCGGCTCCAGAAATCGCTCTGAATTCGCATTTGCCTGCCCCCCATTCATCTTTGTTCAAATAAAAACGCGCTCCGAAGGAACGCGTTTTTGAATGCCGTGCGCCATGACTGGATGATATTCCGGCCGTCACGACCGGAATATCTCCCGTCTAGAGCGCATTTCGATCTGATTGAATCAGATCGGCGCTCTAATCCTTTGTTTTGACGCGCATCTTTTCCGAAAACCGTTTCACACTTTTCGGGATGCGCTCTAAATGCCGGATTTTCCGTCAGCGCCTATATAGGCGATACGCAGCATATTGGTTGCACCCGGCGTTCCGAAGGGTACGCCTGCCGTGATGATGACGCGATCGCCAGCTTTGCCGAATTCCTCATGGAACACGATTTCGCAGGCATGATTGACCATGTCTTCAAGATCATGGGCATCATCTGTGATGACGCAATGCAGGCCCCATACGAGGGACAGTTTACGGGCGGTATCAACAACGGGCGACAGCGCGATAATGGGTGTGCGCGGACGCTCGCGGGCAGCGCGCAGGCCGGTCGTGCCGGAAGCCGTATAGGTCACGATGGCCGAGAGTTTCAACGTTTCAGCAATCTGACGCGCGGCGAGCGAGATAGCGTCGGCGCCAGTCGGCTCCGGCATGGCGCGCTGTGCGTCAATGATGGTCGAATAGGTCGGCTCGCGCTCCACCTGCTCGGCGATGCGGTTCATGGTTGCAACAGCTTCGACCGGATATTGGCCGGAAGCAGATTCCGCCGAAAGCATGATTGCATCCGCACCTTCAAACACCGCAGTCGCCACGTCGGACACTTCAGCGCGGGTGGGCACCGGCGCGGTAATCATCGATTCCAGCATCTGGGTTGCGACAACGACCGGCTTGCCGGCGCGACGCGCCTTGCGGGTAATCTGCTTTTGAATGCCGGGAACGTTTTCAAGCGGCACTTCAACACCGAGATCGCCGCGGGCAACCATCAAGGCGTCGGAAAGCTCGATAATTTCATCAAGACGGGTAACAGCCTGCGGCTTTTCGATCTTGGACATGAGGCCGACCTTGCCGCGCGAAACCTTGCGCACTTCGGCCAGATCTTCCGGGCGCTGGATAAAGGAAAGCGCCACCCAATCGATCTCTTCCTTCAGCACGGCATCAAGATCGCAGCGGTCTTTCTCCGTCAGCGCGCCAACGCCGAGCGTCGTGTCGGGAAGGCTGACCCCCTTGCGGTCGGAAATGCGGGTGCCGGAAACAACCTTGCAGCGGATCGACTTGCCGTCGCAGGCTTCAGCCACCAGATGCAGCTTTCCGTCATCGATCAACAGGCGATGGCCCGGCTCGACAGCTTCCAGAATTTCAGGATGCGGCAGGAAAACGCGGGTTTCATCGCCCAGCGCCTCGTTATTGTCGAGGGTGAAGGTCTGGCCGGGAACGAGATCGACCTTGCCATCCTTGAACTTGCCGACGCGCAGCTTCGGCCCCTGAAGATCGGCCAGAATGCCGATGGGGCGTCCCAGTTCCTTTTCCACATTGCGAATGCGCTTGACCAAGGTTCGCATCAGGTCATGGTCGGCGTGACTCATATTGATGCGGAAGACATCCGCTCCTGCTTCAAAGAGCTTGCGGATGACGGCTTCCTCGCCAGAGGCTGGACCTAGCGTGGCGAGAATCTTGACCTTGCGGTTGCGCTTCATTGATTATTCGTTCCTGTAACAGTGGGGTTGTCTGTCGGCGTTTCATCGGTGAGCTGAACCATCCAGCTTGATTGTTCCCCGGTATCGTATTCCTGAAAACCGTTGCGCTGAAAACCGCGCGCGAAACAATCCTGGACACCAGTTATGCGGAATTCCTTTTCTGCCACGCACATATTCACTTTGCCTTCCCACCGTCCACCACCCTGGGCGTCCTCGGCATAAAGATAATAATAGCGCGACGTCAGCGGACCTTCGATCAGGGTTTTGCAGCTTGAACCATCGATATGCCACCAGCCCTCCGTCACCCAGCCGGTCTTGGCCCGATAACCAATGGCCACGCCAACAAGGTTCTGGGTTGCATTGCATACGCGGAAATCCGCATGGGCCTCTATGGATGTCATGCCAAGCGCACCCGTCAGCACACCGGCAAACAACGCTAGAGATAGTGGAAATCGCATCCGCAGAACCCCTTCAGCCCGTCATCGCTTTATATTGGACAATTTGATTGCACCCTGAAATCTCGCATCGGGTTGCTCTCTTTTCGGCAGTTTCGCCTTTGATGTCAACGCAATCCGATTGAGAACAGCCTCATTGACCCAAGAATGATCGTTGCAATCCCGGCTTTCTCATGACAGACTAGAAGTTGCTTTCCATAACCCCACAGAAATAAGCTCGATATCAGCCCTGGATTTCGCATCATGCTGTTTCAATCCGAACCATCTGCTTCGATATCGTTTTCACCTGCGCACAGCATCGATGGCGATTTCAGCCGGGGCCTGCTCCTGACCGCAGACCATGCCCGCCGCGATGTTCCGCCGGAATATGGCACACTGGGTTTGCGGACAAGTGAATTCGACCGGCATATCGCCTATGATATCGGCGTTGAGGCCCTCACCCGCGAACTTGCCGCCCGTCTTGATGCACCCGCCGTGATGGGAGGCTTTTCACGGCTTCTCATCGACCCCAATCGCGGTGAGGACGATCCGACCCTCATCATGCAATTGTCGGACGGTGCGGTTATTTCCTGCAATTATCCCATGTCGGCGGAAGAACGTGAAGAACGGCTGGCGCGCTTTTATCGCCCCTATCACAATGCCATAGCGGCAGCGAGCGCGCGCGTGGCGGCTGAAAGCGGCAAGGCGCCCTTCATTGTTTCCATCCATTCCTTCACGCCGCACTGGAAGGGCACGGCGCGGCCCTGGCATATCGGCCTTCTCTGGGATCGCGACGACCGCGCCGTGAAGCCGCTGCTTTCCATGCTGCGCGAAAATCCTGATCTCGTGGTCGGGGATAATGAACCCTATGACGGCGCCCTGCGTAACGACGCCATGTATCGCCACGCAACGGCACAAGGCTTTGCCCATGTCTTGATCGAAGTGCGGCAAGACCTGATCGCAGAACCTTCCGGCGCGAGCGAATGGGCAAAACGGCTTGCCCCCTTGCTCGCAAGGGTCAACACGCTTGATGGAATTCACGAGATCCGCCATTTCGGTTCCCGGACGGATTTTGCGGGTTGAGCACCCACTTTGCCCGCTATCCACAGGGCTTCACCCGCCAAATTGAGCCTGAAACGAAAAAGGCACTTAATTTTGACCGCGACTCGCGGGAAAAACAGTCCAGACATTCGATAGGCGGTTTTGTGCCGCGGCACGCCCACATTTTTTACAGACTTTGAATTGGAGAAACCTCGTGAGCGACGACATTACCAGCGAAGCCCAAACGATTGCTGTCGGCCAGTTGCGCGCTTTCATCGAGCGCATCGAGCGCCTGGAAGAAGAAAAAAAGACCATCGGCGACGATATCAAGGAAGTTTACGCGGAATTGAAGGGCTCGGGTTTTGACAGCAAGGTCGTGAGAACCATTATTCGTTTGCGCAAAAAAGAAGACCATGAACGTCAGGAAGAAGAAGCCATGTTGCAGCTCTATATGGATGCACTTGGCATGAGCTGATATCAGGGTGCCAGAGCATGTCTTCCAAAAGCGGGAACCGCCTGCGCGGGAAAATGCTCTGAACCCCGAATGAATCCATCGAAGGGTAGATCTACCCTTCGATTTCTTCCCGCAGCATTTCCAGCTCCAGCCATTCTTCTTCCATAGCCGCGTTTTCAGCGCGCTTTTTCTCCAGAAGATCCGCCGTCTTGGCAAAAAGCGCCGGATCCTTGGCATAAAGCTGGGGATCGGCAAGCTTGCCCTCCAGTACTGCAATTTCCTTCGCCAAC
This sequence comes from Brucella melitensis bv. 1 str. 16M, assembly GCF_000007125.1. Lineage (NCBI taxonomy): Bacteria > Pseudomonadati > Pseudomonadota > Alphaproteobacteria > Hyphomicrobiales > Brucellaceae > Brucella > Brucella melitensis. Next base: position 303,238 of record NC_003317.1, on the reverse strand, counting down.
GCGTCCATTTTTCCCGGCAGCGTTTCGAGCGCGAATTTTTGCTTGTAGGAAAGCTTGCGCTTTTCATCGCGCTTTGGCTGCGCCACTTCCCCGCCTTTATCGTCACCAGCACGCGTGGCGGCAGTCTTTACATTGCGCCGCGCCAACGCCTGCTCCTTGCGCTGCGCCATCATATCGGCATAGCCGCCCGCATATTCCAGCCAGCGCCCGTCACCTTCCGGGGCAATGACCGAAGTAACGGTGCGGTCAAGAAAATCGCGATCATGGCTGACCAGAATAACCGTGCCGGGGAAACCCGAAACCAGCTCCTGCAACAGATCGAGCGTTTCCATGTCGAGGTCGTTGGTCGGCTCGTCGAGGATAAGCAGGTTCGCTGGCCGCGCCAGAACGCGCGCCAGCATCAGCCGTGCAAGCTCGCCACCGGAAAGCTCGCGGATCAGCGTGCGCGCCTGCTCCGGCTGGAACAGAAAATCCTTCATATAGGAGACGACATGGCGCTGCTCGCCATTAACGATGAGATTTTCGCCGCGCCCGTCGGTCAGATAATGGGCCAGGGTTTCATCCGGGTTCAGACTATCGCGCTTCTGGTCAAGCTCGGCCATTTCCAGATTGACGCCAAGCCGCAAGGTGCCAGAATCCGGTGCCAGCTTGTCTGTGAGAAGGGAAAGCAGCGTCGTCTTGCCAGCGCCGTTCGGTCCGACAAGGCCAATGCGGTCGCCGCGCTGCACGCGGATGGAAAAATCCTTGACCAGAACACGCTCGCCATAAGCCTTGTTCAGCCCCTTGGCTTCAATCACCAGCTTGCCGGATTCCTTCGCATCACTTGCCGCCAGAACCGCCGACCCTTGCTCCTTGCGATGGTTACGGAATTCCGCACGCATGGAATGCAACTCGCCAAGACGGCGCATATTGCGCTTGCGCCGCGCAGTCACGCCATAGCGCAGCCAATGTTCCTCGCGCGCAATCTGCCGCCCAAGCTTGTACAGGTCGCGTTCTTCTTCTTCCAGAACCTTGTCACGCCATTCCTCTAAATGGGCGAAACCCTGTTCCAGACGACGCGTAACGCCACGGTCAAGCCAGACAGTCGCGCGGCTGACATTTTCCAGAAAACGCCGATCATGCGAGATGAGAACGATGGCCGAGCGGATCTGGCGCAGCTCGCTTTCAAGCCATTCGATGGTGGTGAGGTCGAGATGGTTGGTCGGCTCATCCAGCAAAAGCACATCGGGCTGCGGCGCGATCACGCGCGCAAGGGCAGCACGGCGCGCCTCGCCACCGGAAAGGTGATCGGGCTTTTCCTCTCCGGTCAACCCCAGATGATCCAGAAGATAGGTCACACGATGGGGATCATCCGTCGGCCCGAGCCCGGCTTCGACATAGGCGCGGACATTGGCGAAACCCTCCATATCCGGTACCTGCGGCAAATAGCGCACCGTCGCGCCCGGATGCTTGAAAACCTCGCCCGAGGTCGGCTCGACCATGCCGGCTGCAATCTTCAGCAAGGTGGATTTGCCCGAACCATTGCGGCCAACCAGCGCGATACGGTCGCCTTCGCTCACCGAAAGGCTGGCATCCTCCATAAGCGGTGTGCCGCCGAAGGTGAGCTTGATCTGGTCGAGGCGAAGGAGCGGTGGTGCCATGGTTCTCTTCAAGTAACAGGATTGAAAATTTCGCCCTGCTTGTCCGCGACAAAAGCCGATCTGTCAAATGGAACGACGTAAAAAGCCCGCCGAAATGCAAACAGGCCGGGTTTCCCCGGCCTGTCGGCAAATTTATCTATCCAAAGATTACTGGCAAGGCGCTTCGTAGATGCGGCCATACGGATCGCGGTAACGGCAATATTGCGTGCCATTACGCGTCTGGGCTGCACCAAGAAGTGTGCCTGCAACCGCACCGATCGCAGCACCCGTCAGAGCACCACGGCCATTGCCGCCAATTGCGCCACCGGCAAGAGCACCGAGAGCCGCACCACCAACGCCGTAACCAGCCGTACGCTGTTCGTTCGTCGTGCACGCGGCGGTCGAGAACGCCAGCAAGCCAGCAACAGCAATCATCGTAAGACGAGATTTCATGAAACATCTCCTACAAGAGTTGAACTAATCACCGACTTTGCGTCCCCAATTTCGGGGAAAAGCAGATGGCGCCCGCTTGGCCCCTTTACAATACGTTTCGCTTGCCTGCGTCAAGCACTTTCGATTGTTAAGGTTAGCGGCCTTGGTCCGGGGAAGCTATCATTCCCAAGTTAGCGATAAGTATCGCCAGGCCAGAACGCACAGTAACACGAAGTGTTCCGCAAACTACATTAGAAACTGTCCATGAAGAGCCAAATGGAAGTGTCACATTATCTAACGGCCACTTTGCATTTTTGATCGAAAGGCCTTCGACAGTGCTGAAATTAATCACGCTGAACGGCGTTCCGTCAGGAAAATCATAGATATAGTCCCCCGGCGGCAGAGGCCAGGCTTCTTCCGCCCCGCTGGAAAGCAATATCTCCCGCCCACGCGCCGCCTGCGCTGTCGCCATGGTGAGGTGTTGAAGCGTGTGATCCGTGCGCTGCCCGCCAAAGGCCCCGCAAAGAATGACCCGCGTTGCGCCCCGCGCATAGGCTTCCTCGAAAGCAAGCTCCCCATCGGTCATGTCCTTGGCGGAAGGAAATCTTTTCTGCGGCAGATGCGCATATTGAGCCTGAAGCTCTGCGGAAGCAGAATCAAAATCGCCAAGCCACAGTTCCGGCTCGACACCGAGCGCGGCGGCATGGCTGATCCCGCTATCGGCGGCAAGAATGCGTGCACCGGCAATTTGGCGTTTCAGGCGATCGGTCACAACCAGATCGCCGCCGAGGAGAATGACGAATGTGCTCATAAACCGCTCATAACACGGGCAAATCCCTGCCGGAAGCCCACGCCATGCCTGGTGGCTCCCCTTGCCCTTCCCGCATACACGGATTATTGTCGCAGTCGCTCTAACGGGGTGCCATCTGCTTTTGGGGATGGCTGAGAGGCCAAACAAGGCATTTCCAGCAAAAGCGTGAAACGGTTTTGCATCAGGAAATACTTGAAAACTGCCCGGCCAACCCGCTGAACCTGATCCGGTTTGCACCGGCGGAGGGATTAGACGCTCGATGAACGGCGCTCGATCCTCTTGGAATAAACGAAAGGAAGTGCCGTGATGCGACTTTTATCCTTGCTTACCTTTTCGCTTTTTGCAGTCATCGGCCTTGCACCAGCCGCACAGGCCAAGGACAAGCTTACTATCTATACCTATGACAGTTTCGTTTCCGAATGGGGACCCGGCCCCAAGGTGAAGGAAAACTTCGAGAAGGAATGCGATTGCGAGGTGAACTTCGTTGCCTCCGCCGATGGTGTCGCGCTTCTCAACCGCCTCAAGCTCGAAGGCAGCAAAACCGCCGCCGACATTGTTTTGGGGTTAGATACCAACCTCACCACGGAAGCACGCGCATCGGGCTTTTTCGCGCCGAGCGGGATCGACCAGACCAATGTGAAGGTGCCCGGCAACTTCAAGGATGATATTTTCGTGCCCTATGACTATGGCTATTTTGCCGTGGTCTATGATTCCGAAAAATTGCCCAATCCGCCGAAAAGCCTGAAGGAACTGGTCGAAGGCGATCCAGCGCAGAAGATCGTGCTGCAAGATCCGCGCACCGCGACACCGGGGCTTGGCATGTTGCTGTGGATGAAGTCTGTTTATGGCGACGAGGCGGGTGCTGCATGGCAGAAACTGCAAAAGCGCGTCCTCACCGTCACGCCCGGCTGGTCAGAAGCTTATGGCCTGTTCACCAAGGGTGAAGCACCGATGGTGCTGTCCTACACGACCTCTCCCGCCTATCACATGGTTGTCGAAAAGACGAACCGCTATAAGGCACTGGCCTATCCGGAAGGCAATTATCTTCAGATTGAGCTTGCCGCCCAGACCACCACCGGCGCAAAGAACCCGCTGGCGAAAAAGTTTCTCGCCTTCATGACTGGCCCCGGCTTTCAGGATGTGATCCCCGAAACCAACTGGATGTTTCCGGCAGGCAAGACGTCCAAGCCGCTTCCAGCCGCCTTCGATGCCCTGCCGAAGCCGGAGAAGACCCTGCTCATCCCTCCCTACGAAGTGGCGAAAAACCGCAGATTGTGGGTGAATGAATGGCTGGCAGCCACCAGCAGATGACAGCCACACCGGCAAGACGCACATCCCTTGCATCTCCCGCGACAAAACCTGTCGCGGGCGGTTTGGCGCTCGCCTTTCTGGCCACACTTGCCGGGGGCGCACTCCTTGCCCTTGCACTGGAAGCAGGCGGTGGCGGTTTTGATGCTGCCGCCAATTTCGACACCTATCTCTGGCGCGTCGCCCGTTTCACCATCTGGCAGGCGGTTGCATCGAGCCTGCTTTCGGTGCTGTTCGCCATTCCCATTGCGCGCGCGCTTTATGCGGAGGCTCGCTTTCCGGGGCGCGGCCTGATCCTGCGCCTTTTCGCCCAGCCGCTTGCTCTGCCCGCGCTCGTCGCCGTGCTGGGTGTCACCAGTATTTATGGCCGCAATGGCCTGATCGCCCATATTTCAGACATGCTGGGCCACCCCATGCAGCCGGACATCTACGGCATCGCCGGCATTCTGATCGCCCATATTTTCTTCAACATGCCGCTTGCCGTGCGCCTTCTTCTGGCAGCCTATGAATCCATTCCCGACGATCACTGGAAGCTTGCAGCCCAGCTTGGCATGGGAAGCCGCGCCCGTTTCCGGCTGATAGACTGGCCCGTTATCCGGCGCAGCCTTCCCGGCATGATCGGCCTTGTCTTCATGCTCTGCGTGACGAGTTTCACCACGGTTCTGACACTTGGCGGCGGCCCACGCGCCACCACACTGGAAGTTGCGATCTATCAAAGCCTGCATTTCGATTTTGATCCGGCACGCGCCGTCGCGCTCACCTTCACGCAACTTGCCCTCACTTTGTTGATCCTGCTCATCCTGCGGCTGACAGGACGCCCTTCCGAGGAAGGCTTTACCCAAACTGCAACCCCTCGGCGCTATGGCAGCCCCCGAAAAACGGAGCGCCTTTTCAATATTATCGTTATCGCGCTCGGCTTTCTTTATGTCGCGCTGCCGATTGCAGGCGTCGTCGTTTCCGGCCTGACAGCCGATCTGGTGCGCCTGCTCAGCGAAAGAATTGTCTGGCACGCCATCGCCACCAGCCTTGCGCTCGGCTTTTCTGCCGCCCTTCTCGCGGTTTTTCTGTCGCTTGCTCTTGTTGCCGCCCGCGAAGCAACCCGCAATGCGCGGATCGCAAATATCTTCGACACCGGCGCAAGCCTCATTCTCGTCATGCCGCCCATTGTCATCGGCGCGGGCTGGTTTATCCTGCTGCGCCATTTCACCGATCCCTTTGTCATGGCGCCACTGATGGTCGTCACCGTCAATGCCGCAATGGCCATGCCCTTCGCGGTGCGGCTCTTGCGCCCCGCATGGGATACGGCGGCAAGCCGCCACAACAAGCTTTGCAGCCAGCTTGGGATAAAGGGTTTCAACCGGTTGCGGCTCATCGACTGGCCGTCGATCCGCCGGCCCTGCGGCATGGCTTTCGCCTTTGCCATGGCGCTTTCGCTGGGCGATCTTGGAACCATCGCACTGTTTGGCAGCGATGCGCTTGTGACACTCCCCTATCTCCTCTTGCAGCGCATGGGCAGCTATCGCACATTCGACGCGGCCGGGCTTGCCCTCATTTTAGGTGTGCTTTGCCTCGCACTGATGATGATCGCCGACCGCGCCGCCGCATCGCGAAAGGAAGCATTCCTTCAATGACCGCCTCTGCCGATATCCGCCTGAGCGACGTGCGCTTCAGCTATGGCGAAACCGCGATGCATTTCGACGTGACCATCACCGGGGGCGAAATCGCGGCCATCGTCGGACCGAGCGGCTCCGGCAAATCCACATTTTTGAACCTTATTGCCGGTTTTGAAACTCCCCAATCCGGCATCATTTCCATCAACGGTGTGGATGTGACCCATCTTCCCCCGGCGGATCGGCCCGTCTCGATGGTGTTCCAGGAAAACAATCTTTTTGCCCATCTGACGGTAGAGCAAAATGTCGACCTCGGCCGTTCCCCGAATCTCAGGCTCAATGAGGAAGACCGCAAGGCCGTCGCCAGCGCCCTTGCCCGTGTCGGCCTGCAGGGCAAGGAAAAGCGCAAGCCTGAGGCACTTTCCGGCGGAGAACGTCAGCGCGTGGCTATTGCCCGCGTTCTGGTGCGCGAGCGCCCCGTGCTCCTGCTGGACGAGGCTTTTGCCTCGCTCGGTCCTGCCTTGCGCCACCAGATGCTCGATCTCGTCAATAAATTGCGGCGCGAAACCGGCATGACGGTGCTGATGGTCACGCACACACCGGAAGACGCGCTGCATCTCGACGCCCTGCTCATCTTCCTCGACAACGGAAAGATTGCCGCGCAAGGCCCCGCCACCGAAATGCTGTCGCGCGCTGGACCGGAAGCACTCCGGCACTATATCGGCGAAATGCGAAGCTTTTAGGCCAGCGAATGCGCCGCTGGAACCTGTTCCAAAGGCGTCCTTGTCATCACAGGAAATACCGCAGCTTCAAAGAGAGTTACGGTTTCGGACATATTTTGTTCGCAATCGCCCGAAAGAACCGCTTTCCACTTTGTTGAGCTGCTTGTACGCTCATTGCTCTGTGACTAGATTTGCCACAGATCGCTTGGTTCTGATTCAGTAGCGAGGGTAAAATACTGTTCCGTCAACCGACCCGTAGCCGGGGCTCCCTGTGTCTCACAATTTATATGCCAGCATGGACACAGTACAATTGGCGGAAAACGGCCAGCGGCATTGGCCTGTTGGCGCTTGCCCTGATTTCCGGCTGCCAGTCGATCAATTCGAGCAAGGATCTGGGGCTTCAGCCTTCCTCCAATCCTGTCACGGTCGATAATGTCGCCCGCAACGACAGGCTGGCCCAGATCGGCGCACAGCAGCATCCGCGTATCCTCGCCACCTATGGCGGCGAATACAAGGACCCCAAGCTGGAGCGCATGGTCGCAAAGATCGTCGGCAAGCTGACAACCGCTTCCGACAAGCCGGACCAGACCTATCGCATCACCATTCTGGATTCACCCAACATCAATGCCTTCGCCCTCCCCGGCGGTTATCTCTATATAACGCGCGGCCTGCTCGCGCTTGCCAATGATTCCTCGGAAGTTGCGGCCGTTATTGCCCATGAAATGGGCCATGTCATCGCCAATCACGGCATTCTGCGCCAGGAAAAGGAAGCCGAAGCCGCCATTGCCAGGCGTGTGGCAACCGAAGTGCTGCACAATAAAGCCGCAGGCCGCGAAGCGGAAATCCGCGGCAAGCTTCGCCTTGCCCAGTTCTCCCGCAATCAGGAGCTTCAGGCCGATGCCATCGGCATCAAGATGATCGGTGAAGCCGGTTACGATCCCTTCGCCTCGGCGCGCTTCCTGCAATCGATGGAAGCCTATACGGGCTTCCGATCGGTGTCGGGCGCAACCGATGCCAGCCTCGATTTTCTCGCAAGCCACCCCGCGACGCCGCAGCGCATCCAGCTTGCGCTTGCCCATGCGCGCCGCATCGGTGCGCCGGGTGTCGGCACCACCGACCGCGATTCCTTCCTCAATGGCATAGATAATATTCTTTATGGCGACTCGCCCAATGAAGGCTATGTCCGCGAGCAGAACTTCATCCATCCCAAGCTCGGCGTGACCTTCCGTGCGCCCGACGGTTTCACCATCGACAATTCAGCCAACGCCGTCATGGCAAGCGGCCCCGGCGAAGTGGCAATCCGCTTCGATGGCGCATCCCTGCCGTCCGCTTCCAGCCTGACCGATTATATACGTTCCGGCTGGGTCACGGGCCTTGATGCAAACTCGATCCGCCAGACCACGATCAATGGCCTGCCTGCCGCCACCGCGCGCGCCTCGGCTGATCGCTGGCAGTTCGATATCGTCGTCATTGGTGCGAACAACAAGGTCTACCGCTTCCTGACCGCCGCCCCGAAGGGCAGCAGCGCGCTTCTGCCCGCTTCACAGGCCGTCACCCGGTCCTTCCGCCTGCTGACGCCAGCCGAACAGAGCGCCATCAAGCCGCTGCGCATTCGCGTGGTCACGGTAAAGCCGGGAGACACGATGGCAAGCCTTGCGGCACGTATGCAGGGCGCCACGCGCAAGCTGGAGCTTTTCCGCCTGCTGAATGCCATGCCCGCAGGCGCAACCGTTTCCGTAGGCGACCGCGTGAAGATCATCAGCGAATAGAGCATTTTCAGCGGGGGGAGATCGAAATGGAAGTGGAGATTCAATCATTACTGGCTGGCAAGGTTGCTCCCCTTGCCCCCCGCAATGTGCCAAGCGGCATCGACAAAAAGCCCGTTGCGGGCAAGGTGCGCGTGACGATAGAAGGGCTTGAATGCGATGCGCAGGGTGATCGCAAGGTGCATGGCGGGCCGGAAAAGGCCCTGCATCATTATTCGCGCGATCATTATGCCATCTGGCGCGAGGAAATCGGCGAAAACTCCCGTCTCGATCAACCAGGCGCATTCGGGGAGAATATTTCCACCTCCGGCCTTGATGAAAACGATATCGCCATTGGCGACCGTTTTCGTTTCGGCACGGCGCTGATCGAGGTGTCGCAAGGCCGCCAGCCATGCTGGAAACTCAATGTGCGTTTTGACAGGCCCGATATGGCGGTTCACGTACAGAAGACGGGGCGTACCGGCTGGTATTATCGCGTGCTGGAAGAAGGCCATGTGGAAGCGGGCGAAACCATGCGGCTCATTGAGCGTCTATCGCCGGAATGGACGCTGCATCGCATCTGGCATCTGCTTTATGTCGATATGCTCAACTATGATGAACTGGCCCTGATGGCTGCAATTCCCCACCTTGCCGATGGGTGGAAGCGCCATGCCGTCAACCGCCTCCAGAACCGCAAGGTGGAAAACTGGTCACGCCGGCTGGGACATGGGCCTGAAAGCGGGAACAGCCTTGGCGGGCAAACCGGTTCACCGGATTGATTTCCAATCCCGCTTCGATGCATCGGATAATGCGTAAGAACATGGAGCCTTTCTGCCCCCGTTCAGCGCCTGCCGCCTTTCGGCGGCTCAGGCCTGATAGGCGGCAAGCTCATGCTGGCTGAGAAGCGCGATCTTCAGCTTTTCCATCGCCCGGCTCTCGATCTGGCGGACCCGCTGCTTGGAAATGCCAAGCTTCTCGCCCAGCGCCTCCAGCGTTACACCATCATCATCCAGGCGGCGCTCGCGAATAATGTGCAATTCGCGCTCGTTCAACGTGTCGAGCGCGCGTGTGAGCCAGCGGTTGCGGCGCTCCATATCGATAGAGCTTTCGGCGATCTCATCCTGCAAGGGATGGTCGTCCACCAGAAAATCCATACGCCGGGAAGCGCCGGTCTCCTCGCCGTTCATCGAGGCGGATAACGAACTGTCCGGCCCCGAGAGGCGGCTGTCCATGAACTCGACATCGCTCGTAGAAACACCAAGTTGGTCGGAAATCTCCCGATAAATTTCGGCTTTGGTCATGTTGTCGTCAGTCTGCGCGAGCTTGGAACGCAGGCGGCGCAGGTTGAAAAACAGTACTTTCTGCGCCGAGCTTGTGCCACCACGAACGATAGACCAGTTGCGCAGGATATAATCCTGCATGGAGGCACGAATCCACCAGGATGCATAGGTCGAAAAACGCACATCGCGGTCGGGATCGAAACGCGCCGCCTCTTCCAGAAGCCCGACATAGCCCTCCTGTATGAGATCACTCATCGGCAGCTTGAACTTGCGAAAACGGCCGGCCATGGAAATGACCAGCCGCATATGGGCGGATGTAATCCGATGCAGTGCATCCTGATCCTTCGTCTCCTTCCAGCGGATGGCGAGCGCGCGCTCTTCCTCGCGCTCCAGATAGGGCGCGGACATTGCGCTGCGGATCATGGACTGGGAGGAAGCGGCGGCGGCGGGGAAACTGCGAACCGCCATAGGCATACGATTGGCTGGAACTGTGGAAGAACTGCTCATGGATGACGGCTTCATCTGGTTCTCCTGTTCTGGACTCACGCCCTCCGGACGCTAAGTGGAAGGATATGCCAGTCCCAAAAGAATGCCCCAGGCAACATATTGCCCCAAACTCTTTCACAGGTCAGTCAGAGGCAACAGCGTTACACCGCAAAACAAACCCGTTTACGAACTGGTGTTTTCAGAACGCATGAAGGCCGATCCGGTTCCCGCAATCGGCGATAAATCTCTGACAATGCTGGAAAACGCCCGGAAGAGTTAACGAGCCATTGCAAAATCCGATAAAATTCTGCGCAATTTCCGTTCTCCCAACAAAAAAGCCCGCTGGATCAGCGGGCTTTTGAAGAACAGGGAAGCAAAGCTTATGCTGCTTCGACTTCATCATCGTCAAGTTCAGCTTCGGCCTTGCCGCGCTTCGGTCCCTTGGCGAGATTGACTTCAATCAGGCGCACAGCCTCGGTTTCCGAAAGCTTGTTCACGGCAGCAATTTCGCGCGCCATGCGATCAAGCGCCGCTTCATAAAGCTGGCGTTCGGAATAGGACTGTTCCGGCTGGTTTTCGGCACGGTAAAGATCACGCACCACTTCCGAGATAGAAATCAGGTCGCCCGAATTGATCTTCGCATCATATTCCTGCGCCCGGCGCGACCACATGGTGCGCTTCACACGGGCACGGCCCTGCACCACCTTGAGGGCACGTTCGACATAGTCGGTTTCAGAGAGCTTGCGCATACCAATCGATGCGGCCTTGGCGACCGGCACCTTGAGGCGCATCTTGTCTTTTTCAAAATCGATAACAAAAAGTTCAAGCTTGTGGCCCGCCACTTCCTGCTCCTCGATGGTCACGATCTGGCCGACACCGTGAGCCGGATATACAATAGCCTCACCTGCCTTAAACCCGCCACGAGCTACCGGAGACTTTTTCTGCTGGGATGACATACGCTTCATTACTCCCTGTTGTGCCCGGCGCGACCCGCCGGTTAACACATGGTGATCGACCGCACCCCCGGAAGTGGAGCACGGACGCTGATTATCGGCTAGGAACTGAAAGCGTATCAGAAAGAAAACTTCTACCGGCCGGAGTGCAAGGTGCGGGAGGACGACGCCAGGTCGCAACCATCTCGCCCGGTGCCATTCAGCCCGGTAATAAAGATCAGCCTTTCAGAGATTAACGCATTTGCGCCACGAATTGACGTCCAGTCACCGAAATTGTTAACGGAGCCTAACACAATTTCGCGAAAGAATCAACAAATTGCCAAATATGTCGCGACTGGCAATGTTATACGCCTGAATCGCAAAGGTTTTCCCGCAAATTTATTTGTTTTTTTCCGCCACGCTCGGGGAAAAATGGCATGCGCTAAAACATTTTTTCCAAATGTGGGAGCCAGTTTTAGGAGGCTTCATCCAGCCAAAACGGCATAGATCAGCGATACCCGAGTGGTGGCAGATCGGCTCATCAATCGCCGGAGCCGGCTTCAGGCGAGAAGTACTGCTCCAACTTGCCCGCAACGCCGTCCATTTCCTTGGCTTCCGGCAGGGCATCCTTCTTTGCGGTGATGTTCGGCCATTTTGCCGCATATTCCGCATTGAGTTCCAGCCACTTGTCGAGGCCCGGCTCCGTATCGGGGCTGATAGCCTCAGCCGGGCATTCCGGCTCGCACACGCCGCAATCGATGCATTCATCAGGATTGATGACGAGCATGTTCTCGCCTTCATAGAAACAATCGACCGGACAGACCTCGACGCAGTCCGTATATTTGCAGCGAATGCAATTATCGGTCACGACATAAGTCATCGTCGAACTCCTGTGGCCGCCGGTTGGGTGAGGAGGCGGCTCTCTATCCTGAATTTTCCTGCGCCCATATCCAGACAATCCGTCTGAAACGATCCCGTCACTAAGCGGCGATGCGCGGAGTTTTGGCGGGTTTCAGCCCTTGCCCCTGATATGACATGCGTGAGGTAGCGATTTTATGCGCCGCTGACAAGGGTTGAAACGCCGCAATGTGATTTGCCCGCCCGGCCCTGAAATGGCATTTCGTTTCCCAAGGCCCGAATGGAAAAGGCTTTCCTTTAAATATCTTACCACGCAATTTCCATTATAGCCCCCCAAAAGCCTGCGGCAACACGTCCGGGCCGAAACATCGCCAATGGAACAGAATCACCAGCCTTCGCGCAGGCGATCAATATTTCGGCGTTCTTTCTTGGTCGGGCGTCCCGCGCCGCTCTCGCGCTGGGCTGTTTCGGTGGACGCAGCCGGAGACGGGGAAAGGTCCTCGTATAAAAGCTGCGCTTCGGGCGCGGGGCCGCGCCGTTCGCCGGGCGCCAGCACCTTATAGACAAGGATCCGCCGGTCGAGCGTAATAGTCAGCACATCGCCAACCTTCACCTGATAAGCGGCCTGCTCAATCTTGTCACGGTTGACCCGGACCTTGCCGCCGACGGCGAGTTTCGCCGCCAGCGATCTTGATTTGACCACGCGCGCAAAGAACAACCACTTGTCGATCCGCTGCCTTGCGGCTTTTTCCGCAGCCATCTCAGCGTTTGTTCCAGCGGTCGCCATGCCTCGTTCCAATTGGCGCTTGTTGATTAAGATGCTTACTTCTTCATCTGTTCCTTGAGCGCCAGAAGCTTGGCGAAAGGCGAATCGGGGTCGATACGAACAGGCCGCTCCTGTTCCGTCCGCTTGTTGCCCTGATAGACATGATCGCGCTTTGGCTGGCGCTGATTGCCACCACGGAATTCGCCCTTCGCGCCTTCGCGCTTGCCTTCGCCGTCGTGTTGGCGCTTGTGCTTATCAAAGCGCTTGTTGCCGCCACGCGGATTCTGTTCTTCACCACCCTCAGCCTTGCGTGCCGCACCACCCTCTTCGCGGTTCTGATGGCCGCGATTCTGGTTGCCACGATGCTGGTTTCCACGATTCTGGCGCTGGCGATTCTGGTCCTGATTGCGGTTGCGGCCTTCAAAACGGCCCTGACGCCACAGAAGAACCGGCTTCGGCTCTTCCGCCTCGCCCGCAGACGCTTCAGCAACAGGAGCAGCTTCGATGGCTGGAGCCGCCGTCTCTTCCACTTTAGCCTCGGGTTCAGCAGCCACGACCGGCGCGGGAACAGGTTCTGCCGGCGGCACGGCTGGCTTTTCAGCTTCAACCGGCGCGGCTGCATCCTTGCCACCAGCCTCGGCTGCGAATGCATCAAGCTCCGCAAGCTTCGCCGCCACCGCAGCGACTTCCATTGCCTCACTGCGATAGCCAAGGCTCTTGAGGATTTCTTCCATATCCTCGGTTGTCGCCCCCAGAATGGACATCATGGCAGGCGTCACGATGAAGCGTCCACCATCATAAGCGCCATCCGGGCGAGCGCCGGAACCCGGACGCCAGGCAAGAGCCGGGCGAATGAGATCGGCAAGGCGCTCCAGAATATCGATGCGAACCGCGCGCCGGCCCAGCACACGATAGCCAGCGAGACGGTAGAACATCGGATCGAAGGCCGGATCAACCACGACCGAGGTGCGGCCAGCGGCCAGCACATTGACGACATCGCCGTAACCTGCCCGTTCGCGGCCATCGTTCTTGAGCGCCCAGAGAAGCGTGATGAGGCCAGCCGGGGCCGGCTTTAGCAGCATGGGCATGAAAACGTGATAAGCACCGAAACGCACGCCCAGACGGCGAAGCGCCGCACGCGAATCCTGATCAAGGCCGCGCACTTCCTCCGCCACGTCACGGCGCTGGAGAATGCCCAGGTTTTCGACGATCTGGAAAGCCAGGCCGCGCGTCATGCCCGTCAGCGCATCCGCATTTGCCAGATCGGCAAGCGGCTTCAGAACGGTTTCGATATGATGGGCAACGAAACGGTCAATACGGGCGTCGACCTTGTCGCGCGCTGGCCCCGTCAGTTGTTCGTCGGCCAGAATGACCGTGCGCGGCTTCAACACGTCATCGCCCGCAACCAGCGTGGCGACGGTCGCGCCGATCCAGCGCAGGACGCCATCCGAACCAAGCGCGAGATCGCCATTTGGCGCAGCAGCAAAGCGCTCCGCTCGGCGTTCAAACTCGGCGGCCAGCGCCTTTTGTGCAGCCGTCTTCACAGCTTTGGCGTCCGGCCCCTCGGCCTGGACGTCGGCAGTGAAACGGAATCCTTCCAGTTGCCCGACATTATGGCCCTCGACGATCACGTCTCCGGCAGGGCTGATTTCTGCTTCAAGCATGGCATTCTCTCTCAGGCGCCTCATAAGCACGCTTGTCCTGCGGTCTACAAAGCGTTTCGTCAACCTCTCATGCAGCGCATCGGACAGTCTGTCCTCTATTTCGCGCGTCTTTTCCTGCCAGTGTGTCGGATCGGCAAGCCATCCAGGCCTGTGCGACACGAAAGTCCAGGTACGGATTTGGGCCACGCGATGCGACAGGGTGTCGATTTCTCCCTCTGTGCTGTCGGCGCGGCGCACCTGTTCGCTCATATAATCTTCATCAACGCTCCCTCGGCGTACAAGATCCTGATAGATGGTTGCAATAATATCGGCATGCTGTGCCGGTGCGATCTTGCGATAGTCAGGCAGCGCGCACGCATCCCACAAAAGCTCGATGCGCGACGGCGTCGTTGCAAGCCGCATAATCTCGTCGTCTTTCGACAGATTTTCAAGCGCCTGTTGATCGACGGCAGGCAGAGCCTTGGCAAGCCCCTCAATGGGCGCAGGCGTTTCCAGCGAACGAAGCAGCGCCTCGACAGAGGAAAAGTCGAAACGGGACGTGCGCCATTGCAGCACCTTCACCGGATCGAAATTATGCGCTTCCACCCGCTCAACCAGTTCCTCGTCAAAAGGATGGACCTGACCGGTCACGCCAAAAGTGCCATCGCGCACATGGCGGCCCGCACGGCCCGCAATCTGCCCCACTTCGGCGGGCGTCAGATCACGGAACTGATAGCCGTCGAACTTGCGGTTCTGCGCAAAGGCGACGTGATCCACATCGAGGTTCAACCCCATGCCGATCGCATCCGTCGCCACCAGAAAATCGACATCGCCCGACTGGTAAAGCTCCACCTGCGCATTGCGCGTACGCGGGCTGAGCGCACCCATCACCACCGCCGCCCCGCCGCGCTGGCGGCGGATAAGCTCGGCGATGGCGTAAACCTCGTCGGCGGAAAAGGCCACGATTGCGGAACGGTTGGGCAGGCGCGTCATCTTCTTCGATCCGGCATAGGCCAGATGCGAAAGACGCGGACGTGTCACCACATTCACGCCGCGCAGCAGCTTTTCCAGAATGCCGCGCATGGTGGCCGCACCAAGCAGCAGCGTTTCCTGCCGTCCGCGCAGATGCAGGATACGGTCGGTGAAAATATGGCCGCGCTCCAGATCGTTGGCCAGTTGCACTTCATCAATGGCGACGAAGGCCGCATCTGTGTGGCGCGGCATGGCCTCCACCGTACAGACGGAATAGCGCGCACCCGGCGGCACGATCTTTTCCTCGCCCGTTACCAGCGAAACATTGGCTGCCCCTACCCGCTCGGCCACGCGATTATAAACCTCGCGCGCAAGCAGGCGCAGCGGCAGGCCGATCATGCCGCTCCCATGCGACAGCATCCGCTCGATGGCCAGGTGTGTCTTGCCGGTATTGGTCGGCCCCAGCACCGCGGTCACGTCGCGGCCACTCAATGTCAGCGGCAGATCATGGGCAGGTTGCTGGTTCATACCAATAATCGGGTTCCCGGTACAATTGCTCTCAAGAGCCGGATGTGAAGTGATGCGATAGCACTATACGACCTGCACCGAAAGCGCCCCTGTTAAGTTTCAATGCGGGCAGATGCCTTCCCAAGAGAGGGATGAGGCGGAAGCGCCCGGTTAATATATGGAACGACTCTGGAACGAATCAGCGACGAATCGCTGATGGCTGGATTTTCTGTATTTGTTCTCACAACATCTGGTATCTGGCCGCAGTCACACGCCATAGGGCGGAGCCGAAACAGCACGCTTTCCCCTGCATGTTTCGGTTCTGCGTTAACTTTTGCCGGAAAAAAACACCCCTCTTCCGGCACACGCCCGAAATTGGCGGTTGGTTTCAGATGACGTTCTAAAACCGGATCAATCCCGCTCGACACAAAGGGCCACGCCCATGCCGCCGCCGAGATACAAAGCGTCGCCAGACCACGCTTGGCATCGCGACGCTCCATTTCGTAGAGCAGCGTCGTCAGCACGCGGGCGCCGCAGGCGCCGATCGGATGGCCGATGGCGATTGCCCCGCCATTGACATTGACGATTTCAGGATTGAGACCCAGATCGCGCACCACCGCGCATGACTGCGCTGCAAAGGCCTCATTGGCCTCAACAAGATCAAGGTCGCCAACGCTCCAGCCTGCCTTTTCCAGCGCCTTCCGCGTTGCGGGGATCGGCCCGGTTCCCATGATCGACGGATCAACGCCAGCCGTCGCCCAGGATACGATGCGCGCCAGAGGCTTCACGCCACGCCTGGCTGCCTCGCCAGCATCCATCAGCACAACCGCTGCGGCACCGTCATTGATGCCGGATGCATTGCCCGCCGTCACCGTGCCTTCCTTGTCAAAAGCCGGCTTCAGCTTGGCCAGCACCTCCATCGTCGTGCCCGGACGGATATATTCATCTGCCGAAACCACAACATCCCCCTTGCGGGCCTTGACGGTGAAAGGCACGATCTCCTCATCGAAGCGGCCTGCCTTCTGCGCGGCCTCGGCTTTGTGCTGCGAGGCGAGTGCGAACTCGTCCTGCTCGCTGCGGCTCAACTGCCATTGGCGCGCAATATTTTCAGCGGTGATGCCCATGTGATAGCCATGGAAAGCATCGGTCAGGCCGTCTTTCAGCATGGTGTCGATCATCTTGAAATCGCCCATCTTCACGCCGGAGCGCAGATAGGCACAATGCGGCGCCATGGACATGGATTCCTGCCCGCCCGCCACGATAATCTTCGCATCGCCGGAAACAATCTGCTGCATCCCGAGCGCAACCGCCCGCAGGCCGGAACCGCAGAGCTGGTTGATGGCAAAAGCGGTGGTTTCCTTCGGGCAACCGGCCCCCATGGCGGCCTGACGGGCGGGATTCTGCCCTTCGCCTGCCGTCAGCACCTGCCCCAGAATAACCTCATCGACATCCGCCGCATCGACACCAGCACGCTCCAGAGCAGCCTTGATGGCCACTGCACCCAGTTCATGAGCAGGAACATTGGCAAAGGCGCCATTAAAGGCACCCACCGCGGTGCGCGCTGCACTGGCGATGACGATGGATTTCGGATCGGACATTCTTTCCTCCTTAAGCATGTGGCGCAACACAAAGACCAAAAAACCGGCCTTGGCAAGCTCCCCGCGCCGCCTTCATGAAAATCGAGAAGGTGTTTTTCCCGCCAGGACAAGCATTCATATGGGCATTGCCATATTCAATGTCTAAATTGCCTTCACCACAATACAGGAGATGAATATGCCTTCA
Source organism: Brucella melitensis bv. 1 str. 16M (assembly GCF_000007125.1). Taxonomy (NCBI): domain Bacteria; kingdom Pseudomonadati; phylum Pseudomonadota; class Alphaproteobacteria; order Hyphomicrobiales; family Brucellaceae; genus Brucella; species Brucella melitensis. Next base: position 285,765 of record NC_003317.1, on the reverse strand, counting down.
CTAACGCTCGAACGCGCCAACGCGATCATTGCCGGTGCTTTTGCCAAGGCCGAGGAACTGAAACTGAAGCCGCTTGCCGTTAGCGTTCTCGATGCCGGCGGCCATGTGAAGGCTTTCCAGCGTCAGGATGGCGCATCCATGCTCCGTTTTGAGATCGGCTCAGGCAAGGCCTATGGCGCGCTTGCAGTCGGCACCGGCTCACGCTGGCTGAACAATCAGGCCAAGGATCGCCCGCATTTTCTGGAAGGTCTTTCGGGCGTATCGGGCGGCAGGGTCGTGCCGGTGCCGGGCGGCGTGCTCATCAAGGATGCTGACGGCGAGATCCTCGGTGCAGTCGGCATTTCCGGCGACACGTCGGATAATGACGAGGCCGCAGCCATCGCCGGTATCGAAGCGGCAGGCTTTGCGTTCGACGCAGGCTGAATTTTAACAAAAGCTCGCGCTCAAAGGCCGCTTCATGCGGCCTTTTTCATGAAAACCGGCACAAAAGAAAACGCCGCTTCCGGCAAACCGGAAACGGCGTTTTGAACAGTCCTCAAGCTATAAGCTCAGGATTATTCCTTCGGCTCAAGAACCTGACGGCCGCGATACATACCGCTCTTCAGATCGATATGATGCGGACGACGCAGTTCGCCCGAATTCTTGTCTTCAACATAGGTCGGTGCTTTCAACGCATCGGCCGAACGGCGCATGCCGCGACGCGACGGGGAAGTTTTTCGTTTTGGTACTGCCATGGATCCAGCTCCACTGATCGGTCAATAAAGGTCCGGTACGGCCCGGTAGAGCCTGTCACACCCGACAAAATTCCGGAAAGTCAGGTGCCTATACACGCTCTCGCGGCATTTGACCAGCGGGAGTCTTATCTTTTTTTCCGCTTTCGCATTTCTGGCGTGTTTATTTCACACAAGTCACATAAGGTCCGGATCGCATCGCACGTCCTGCCACGATGCGGGCAATGCGCTGCATGTTGCGCGTCGGTTTGGCCGGGTTACGCAAAGCCGGATTGGGCAGCGTGACCGCCAGCAGTGCGGCCTGTCTTGCCGTCAGTTTTGCCGCCGACCGTTTGAAATAATGCCGGGCTGCGGCCTCAATGCCATAGATGCCCGGCCCCCACTCGGCGATATTGAGATAAATCTCCATGATACGCTTTCTGGAAAGAACGGCATCGGCTATCAACGCCAGCGGAAATTCCAGCCCTTTGCGCAGATAGGAGCGCCCATTCCACAAAAACAGGTTCTTCACCATCTGCATGGTGATGGTGGATGCCCCACGGCTCGGACCCCCGTCTCCCGCATCGTCCAGAACGAGGCCTAGCTGATGCCAGTCCACCCCACCGTGGCTGCAAAATTGGCCATCCTCCGCCATCATCACCGAATTGACCAGAACCGGCGCGATATTCTCAATATCCACCCATTGCCGGTTCACGCCCTGCAATAGCGCATAATCCTTCACCATCAACGTGGAAACCGGCCGCACGAAGGGCAGTGAATAGACGAGGAGCAGGAAAACCGGCAGGATCGCCAGAACCACCAATATCCTGAGCGCGACGGCAATCCGGCTTCCCCACACGGGGTCCGCCAGATAATTGCGACCATCCTTGCTCTTGATGATGATTTTTGTCACTTTCACCGCCTGCCGCGCGCCCTCCAAGCGACATAAACCATTCCTTAATAATATTGAACCCGATTCCATAACCCACCGCACGAAACAAGGCGAAATGCGGGGAGCGGGTTTTATGACGCGGCGATGAAAAAGCCTGTGCTGGAGATTATGCCCTGTTGACCCGCTTCGCGCTTTCGTCCATCCCATTCTTCCATGGAAAAGCTGCCTGTCGATTTCACCACTCTTCTTAACCGCCGCGCCATGGAAGTAGAAGCTGCCCTTGCCGGTCTTCTGGACGAACGCCCGCGCACCGGCGAGATTGCCCGTCCGCAGCGTCTCATCGCCGCCATGCGCCATGGCGTACTGAACGGCGGCAAGCGCCTGCGCCCGTTTCTCGTCCTCGAAAGTGCTGCCCTTTTCGGACAGTACGGCCAGGCGGTGCTGCGCGTCGCTGCCGCGCTGGAATGTATCCATTGCTATTCGCTGGTCCATGACGATCTGCCAGCCATGGATGATGACGATCTGCGCCGGGGCCAGCCAACCGTGCACAAGGCCTTTGATGAGGCAGCCGCCATTCTGGCCGGTGATAGCCTGCTGACCTACGCCTTCGACATTATCGCATCCGATGAAACGGAACTCGACGCCACCACCCGCATAAAGCTTGTTTGCGCGCTCACGCGCGCTTCCGGCCTTGGCGGCATGGCAGGCGGACAGGCGCTCGACCTGATGGCGGAAACCAGAAAACCGGACGAGGCAGGCATCATCACGCTTCAAGCCATGAAGACCGGCGCGCTGATCCGCTTTGCCTGCGAGGCGGGCGCTATCATCGCTGGCGCATCGCAGGAAGACCGGGAGCGCATGGCGGAATTCGGCTCGGCAATCGGCCTGGCCTTCCAGCTTGCCGACGATCTTCTGGACGTGACCGCCGACGCTGGCACCATGGGCAAGGCAACCGGCAAGGATGCCGCCGCCGGAAAAGCCACGCTGGTTTCACTTCACGGCATTGACTGGACCCGCCAGCAGCTTTCAGGCCTCGTCGCACAGGCCGAAAGCCTGCTCGCACCCTTTGGAGAAGACGCCGAACCCCTCAAGCAAGCGGCCCGCTTCATCGCCGAGCGGCAGAATTAACAAGGTCTCACGACGCGATCTTACGACCAAGCCCAAAGCGGTTTTCGATATAGTCGGCAACCATCTTCTGGAAGTCCTCGGCAATCCCCGGACCACGCAGGGTCGTGACCTTCTTGCCATCCACAAAAACCGGGGCGGACGGGGTTTCGCCGGTGCCCGGAAGCGAAATGCCGATATCGGCATGTTTCGATTCGCCCGGCCCATTGACGATACAGCCCATGACAGCAACCGAAAGCGCCTCGACACCCGGATATTTCTCGCGCCAGAGCGGCATATTGCGGCGGATATCTTCCTGAATGGTCTGCGCCAGTTCCTGAAACACCGTGGACGTCGTGCGGCCGCAGCCCGGACAGGCGGCGACAATCGGAACAAACTGGCGGAACCCCATGGTTTGCAGCAATTCCTGCGCCACCTGCACTTCACGCGTGCGGTCGCCGCCCGGTTCCGGCGTCAGGGAAATGCGGATCGTATCGCCAATGCCCTGCTGCAACAAAATGCCCATGGCAGCCGACGACGCGACGATGCCCTTCGTGCCCATCCCCGCTTCGGTAAGTCCCAGATGCAGCGCATGATTGGAACGCTGCGCCAGCATCGTATAGACGGCAATCAGATCCTGCACCTGGCTGACCTTGGCCGACAGGATGATCTTGTCGCGGCCAAGCCCGATTTCCTCGGCAAGATTGGCCGAAATCAGCGCAGACTGCACAATGGCTTCACGCATGACATCCTGCGCGGAAAGCGGCGCACCCTCGGCCTGATTGCGGTCCATCAGCGTGGTCAAAAGCTCCTGATCGAGCGATCCCCAGTTGACGCCGATGCGCACGGGCTTGTCGTAGCGGATCGCCATTTCGACAATATCGGCGAACTGCTTGTCCTTCTTGTCCTTGAAGCCGACATTGCCGGGATTGATGCGGTATTTGGCAAGAGCCTCCGCACAGGCCGGATGATCGGCAAGCAGCTTGTGACCGATATAATGGAAATCGCCCACCAGCGGCACATCATGGCCAAGACGCTCCAGCCGCTCGCGGATTTTCGGCACGGCAGCCGCCGATTCATCACGATCCACCGTGATGCGCACGATTTCCGAACCGGCACGATGAAGCGCGGCCACCTGTGCAACCGTGGAATCCACATCGGCCGTGTCGGTGTTGGTCATGGACTGGACCACCACCGGCGCACTGCCGCCGACGATAACGCCACCGACACTGACGCCAACCGACTGGCGGCGGGGAAATGGATGCGAAAAATAGCTGACGGTCTCGGACGACATTTTGCTCTGTTCTTGACTGTACTCGTTTTTAGGTGGCGTAGCGCGACACAAATGTCAACGCTGGCATAGATCCGGGTCTGCGTATATCCGGCTTTCGCTTTATATAATCGCTTGCCGAGGCAATGTCGCCCTCTCATTATGGTGTGGCCATAAGGAGGAACCAACAAATGACCGACGTATCCGCCCGCAAAACTGCAATTGTTACCGGATCAAATTCAGGGATCGGCCTCGGAATCGCCCATGCACTGGCAGCCGCGGGGCATAACGTCGTAATAAACTCCTTCACCGACCGGGACGAAGACCATGCGCTTGCCCGGATGCTTGCCGAAGAACATGGTGCGAATGTCATCTATATTGCCGCGGATATGTCGAAAGCCGAAGATTGCCGCAATCTCATTGCCAAAACCGTCAAGGTTTTCGGCAACTCCGATATTCTGGTCAATAATGCGGGCATCCAGCATGTCGCCCCGGTGGAAGAGTTTCCTCCCGAGCAATGGGACCGCATCATCGCAATCAACCTGACATCGGCCTTCCACACTTCTGCTGCTGCCATCCCCCATATGCGAAAGGCGGGCTGGGGCCGTATCATCAATATTGCCTCGGCGCATGGTCTCGTGGCTTCGCCGTTCAAATCGGCATATGTCGCCGCCAAGCACGGCATTGTCGGCTTCACCAAGACGCTGGCGCTGGAGCTTGCCACCGCAAAAATCACCGCCAATTCCATCTGTCCCGGCTATGTGCTGACCCCTCTGGTGGAAGCGCAGATACCCGACCAGATGAAAGCCCACCACATGGACCGTGAAACCGTGATCCGCGACGTGATGCTGGATAAACAGCCGACGAAGGAGTTTGTCACCACCGCGCAAATCGGGGCCGTTGCCACTTTCCTCGCAAGCGATGCGGCAGCGCAGATCAACGGTGCAGCCATTTCCGTCGACGGCGGCTGGACGGCAGAATAATCAGATCGAAACGCACTCTAATGCTTATGGTCAGCGTATCGGGCGAGGCTTGAGAAGGCGAGAACCACCAGCAGCAAGGCCGGAAGCGCCAGAAACACCACACCGAAGCCGCTATGCCTGGCGACAAAGCCGATCAGTGATGGCGCGACCAACATGCCGGAATAGCCAAGCGTGGTGGCTATCGACAGGCCGACACTTGGATTGACGCCCGGCATGTTGCCAGCCATCGAGAAAGCTATCGGCACCATGTTGGAAATGCCGATGCCGCAGATCGCAAAGCCGATGATTGCAGTCGCCGAACTGTTTCCAAAACCGACGATCAACATGCCTATGATGGCGATGGCCGTGCAGGCACGCAGGGTTTTCACGGCACCGAATCGGTCGCGCACCAGATCACCCGCAAAGCGCATAACGGCCATGGAACCCGAAAATGCCGCGAAGCCGAAACCTGCCACCGTGACGGAAGCGCCGAGATCCTGGCGCATATGATAGGCGCCCCAATCAAGGATCGCCCCTTCCGGCACCATGGAAAACAGCGCCATGACGCCGACAAGCCACGGCAGGGGATTGCGCGGCAGCGCAAGCTTCTGCTTCTCGCCGTCTGGATGATGATGCTCCGTATCCGGGATGATCGAGGGCCATGCGACAATGATCAGGATGGTGGCTGCGATCATCGTGACCAGCGCATGAACGATCGAGCCGAATTGCGCGATGAGAAAACCGCCCGTTGCCGCGCCGATGAGGCCACCAAGGCTCCAGAAGGCGTGACAGGACGACATGATTGCCCGGCGCATCTTTTTCTCGACTGCGACCGCATTGGCGTTCATGGACACATCCATCGCAGCCATGGTTCCGCCGAAATAGAGCATAACGATCACCGCCGTCACCACATTCGGCACCAATGTGATGATGAGCAGCGCCGGAATGAAGGCAAGGGCAAAGATGCGCACCACAATGCCCGAACCGCGATGCGCGGAAAGAGCGCCTGCGACCGGCATCATGGCCAGCGAACCGAGACCGCAGACCAGGATCATCAGGCCCATTCCGGCGCTATCAAGCCCGAGACGTTCTGCAAATTCCGGGATTTTTGGGGCCCAGCCACCGAAAATATAGCCGTTCATCAGAAATAGGAGCGCAACAGCAATCCGCTCTCTGGTCACAATCGGCGCACGCGCAGGCGCCATATCTGCGCGTCCGGAAACCTGTACCATCTATCCCTCAGTTGCGGTCCGCTGCCGCCCGTAAAACCTTCATACCCGCCGCCGCACAGACTTACTCGGCGTAAACGATGAGCAAATCCTTCGCGTCGATCTGCTCGCCGGGGCGGACCAGCACTTCCGCGATAGTGCCATCGCGTTCGGCATGGATGGCGGTTTCCATCTTCATCGCCTCGATGGATAGAAGCACGTCGCCCTGCGTAACCTTCTGGCCTGCCACAACCGCAACGGTGGAGATAACGCCCGGCATTGGCGCACCGACCTGTTTGTCATTGCCCGCCTCCACCTTGCGGCGGACACCACCGGAAGCACCCTTGGCACGGTTTGGCACCTTGATGCGGCGCGGCTGGCCGTTCAGCTCGAAGAACACCGTCACCATGCCCTTCTCGTCGGTCTCGCTCATAGCCTGATTGACGATCACCAGCGTCTTGCCACGCTCCAGATCGACAAAAACTTCTTCTTCCGGCTTGAGGCCGTAGAAATAAACCGGCGTCGGCAGCACGCTCGTCGGACCATAGGTTTCATGCGCCGTAGCATAATCGGTGAAGACCTTCGGATACATCAGCGCCGAAGCAAATTCCTGATCGGAAAGCTTGCGGCCGACACTGTCCTCAAAGCTCTTGCGTTCCGCATCGAGATCGGCGGCAGGCAGAAGCGAGCCGGGGCGCACGGTGAAAGGCTTTTCATCTTTCAGAACCTTTTTCTGCAAGGCTTCCGGCCAGCCGGATGGCGGCTGGCCGAGATCGCCACGCATCATGGAAACCACCGAATCCGGGAAGGCAATATCCTTGGCAGGGTTCTCGACATCGGCAACGGTGAGGTCTTGGGCAACCATCATCAGCGCCATGTCGCCCACCACCTTGGAGGATGGCGTGACCTTGACGATATCGCCGAACATGCGGTTCACATCGGCATAGGCCTGCGCCACTTCATGCCAGCGCGTTTCAAGCCCCAGCGAGCGCGCCTGTTCCTTCAGATTGGTGAACTGGCCACCCGGCATTTCGTGAAGATAGACTTCCGAAGCCGGTCCCTTGAGGTCGCTTTCAAAAGCTGCATATTGATGGCGCACCGCTTCCCAATAAAAGGAAATACGGCGGATCAAATCCGGGTCGAGCCCCGAATCACGCTCGGAACCATGCAGCGCTTCAACGATGGAACCGAGGCAGGGCTGCGATGTATTGCCCGAAAGTGCGTCCATCGCTGCATCCACGACATCCACGCCCGCATCGATTGCAGCAAGCACGGTCGCCGCCGAAATGCCCGACGTATCATGTGTGTGGAAATGGATCGGCAGATCGGTTTCCTCGCGCAGCGCCTTGAACAGCACGCGCGCGGCGGCAGGCTTCAGCAAGCCCGCCATATCCTTGACCGCAATAATATGCGCGCCAGCCTTTTCCACTTCCTTCGCCAGATTGACGTAATAATTAAGGTCGTATTTGGCGCGATCCGGGTTCAAAATATCGCCCGTATAGCAGATCGCCGCTTCACAGAGCTTGTTTTCCTCCAGCACCGCATCCATCGACACGCGCATGTTCTCAACCCAGTTGAGGCTGTCGAAAACGCGGAACAGGTCAATGCCCGCGCGCGCTGCCTCGCGCACGAAATATTTCACCACATTGTCCGGATAGGATTTGTAGCCAACCCCGTTCGCACCGCGCAGAAGCATCTGCAACAGGAGGTTGGGCGCGCCTTCGCGCACCAGTGCCAGACGCTCCCACGGGTCTTCGGTCAGGAAGCGCATGGAGACGTCGAAAGTAGCCCCGCCCCAGCATTCCAGCGAGAACAGGTTTGGCAGCGCCTGCGCGTAAGCATTGGCGATCCGCGCAATATCATAGGTGCGCACGCGCGTGGCAAGCAATGACTGGTGGCCATCGCGCATGGTGGTATCAGTAATCAGCGCGCGCTTTTCATTGCGCATCCATTCGGCAAACTTCTTCGGCCCAAGCTGGTCCAGAAGCTGTTTGGTGCCGTCAGCGACCAGCTTGTCGCCAAACCACGGCACGCGCGGCTTGGCAGCATCCCTGGCGGGTTTCGCGCGGCCCTTGGTTTCGGGATGGCCGTTGACGGTCACATCGGCAATATAGGTCAAAAGCTTGGTGGCGCGATCCTGCCGCTTCATCTGCTCGAACAATTCCGGCGTCGTATCGATGAAACGGGTCGTATAATCGTTCGACAGGAATTTCGGATGATTGATGATCGCTTCGAGGAAGGTGAGGTTCGTTGCCACGCCGCGAATGCGGAACTCGCGCAAGGCGCGGTCCATGCGGTGAATGGCTTCAAGCGGCGTCGCGCCGGATGCCGTCACCTTTACCAGAAGCGGGTCGTAATAACGGGTGATGAATGCGCCCGAATAGGCCGTGCCGCCATCGAGACGGATGCCGAAGCCCGCCGCCGAACGATAGGCCTGAATGCGCCCGTAATCGGGGATGAAATTCTGTTCCGGGTCTTCCGTTGTGATGCGGCATTGCAGCGCGTGGCCATTGAGGCGGATATCCTCCTGGCGCGGCACGCCCGATTCCGGCGTGCCGATGGCAAAGCCTTCCAGAATATGGATCTGCGCCTTGACGATATCGATGCCGGTCACTTCTTCCGTGACCGTATGCTCCACCTGAATGCGTGGATTGACCTCGATGAAATAGAACTTGCCGGTATCGGCATCCATGAGGAACTCAACCGTGCCAGCACCGATATAATCGGTGGCATGCGCGATCTTCAGGCCATAATCGGCCAGCTCGCGGCGCTGCGCATCGTTGAGATAGGGTGCAGGCGCGCGCTCCACGACCTTCTGGTTACGGCGCTGGATGGAGCAGTCACGCTCAAAAAGATGGACCGCATTGCCGTACGTATCGCCCAATATCTGCACTTCGACATGGCGGGCACGCTCCACCAGCTTTTCGAGATAAACTTCATCCTTGCCAAAGGCCGCCTTGGCCTCGCGCTTGGCTTCCATCACCTCGCGGGCAAGATCGGCTTCAGCCCGGATGGCGCGCATACCGCGGCCGCCGCCGCCCCAGCTTGCTTTCAGCATCAGCGGATAGCCGATCTGGGCGGCAAGCTTCTTCACCTCATCCATATCATCCGGCAGCGGATCGGTGGCAGGCACCACCGGCACGCCAATCTCGATAGCGAGATTGCGCGCGGCGACCTTGTTGCCGAGGCGGCGCATGGTTTCCGGCTTCGGCCCGATGAAGACGATACCGTTTTCCGCGCAGGCTTCGGCAAATTCCGGGCTTTCCGACAGGAGACCGTAACCTGGATGGATCGCATCGGCGCCCGAAAGCTTGGCAACGCGGATGATTTCGTCAATGGAAAGATAGCTTTCAATGGGGCCAAGATCGCGATCCAGGTGCGGTCCGCGACCGACCTGATAGCTTTCGTCCGCCTTGAAGCGATGCAGAGAAAGCTTGTCTTCCTCAGCCCATATGGTCACCGTTTTGAGCCCCAGCTCATTGGCGGCGCGGAATACGCGAATTGCGATTTCAGATCGGTTGGCGACCAGAATTTTCGAGATAGGCTTTGGAGCGAAAGACAAGGCAGATCTCCCTAGTGCATTTCCAGCAAAAATGCGAAGCGGTTTTGCGTCAGATAATGCGTAAAAACAAAGAAATAGAACGGTTCCAACGATTCCGTTTTAACCGAAACCGCTCTAACTGCAATGACAAAGGCAGCTTTGATTACATGGCAACTGGCCGAAGCGCAAACAAACTGTGCGACGGGAAGTTAAAAACAAAATGCCCGGCTAAAAGCCGGGCAGATTGCTGAATTTTGTAGCATTTTTTGCTAATATATCAGGCAATTTACTTCTGGAAGTAATTATACTTGCCGTCTTCGCCCTTGCGCCATTCAAACATGACATAGGGCGACAGGCTCGGATCACCCTTCGCATCGAAGGAGATATCGCCGAGCACGGTCTTGAACGGACCCTTTTCCTTCATCGCGGTAGCGACTTCCATCGGATCATTGCTGCCAGCCGCATTGGCCGCGTTCACAAGCGATTGCACACCGGCATAGGCATAGAACGTATAGGCTTCCGGCTCGAAACCCTTGTCACGGAACGCCTTGATGAGTTCGGCATTGGCCTTGTCGTCGCGCGGATCGGGACCGAAAGTATTCATCACACCGGCCACGGCGTCACCGGCAATCGACGCCAGCTCGTTGGACACGATGCCGTCACCCGAAATGAACTGGGCTTTCAGCCCCTGATCGGCCATCTGGCGAATCAGAAGGCCAGCTTCCGGGTGCATACCGCCCCAGTAAACGGCAGTGATGCCCGCAGCTTTCATCTTGGAAATGAGCGCGGAGAAATCCTTGTCGCCCTGATTCACGCCCTCATAGAGCGTTTCCTTCATGCCGTTCTCGTTGAGCGACTTTTTAGTTTCGTCGGCAAGGCCCTGACCATAGGGCGTCTTGTCGTGCAGAATGGCAACCTTGCCGTCCTTGTAATTATCGGCCATCTACTTGCCTGCGACAATGCCCTGCTTGTCGTCGCGGCGGCAGGTGCGGAATGTGTTCCACAATTCGCGCTCGGTAAAGGTCGGGTTGGTCGTGCCCGGTGCAATCATCAGCACGCCGTTTTCGGCATAGATATCCGAGGTCGGAATGCTGACACCGGAATTGAAATGGCCAATCACAAACTTGACGCCATCGCCCACGAACTTGTTTGCAACCGAGATGCCCTGCTTGGAATCGGCAGCGTCATCACCATAAACGAGGGTGATCTGCTCACCATTCATGCCGCCCTTGGCATTGGCTTCCGCGACAGCCGCCTCCACGCCGCGCTTGATCTGTTCGCCGAAGGCAGCCTGGCTGCCAGTCAGGGGCGCACCAACACCGACCATGATATCGGCGAAAGATGTCCCGCCCATCGCGACCAGCGCACAAAGGCAAACGCCGCAAAATAAGGATTTCTTCATTTCGATTGCTCCCATTATGAACGGCGGTTCGCCGCCCGACGCAGTGCGAACCGCAAATTTCAGGGCAGATTCCTCGAACCGCCCGATGCCTTGCAGAATTTCCGCACGAGAACGCAACCTCATGCGTGAGATCTGCCGATGTTCAATGGGAAGAATGCGTCAGCCCACGACCGCTTGTGTCCGGCCAATTGCCGGAATGCGCGCCTCCCCTCCTCTCCCTTTCACGGCATGAGAGCGTTTCACGCTTTTGCCGGAAATATTCCAGAAGGCACAATCGGTGCCAGGGTCGCCCATGCTGAAACCGCTCCTCCCACCGGAACGCAACACCAGAGCGCGTTTTTATCTGATTGAATCAGACTGGCGCTCTCCATGTTGTTTTGACGCGCCTCTTATCCGAAAATCATTTCACACTTTTCGGGATGCGCTCTAGATTTAGAGGATCGCTCTATATCCAGCCGTCACAATAGATAAAGTCGCTTTATATATGGAAGTAAAGCAATGATTCACTCTACATCCTGCGTTTTTCGCATGACTTTATGCGGGAAGGCGGATTGCAATTGAAAATGCCCGGCTTCAAAAGCCGGGCATCTGATATTTTCAGAAAAGAATATGACGGAAACTTACTGCTGAATGTAATTATACTTCCCGTCTGCACCCTTTTCCCACTTGTACATGACATAGCCCGGAAGCTTCGGATCACCCTTTTCATCATAGGACAGATCGCCGAGCACGGTCTTGAACGGGCCCTTTTCCTTCATGGCTTTGGCGACTTCCTGCGGATCATTGCTGCCAGCGGCCTTTGCGGCCTGAGCCAGCGACTGAACCGCCGCATAGGAATAGAGCGTATAGGCTTCCGGCTCAAAACCGGCGTCGCGGAATTTCTTCACCAGTTCGGCATTATCCGGGTTGTTGCGCGGATCGGGACCGAAGGTGTTGAGCGTGCCTTCGACAGCCGGACCGGCGATTGACGCCAGCTCGTTCGACACAATACCGTCACCCGAAATGAACTGGGCTTTTAGTCCCTGATCGGCCATCTGACGGATGATGAGACCGGCTTCCGGGTGCAGGCCACCCCAATAAACCACGTTCACGCCAGCCTGCTTGAGCTTGGCGATCAGCGCCGAGAAATCCTTTTCACCAACGTTCACGCCTTCATAGAGGGTTTCCTTGGTGCCAAGTTCATTCAGCTTCTTCTTGGTTTCGTCGGCAAGCCCCTGACCGTAAGGGGTCTTGTCGTGAACGACGGCGATCTTCGCATCCTTGAAGTGGTCAAAAATATACTGACCGGCAACAGTGCCCTGCTGATCATCACGGCCGCAGGTGCGGAATGTGTTCCACAGCCCCTGCTCCGTATATTGAGGATTGGTCGCGCCAGGCGAAATTTCGAGAATACCGTTTTCGGCATAGACCTGCGAAGCCGGAATGGTAACGCCAGAGTTGAAGTGTCCAATCACGAACTTGACGCCATCGGCGGCAAATTTATTAGCCACCGAAATACCCTGCTTCGGATCGGATACGTCATCGCCGATTGTGATGGCAATCTTCTCGCCATTGATGCCGCCGGCATCGTTGACTTCCTTGATTGCCGCCTCGGCGCCTTTCTGGATCTGTGCACCATAAACGGCGTTCGGGCCGGTTACAGGAATACCGATACCGACCAGTACATCAGCCCAAGCCGAGCCCCCGAAGGCGATGACTGCAGCAAGAGCAACGCCCGAAAAAAGTGTTTTTCTCATTGTTGGAACTCCCAAATTTTGTTTACCCCGAAGCGATGTTTTCGCATCGCCTTATTATCTTGTCGATTAATCGACAATATCTACGTTGAATCTTATTATTATCAACGTGATCTTTTAAAAAAGCTCCGCCGCATAACGGCGAAGCTTTAAATTATTTCGCCTTCCAGCCGAATGGAGAGGTTTTTTCGTAGAGCCAGCTATACTGGCGCACCATCTGCTTGGTGCGCGTATAGCGAAAGCCCACCGTGCCGATAATCATCAGCACGATCGTGTCCACCAGATAATAGTGGAGCGACAAAAGCGTGCCCCCAAACAACGCATAATGAATGAAACGCACTGCAGCTCCCAGCGGGATCATATAGATCAGGAACTGCACATAGGTCCGCCATGTGGATGCGCAGGCGCGGCCTGCCATCCATGCCGCCCAGCCGCCCAGAAGGCAGGTGATGAGGAAAAACAGCCAGAATGACGGTTCTTCGTAGAGAATACCCTGCATGTTTTTCTCCTAATGCCTTCCGCCTTCGAGATAAGCCGCACGCACTTCCGGGTCGGACAAAAGTTCACGTCCCGAACCACTCATCGTGATTGATCCGTTGACCATCACATAGCCGCGGTCGGCAAGCTTCAGCGCACCGAATGCGTTCTGTTCGACGAGGAATACCGTCAAACCCTGTGTGCGGTTCAATTCCTTGATGGCCTCGAAGATCTGCTTCACGATCAGCGGCGCAAGACCCAGTGACGGCTCATCGAGAAGCAGGAGCTTCGGACGCACCATCAGCGCGCGCGCAATGGCCAGCATCTGCTGTTCGCCGCCCGAAAGCGTGCCGCCGCGCTGGTTGATACGCTCCTTCAGACGCGGGAACAGATCGAACATCAGCTTTACGTCTTCATCGAAATATTGCTGATTATCGAGGCTCGCGCCCATCTGGAGGTTTTCCAGAACCGTCATGCGCGGGAAGATGCGACGGCCTTCCGGCGACTGCGCAATACGTAGCTTCGCAATCTCGTGCGGCGGCATGGAGGTAATGTCCTTGCCATTGAAGAGAATGCGACCGGTGCGCGCGCGCGGCGAGCCGAAGATCGTCATCATCAATGTGGATTTGCCCGCACCGTTGGCGCCGATCAGCGCCACGATCTCACCCTCATCCACGGTCATATCGATGCCCTTGAGCGCACAGATATTGCCGTAATAGGTCTCGACCTTCTCGACGGATAGGAGCGGTTGCTTTTTCTGCATGGTTTCAGCCTGCATCATTCGCCTCCCTTTCCGGGCTTGGCCGAAGCTTTCGACGGCGCCTCGGTGCTTTTCGCAGCACCCTTGCCAGCCTTTGCGGGAGAAGTTTTGTGGCTCGACGGAACATCGCCGGCTTCAACGCGCTGCGCAAACTCAGTTGCCTGGCCTGCCGCAAGCTGTCTGGCCTGGCCGACCCAGTCTTCGCGGGCAATGCGCCCGTCGAATTCCAGATAGGTTTCAGCCTGCTCAATATCCGTTTGCGTCCATGCAGCGATCTGGTCGAAATGATAGATGCCGTGCTCGTTGAGCTTTTTCTCGTTGACGGCGCCAATGCCCTTGATGAGCGTAAGATTATCGGCCTTGCCGCCGCGCGCACTTTCCAGCCCGCCCGCAAGCGCGGCCTTGCCGGAAGCAAGCCTCTCGCCCTTTTCTTCCGCAACCGCTTCCTCGGCAAGCTGCGTCGCAATCAGATCCGCCGGATCTTCGACACCGGGCTTGTCGGCCCCTTCGATCAGGTCCGCAATCTCCTCGTCATCGACACCCAGATAGGCAGCAATAACACGCGGATCGTTCTTGACCTCTTCCGGCGCGCCATCGGAAATTTTCGTTCCATATTCCAGCACGATCACATGGTCGGAGATTTCCATAACCACCGACATGTCATGTTCGATGAGCAGGATCGACGTGCCCGTCTCCTTGCGGATATCGAGCAAAAGCGTGTTCAGCTCTGCCGATTCACGCGGGTTGAGGCCAGCCGCCGGCTCGTCGAGGCAGAGGATTTCCGGGTCGGTGCACATGGCGCGGGCAATTTCCAGACGGCGCTGGTCGCCATAAGGAAGGTCGCCCGCCGGATCATCAGCGCGCGCGATCAGATTGATCTTTTCCAGCCAGAAGCGCGCCTTCTCGATGGCTTCCTTCGCCGCCGTCTTGTAGCCCGGCAATCCCAGAAGACCGAGGATCGTGTAACCTGAAGAGCGCATCAGTGTGTTGTGCTGCGCAACCAGCAGGTTTTCCAGAACGGTAAGGCCCGAAAAGAGCCGGATGTTCTGGAAAGTACGCGCCACCTTGGCCTGTTTGGTGATCTGGAGATCGGGCAGGCGCTCCAGAAGGAAATTCTCGCCCGTTTTCCGATGCATGGTCAGCATACCGCCCGTCGGCTTGTAAAAGCCGGTGATGCAGTTGAAAACCGTGGTCTTGCCTGCACCATTCGGGCCGATGATCGCAGTGATATCCCCGCGCTTCACGTCAAAGCTCAGATCATTGATGGCGATCAGGCCACCGAAGCGCATCGAAAGATGCTCGACTTGGAGAATGGTGTCTTTCAAACCATTACCAGACATAATGCTCGTCTCCGCCATCAGCCGTGCCCTTCCTTGGTAAAGGCGCCTGACACCATCTTCCTCGCATTCAGGAACGCGCTCGGTTCACGGCTTCCCACGAAACCACGCGGTTTCCAGACCATGACAACCACCATGGCAAGCCCGAAGATCAACATGCGATAGAGTTCCGGCGTAAAGTCCGGCCCGAAGATTATCTTCAGGAAGCTCATCTCACGCAGGATTTCCGTACCGCCAATCATGACAATCGCGGCAATCGCGATGCCGACGAGCGAACCCATGCCACCCAGAACCACAATGGCCAGAATGACTGCGGATTCGAGGAACACGAAGGATTCCGGGCTGACGAAGCCCTGACGTGCGGCAAAGAACGAACCGGCAAAACCACCGAACATCGCGCCCGTGGCAAACGCCGTGAGCTTGGTCGTGGTGGTGTTGATGCCAAGCGAACGGCAGGCGATCTCGTCTTCACGCAAAGCTTCCCACGCGCGCCCCACCGGCATGCGGCGCAGGCGGATCGTAACCCAGGCCGTCAGGAGGGCCAGCAGGAGAATGACGTAATAGAGAAAGAATTTATAATGCGCCGCTGAGAAGGCCAGGCCGAAATGAGCGGCAAAACCGTCCTTGCTCGCATTGAAAGGCAGACCGAAGAAGGTTGCCTTGGCAATGCCGGAAATACCGAAGGTGCCGCGGGTAAGGTCGGTCCAGTTGATGAGGACCAGACGGATGATTTCACCGAAGGCAAGCGTGACGATTGCAAGATAATCGCCGCGCAGGCGCAACACCGGGAAACCCAGAATGATGCCCCATGTCGCAGCGAGCAGACCGGCGATGGGCAGAAGCACCCAGAACGACAGGCCGAAATAGCTGGACAGAATGGCATAGGAATATGCGCCAACCGCATAGAAGGCCACATAGCCAAGGTCGAGCAGACCGGCGAGACCCACCACGATATTGAGGCCCCAGGCCAGCATCACATAGATGAGGATCTGGACACCGAAATTATCCACCCACTTCAACGATCCCTGCCAGCCAAGGGCTGCAACGATGAGAACGGGATAGACAAAGAGGAAGGCAACGCCAAGGCGTGAGAAATTGCGGCGGACAAAAGAAGGGTTTTCGGTTGAGACCGCGGGCCGGCTGCTCTTGGCGAGCTTGCGCGCCTCCAGCCAGGGCTGGAGAAAGGCGATGAAAAGGAAGCGCCCAACCGCTGCGATCGCGACCATGATGGCCAGCGTTCCCCAGCGCTGTTCGAGCACCAATTCGTTGTTGATGTTCTGATCGGTCTTGAAACCGATGATGAGGCAGAAGAGACCGAGAGCCAGAAGACCGGCCATGATCCCTTCGCGCAGAGCCCGGCCGAAAAGGGAATCCGGGCGTGAACCAGTTTGTACTGCCATGATTACACCTTTTCGACGTCAGGTCGGCCAAGAATGCCGGACGGCATGAAGATCAGCACGATAGCCAGGATCGAGAACGCGGCGACGTCCTTGTAGTCGATCGAGAAATAGGCCGACCACAACGCTTCGATGAGACCGATAAGCAACCCGCCGACAACAGCCCCCGGAAGCGAGCCGATGCCGCCCAGAACCGCCGCCGTGAACGCCTTCACACCGGGGATGAACCCGTCAGCGAACGAAATCACGCCATAGAAGGAGAGGTAAAGCGTCCCGGCTACGGCCGCCAGCATGGCGCCCATCACGAAGGTGAGCGAGATGACACGGTCGACATTGATGCCAAGAAGGGCCGCCATCTTGCGATCCTGCTCGCAAGCCCTTTGCGCGCGCCCCAGCGAGGTGCGGTTGACGACATACCAGAAGATCGTGAGCAATATTGCCGTAACCACGATCACCACGATCTGCTTGAGCGAGATCGTGCCGCCGCTGCCGAACAGCTCGTAGGAACCATTCAGAAGCTGGGGAACCGGCTTGTTGCGCGGACCCTGCGTGACCTGAACGAAGTTCGACAAGGCAATCGACATGCCGATAGCCGTGATCAGCGGCGCAAGGCGGAACGAACCACGCAGCGGTTGATAGGCCACGCGCTCGATCGCCCAGCTCCACAGACCCGTCAGAAGCATGGCGACGATCATCATCAAAAGCAGCATCAGTGCAACCGGCAGCATTCCGATGAAGGTCGTGATAATGAGGAAAACAATCAGCGCCATGAACGCGCCGAGCATGAAGATATCGCCATGAGCAAAGTTGATCATGCCGATAATGCCATAGACCATCGTATAACCGATGGCGATCAGGCCATAAATCGAACCGAGCGCAAGCCCGTTGATCACCTGCTGGAAGAAATATTCCATAGAGAAGCCACCCATTTTATTGTTCGGGATTTTATTTGCCGCATCTTCTTGCGTACGGCTTCATTTTATTCCCGGTCCATTTACACCTAACGGCTGTATAGAGGAATGCAAGCCCCTTTTGTCGCAGGCAAAAGACAAAGTCTCTCATTCCGTCACAAACTAGTTATGTCCCCTATCAAATGCCGTGTATATGTCTTTTTCTCCTACCCGGCCTACGTTATTCCATATTTTTCCCACACACGAAAAGGCAAATAAATGGGAAGGTGGAAATAATTTCGCCTGTTCTACCCACTTTATGCCGCGCTGAACCCATGAGCAAACGGATCGCGATCGTCGATAAAAATCGTATTATAGCCCGTCATCCGCGCCCAGCCTGCAATGGAAGGCACAATTGCGGGGCGCCCGGCAACCTCGGCGGCGCGCTCCACACGACCATGGAATAGCGAGCCGATGATCGATTCATGAATAAATTCATCGCCCGGTTTCAGCTTGCCCTTGGCGGCAAGCTGGGCCATGCGCGCCGAGGTGCCGGTGCCGCAGGGCGAACGGTCGATAGCCTTGTCGCCATAAAACACGGCATTGCGCGCATGGGCTTGCGGGTGCTTCGGCTTTCCGGTCCAGAGAATATGGCTGAGACGGTTGATATCAGGCAGTTCCGGGTGCTGGAACTTGTATTTTTCATTCAGCCGCTGGCGCAGGACCGGGCTCCAGGCAATAAGCTGAAGCGCGGAGTAATCGTCCATATCCGTGTAGTTTTCCTGCGGTTCGACAATGGCGTAGAAATTACCACCATAAGCAACATCGACCTTGATCGGGCCAAGATCGGGGCATTCGACCTCCAGGCCTTCGGCATAAAGGAAAGCTGGGACATTGGTGAGGCGCACACGCTCCACATACTGACCGTCCTGCTCATATTCGATCGCCACCAGGCCGGCGGGCGTGTCGAGATTGAGCTTGCCCGGCGTCTTGGGCGTCACCAGTCCCTGCTCGATTGCCATCGTCACCGTGCCGATGGTGCCATGGCCGCACATCGGCAGGCAGCCCGAGGTTTCGATGAACAGCACCGCCACGTCGCAATCCGGCCTTGTCGGCGGATAGAGAATGGAACCGGACATCATGTCGTGGCCGCGCGGCTCGAACATGAGGCCGGTGCGGATCCAGTCATATTCCGCCAGGAAATGCGCGCACTTTTCCATCATGGTCGATCCATTGAGGTTCGGCCCGCCGCCAGCCACCAGCCGCACAGGGTTGCCGCATGTATGCCCATCGACGCAGAAGAAGGAATGTCTTGCCATTATGGTCAGTTCCGAAAACGTTGAAGCTTGAAAGGTTCGATATCGATTGCAGGTTCGCTACCCGTGATGAGGTCGCGGATAAGCCGCGCCGTCGCCGCCGATTGCGTAAGGCCCAGATGCCCATGGCCGAAACCGTAATAAACATTGCCACCCGCCGAAGCGCGGCCGATAACCGGAAGGGAATCCGGCATGGAGGGCCGATACCCCATCCATTGCCTGCCGCCTTCAACCTTAAGGCCCGGCAAAAACTTCGATGCTTTCTTCAGCATCGCTTCGGAGCGTGCAAAATTGGGCGGCAGATCCAGCCCACCGAACTCCACCGCTCCGCCAACACGAAGGCCGGTCTCCATTGGCGTAATGACAAAGCCATGGCCGGGAAACGTTAGCTGGCGCTTTACATCAAAGCTGCCGACCGGAAGCGTCGTATTGTAACCGCGTTCGGTATCGAGCGGCACGATATCGCCGAAGCCCTTTGCCAGATCCCGCGACCACGCACCCGCCATCAGCACCAGATGAGTGGCATTGATCTCCACCCCGTTTTCAAGCCGCAGACGAACGCCGCCATTCTGGCGCTTGGCGCTCGCAACCTTGCCGGAAAGGAACCGTGCGCCAAGACTTTCCGCATAGGACCAGATCGCCTTGCCGAAAAGCTTCGGATCGCTCACATTCTTCCAGCCAGGCACGAAAGTTCCAGCCACGAAGCGCGGGTTCAGCCCCGGCTGCAATTCCGCAAGCCGCCTGCCGCGCACATGTTCATAGGCGATGCCCGCCTTTTCGCGCACATCCCAGCCGGGCTGCGAGGCCGCAAGCTCCGCCTCGCTTTCGTAAAGCTCCAGATTGCCGTCTTCACGCAGCCTGTTGCGCAAGCCCGCACGCTCGATCAGCGACAGCATCTCGTTTTCCGCAAGGCGCATGATGGCCGCTTGCGCAATGGCCGTTCTGGCCAAGGCATTGGGCGCGCTGGCCCGCCAGAAACGATAGAGCCAGGGAAGCATTTTGGGGAAATAGGTGGGGCGAATGGTGAAAGGGCCAAGCGGGTCCAGAAGCCAGCCCGGCACCTTGCGCATCACGCCTTTCGAGGCAAGCGGCAGAATATCGGAAAAGGCCAGCGCTGCCGCATTGCCGGAACTCGTTTCCTCGCAAATGCCTGTCCGGTCAATAACGAGCACCTCGCGCCCGGCCTCGGCGAGCAATGCGGCGGTGGCGACACCGACGATCCCCCCGCCAATGATGACGATATCCTGCTGACCCTGTGGATCAGATTTCATTTCTGTGCGGCTCCCCGACCGTCTTGGCATATTGCGAAATGTCCAGCTCCTCCGGCATCGACACGTCTTTCATCGCGAGCCCCGTGTGGAATGTCTATCGATTTTTCGGAATGATGCTGTGCGAAAATTATCTATGGAGCGATGTTCGGCCCAGATCTCGCAAAGAGGAAAAGCCGAACGCCTGCTTGTTTCGAGACTTCACCTTTCGTTTGATATATCAGTGATATATCTATACACTTGCATTATGTCAATCACGTTTGTCACAAAGCAAGAAGCAGCATGGAACAGGTTAAAGCGCACGAAACATCTGCGAACCGCCCCCGTGGCCTTGCGCTGGCGGGAGTTGATGGCTGGGCAAGTGAAAGCCTGGCCGAACAGGCCTACCAGATTCTTGAACGGCTGATCGTCACGCTGGAGCTTGAACCCGGCACACTCGTCAACGAACGCACGCTGATCGATCTGACCGGCATGGGCCGCACTCCCCTGCGTGAGGCCATACAGCGCCTTGCATGGGAAGGGCTGATGGAGGTGCGCGCCCGATCCGGCATCGCCATAGCGCCGATCGATCCGAAGGATTTCATCAAGGTTCTGGATGCGCGCGAGGGCGTGGAACGGGTGCTGGCCCGCGACGCTGCGCGTTTCGGCAGCCCGCGCGATTACGAGAGGCTCGAAGCCGCAGCCAAGGCCATGCGGCAGGCGGTTCCAACCGAGGACGTGTCCCTGTTTCTGGATGCGGACAAGGCATTTGATATCGTGCTGGGTGCAGCCGCAAGCAATCCCTATGCGGCGCGCATCGTGGCCCCCTTGCAAAGCCATAGCCGCCGGTTCTGGTTCCGCCTTCGCCCATCATCGGGCATCGCAGGCTCGGCCAATGCCCACGCGACCCTGATCGAAGCGATCATTTCACGCGACCCGGAACGCGCCAGTGATACGGCCAGCGAACTCATGGCCTATCTGCGCACACTCGCGCCATAGAACATTTTCGGTACTGGCCAAATAAAAAACCGGAGCAAAGCCCCGGTTTCTTCATCGGTTCGCGCGCATGGCTCAATGGGTCTTGCTCATCGAACTGGACGTCTTGCGCATCACATTCAGCGCAATGCTCAATTCTTCATCGCTGACGCCATCCAGCAGATCTTCACGCACATCCCCCGCAAGTTTCTCGACCTGAGCCGCCAGTTGCTTGCCTTCAGCCGTCATCACCACCCGCTTGGCGCGACGGTCGCCCTGCACGGCCTGCCGCTCGATGAAGGACTGACGCTCCAGCCCGTCGAGAAGACGCACCATGGTAGCGTTCTCAATCTCAAGAGCCTCGGCCAGTTCCTTCTGGTAAAGGCCTTCCTGTTCTATAAGGGCAAGCAAAGTGCGCGCTCGCGCCAGCGTCAGCCCACGTTCTTTCACGCGTGCATCGAACACTGTACGAAGCCTGCGATTTACCTTCGCCATGGCATCGATCATTTCTGCTCTGAGATCCGCCCTGCTCATTCCAATCGCCTCATATATTAGCAAACTAACAATTGCTGAATAGATTGCTGGCGGGTTATTTTCAAGCAAACTCGCCAACCTCACGCAAGCGTGATGGGATAATGCCCTTTTCGAGCGGTTTGGCGACCAGACTGTCATATGAAATATAAATTCAGGGAGATCAGTTCACCAGACTGTTCCCGGTCATGCGCCGATAATATTCGGCTTTCGTAAGAACAAACACCTGACGCGATTCCAGTGTTTCCATTGAAACACGGGCCATTTCCGGCGCGATAACAGACGAGCCGGAATAGAAAAAGCGGGCCAGAAGCCCGCTTTAAAAAATCATCAACATCAGCCTCATCAGGCCGGCAAAATGGCGCCTTGCAATGTCATGAGCTGATGTAGGAAGATTTCCGCCTTGGTGCGATGTTCGTTCGACGAGGCATCTTCCAGCACCTTGCGGGCATGATCGATACGGTGCTGAATGTCGGCCGGGTCGATATCGTCCACATGCGTTGCGGATTCGGCCAGCACGGTGCAGCCCTGCGGGGTAATATCGGCAAAACCGCCGAAAACCACGTAGGAATCGGTCTTGCCGTCGGCAAGCTTCACCGAAACGACACCCGGCATGATCGTCGTCATCAGTGGCGAATGACCGGCGAGAGCCGTCAGATAGCCTTCGCTACCCGGAATGACGACTTCCGTCACCTGCGCGGAAAGCAGGAGCCGTTCAGGCGACACGAGTTCGAATTGGAAAGCTTGAGCCATGGTTCTCACTTGAATTTCCAGAGCATGATCCCGAAAATGGATACCCTTTTGCGGAAAAAATCAGCTCAGACAAAATGATTGGGCCTTCGCGGTGGGCCCGAAGGCCCACCGGAAACTCAATTCATCAGGCAGCTTCAGCCGCCAGCTTCTTGGCCTTTTCGAGTGCTTCCTCGATGCTGCCGACCATGTAGAAGGCAGCTTCCGGAAGGTGATCGTAGTCGCCAGCGCAAAGGCCCTTGAAGCCCTTGATGGTGTCGGCGAGATCGACCAGCTTGCCCGGCGAACCGGTGAAGACTTCAGCAACGAAGAACGGCTGCGACAGGAAGCGTTCGATCTTGCGGGCGCGGGCAACGGTGAGCTTGTCTTCTTCAGACAGTTCGTCCATGCCCAGGATCGCGATGATGTCCTGAAGGGCCTTGTAACGTTGCAGGATCGACTGAACCTGACGGGCGACGGCATAGTGTTCTTCACCGACGACCTTCGGGTCGAGCATACGCGACGTGGAGTCGAGCGGGTCAACAGCCGGGTAGATACCCTTTTCAGCGATCGAGCGCGACAGAACGGTCGTTGCGTCCAGGTGGGCGAACGAGGTTGCCGGTGCCGGGTCGGTCAAGTCGTCGGCAGGCACGTAAATGGCCTGAACCGAGGTGATCGAACCCTTGGTCGTCGTGGTGATGCGTTCCTGCATGGCGCCCATGTCGGTTGCCAGCGTCGGCTGATAACCCACAGCGGAAGGAATACGGCCGAGAAGAGCCGACACTTCCGAACCTGCCTGCGTGAAGCGGAAGATGTTGTCCACGAAGAACAGAACGTCCTGGCCCTGGTCACGGAAGTTTTCAGCAACCGTCAGACCGGAAAGGGCAACGCGGGCGCGGGCACCCGGGGGTTCGTTCATCTGGCCGTAAACGAGGGCTGCCTTGGAGCCTTCGCCGCCGCCGAGCTTGTTCACGCCCGACTCGATCATTTCGTGGTAAAGGTCGTTGCCCTCACGGGTACGCTCACCGACGCCTGCGAACACGGAATAACCGCCGTGCGCCTTGGCGACGTTGTTGATGAGTTCCATGATGAGAACGGTCTTGCCGACGCCTGCACCGCCGAAGAGGCCGATCTTGCCGCCCTTGGCGTAAGGCGCCAGAAGGTCGACGACCTTGATGCCCGTGACCAGAATTTCGGCTTCGGTCGACTGTTCGATATATTCCGGCGCGTTCTGGTGGATGGCGCGGGTTGCCTTGGTCTTGATGGGGCCTGCTTCGTCAACCGGCTCGCCGATGACGTTCATGATGCGGCCAAGCGTTTCGACGCCGACCGGCACCATGATCGGTTCGCCAGTGTCGCGTGCTTCCTGACCGCGAACGAGACCTTCGGTCGCGTCCATGGCGATGGTGCGCACGGTGTCTTCGCCGAGGTGCTGGGCAACTTCGAGAACCAGACGATGGCCCTGATTGTCCACTTCAAGCGCGTTCAGGATCAGCGGCAACTGGCCTTCCGGGAACTTGACGTCGACGACAGCGCCGATGACCTGCGTAATGTGGCCGATCGCACCGGCTGCTGCTGCCTTGGGGGCGCCAGACTTCGTAGCAGCGGGCTTGGCTGCTGCGGTGGTCTTGGGCGCCGCCTTTTTGGCGGGTGCCTTCGCCGCTGGCTTTGCTTCGGCCGCGGCGGTAGTTTTCGGGGTCGCTGCTTTTGCCATCGATCCTTACCTTCCGTTAGCACGATCCCGAAAAGTTGCAGACTTTCCGGAAAATCATGCGGTAAACCAAATTCTATTTCGCCACATTTATGCGATGCCGGATGTCTCCATCCGGCTGCAAAATGCTCTAGAGCGCTTCCGCACCCGAAATAATTTCGATCAGTTCCTTCGTAATCTGCGCCTGACGCTGGCGGTTATACGTGATCGACAGCTTGTTGATCATGTCGCCCGCATTGCGCGTCGCATTGTCCATCGCGCTCATCTTCGCACCCATCTCGCCCGCGACATTTTCCAAAAGAGCACGGAAAATCTGGACCGAGATATTGCGCGGGATCAACGTCGACAGAATGGCCGCAGGATCAGGTTCATATTCGTAGATCGCATCGCCGGCGGTCTCCATTTCGGCCTCATTGTCAGCCGAAGCGGGAATAAGCTGCTGTGCGGTCGAAACCTGGGAGATCACCGACTTGAATTCGGAATAGAACAGGGTGCAGACGTCGAAAGCGCCTTCTTCAAACAGCTTGATGATCTTGTGGCCGATCTGGTCGGCATGCACAAAAGCAAGCTGCTTGACTTCACGCAGATCGACATGGTCGTGCAGCAATGCGCTGAATTCACGACGCAGAATATCCGCGCCCTTCTTTCCGACCGTAATGATCTTGACCGTCTTGCCTTCAGCGAGAAGCTTGCGGGCATGATCACGCGCCAGACGCGCGATCTGCGAGTTGAAACCGCCGCAAAGGCCACGCTTGGCCGTGCAGACGACGAGCAGATGCACGTCGTCCTTGCCCGTACCGACCATCAGGGCCGGCGCATCTTCACCGCTGACATTCTGCGCGATATTCGCGAGAACGGCACCCATGCGCTGCGAATAAGGCCGAGCAGCCTCCGCAGCTTCCTGGGCACGGCGCAGCTTCGCCGCAGCGACCATCTGCATCGCCTTGGTGATTTTCTGCGTCGCCTTGACCGAGGCGATACGGTTTCTCAGATCCTTTAGTGAAGGCATCCATTCATCCCGTCACAAAATTCAAGCGAAAGACTTGGCGAACGCGTCGATCGCTGCCTTGAGCTTGGCCTTGAGGTCATCGGTAAGGGCTTTCTCGTTGCAAATGCCCTCAAGCACATCCTTGTGCTCGGTGCGAAGCGAAGCGAGAAGGCCTTCTTCAAACTTGCCGACCTGGTTGACAGCAAGCTTGTCGAGATAGCCGTTAACACCGGCATAGATCACGGCAACCTGCTCTTCCGTCTTCAGCGGCGAGAACTGCGGCTGCTTCAGGAGTTCGGTCAGGCGCGCACCGCGGTTGAGAAGGCGCTGCGTTGCAGCGTCAAGATCGGAACCGAACTGTGCGAAGGCAGCCATTTCACGATACTGGGCAAGCTCGCCCTTGATCGAACCGGCAACCTGCTTCATGGCCTTGATCTGGGCCGAAGAACCAACGCGCGAAACCGACAGGCCGACGTTCACAGCCGGGCGGATACCCTGATAGAACAGGTTGGTTTCGAGGAAGATCTGGCCGTCGGTGATCGAGATCACATTGGTCGGAATGAAGGCCGAAACGTCGTTGCCCTGCGTTTCGATGACCGGCAGAGCCGTCAGCGAGCCAGCGCCGTTTTCGTCGTTGAGCTTTGCAGCGCGTTCGAGAAGACGGGAGTGCAGGTAGAAAACGTCGCCCGGATAAGCTTCACGGCCCGGAGGACGACGCAGCAGAAGCGACATCTGGCGATAAGCGACAGCCTGCTTCGACAGATCGTCATAGCCGATGAGGGCGTGCTGGCCGTTGTCACGGAAATATTCACCCATGGCGCAGCCCGCAAACGGAGCGAGATACTGCATCGGGGCCGGATCGGATGCGGTGGCCGCAACGACGATCGAATATTCGAGTGCGCCGCGTTCTTCGAGAACCTTCACGAACTGGGCAACGGTCGAACGCTTCTGGCCAACGGCGACATAGACGCAATAAAGCTTGTCCTTGTCCGGGCCATTGTCGTGGATCGGCTTCTGGTTGAGGAAGGTGTCGAGAATGATCGCGGTCTTGCCGGTCTGGCGGTCGCCGATGACCAGCTCGCGCTGGCCGCGGCCAACCGGGATCAGCGCGTCGATGGCCTTGAGGCCGGTCGACATCGGCTCATGGACCGACTTGCGCGGAATAATGCCGGGCGCCTTGACGTCCACGCGGCGGCGTTCCTTGGCCTTGATCGGGCCCTTGCCGTCAATCGGATTGCCGAGAGCATCGACCACGCGGCCAAGCAGTTCGGGACCAACCGGAACGTCGACGATTGCGCCGGTGCGCTTGACGACATCGCCTTCCTTGATGTCACGGTCGGCACCGAAGATAACGACGCCGACATTGTCGCTTTCAAGGTTCAGCGCCATGCCGCGAATGCCACCGGGGAATTCGACCATTTCACCGGCCTGAACATTATCCAGACCATAGACGCGGGCGATACCGTCGCCAACGGACAGAACCTGACCGACCTCGGAGACCTCAGCCTCCTTGCCGAAGTTCTTGATTTGCTCTTTCAGGATAGCGGAAATTTCCGCGGCGCGGATGTCCATCAGCCGACCTCTTTCAGTGCAAGCTTAAGAGAAGAAAGTTTGGTGCGAAGGGACGTGTCGATCTGACGCGAACCCATCTTGACGATAAGACCGCCGAGGATCGACGGATCGACGGTGACGTTGATCGTCACGTCCTTGCCGGCCACGCCCTTCAGCGTCGCCTTCAATTCGTTCTGCTGCGCAGACGTCAGCTCGTGCGCCGAAACCACATCGGCGGAAATCTCACCGCGATGTTCGGCAGCAATCTGGCGGAAAGCGGCAATGATGCCCGGCAGTGCAAAGAGACGGCGGTTCTGCGCGACGACGCGCAGGAAATTCCCGACCAGACCCTTGATGCCAGCCTTGTCGGCGATAGCGCCAATGGCGTGAAGCTGGTCTTCCGAAGAAAACACAGGACTGGAAATCAGACGCCTGAGGTCTTCGCTTCCGCTCAGAAGCGCCTCGAAGCGGCCAAGATCCTTTTCCACAGACGCGACGGAATTCGCATCGAGCGCGAGCTCGAAAAGCGATCCGGCGCAACGCTGTGCGACACCAGAAATGAGCGAAGACGTTTCAGCCACGAACAACCTGCTCTCTACGTTGAAACCACTCTTTTGGGACCCAATCTCGTTCAGGACGCCAAACCGATGATTTTATTGAATGTTTTCGGAAAACCCCTGACATGCGAGCATGCCAACACCGAAATGTGATTGCCGTCTAGCATAGACGAACAGGACTCGCAACACGCGAATCCCGCACTTTTGTGTAAGTTTTGCCGCGTTTTCCGGTCAAAAAAGTCGCATCCGCCGCCATACGGTCAGGCCGGACATTCGCGCGCGCACGTTTGGCGTGCATCATCCCTTCAGGAAATGAAGCTGAAAGCATAAAGCAACGGCCCGGCGGCAAGCAGAAACTCAACCAGTGCAGCAAGGCTGCCGTAGAAGCGCCCTCCCACTGGCCCACCCTTGCGCCCGCCTGTATCCGACATCATCGAAATGAAACGTCCAAACAGGGCAAAACCCCACACGGAACCGAGCACGACCCAGAGAAATGGCTGGGCAAAAATGAGACAGCCAAGCCCTACCCCCAGATAAGGCCCTGCCAGCGTCGCACGGATGGAGCCATATCCTTCCGGCCGGCCGTTGATCGGCTGGAGCCGCAAAAGTTTCATCGTGATGCCCGGCACAAAAAGCATGACAAGACCGGCCAGCGCCGTCACGGCGGCAGAGCTCCAGGCAAGCCATTCTCCGGTCGTGGCAGGAAGATAGAATTCCATCGCAATTACCCTCGTCGTTTCTTGCCCTATAGCGGAATTTCCATCAATCTTCCACGCCTTTACATGTCAGAGAAAGCTTTGCGGATCTATATCCACCTGCACCCTGATCGAGCCTTTTTCCTTTGGCGCAGCCGCCAGAAGCGCGCGGATAAATCCTTGAATATCCGCGCGTTTTGTCCCGTGCACGAGAATGCGGAACCGATGGCGCCCGCGCACCAGCGCAAGCGGCGCTTCGGCTGGTCCCAGCACGGAAATTTCACGCGACGAGGGCGCACAGCGGCGAAGCGCGCGCGCATGATTTTCAGCGTCGGGCCGGTTATCAGCGGAGATGATGAGCGCCGCAAGCCGCCCGAAAGGCGACAGATTGCTGCGCTCGCGCTCCTCGATTTCGCGGGCGTAAAAGGCGTCCGCATCGCCGCTGACGATAGCCCGCATCACGGGATGGTCAGGCTGATAAGTCTGAATGAGACCGAGGCTCTTGCGCCCCGTTCGCCCCGCGCGGCCCGTGACCTGATTGAGCAACTGGAACGTGCGTTCGGCCGCGCGCGGATCGCCATTGGCAAGCCCCAGATCGGCATCCACCACGCCCACCAGTGTCATGTTGGGAAAATTGTGTCCTTTGGCGACAAGCTGCGTGCCGATGACGATATCCGCTTCGCCTTTTGCGATAGCGTCAAGTTCCAGCCGCAGCCGCTTCACGCCACCCGCCATATCAGACGAAAGAACGATGATTCGCGCGTCATTGAAGGTTGCCGCCACTTCCTCCGCGATGCGCTCCACGCCGGGGCCGCAGGCAACCAGATGATCCAGCGTGCCGCATTCCGGGCAGGCTTGCGGCACCGGCTCATGATAGCCGCACTGGTGGCACATCAACTGGCCGCGAAAACGATGTTCCACCAGCCAGCTTGAACATTGCGGACATTGAAAGCGGTGGCCGCAGACCCGGCAGAGCGTCAATGGCGCATAGCCGCGCCGGTTGAGGAACAAAAGCGCCTGCTCGCCGCGCTCCACTGTCTTGCCGACAGCTTCCGTCAGGGCAGGCGACAGAAACCGGCCCGGCGGCGGCGGCGAACGGCGCATGTCGATGGTTTTAAGATCGGGAAGTGCTGCTTCAGCATAGCGGCCATAGAGCTTGATTCGCTTGTAGCGGCCCTGCTCCGCATTGACCTGACTTTCGATGGACGGCGTGGCCGAGGCGAGCACGACCGGAAAGCTGCCAATATGGCCACGCACCACGGCCATATCGCGCGCATTGTAGAAAACGCGGTCTTCCTGTTTGTAAGCCGGATCATGTTCTTCATCGACGACGATCAGCCCCAGTTCCTTGAAGGGCAGGAAAAGTGCTGAGCGCGCACCTGCCACAACGCCGCACTGTTCCCTCCGCAACCTGCCGCCAGACGCGCTCGCGGGTGCGCGGCGCAAGATCGGAATGCCATTCGGCGGGCTTTGCGCCAAAGCGGTCGTGAAAGCGGTCGAGAAACTGCTGGGTCAGCGCGATTTCCGGCAGGAGAATCAGCACCTGCCTGCCCGCATCCAGCGCCTTGGCGACCGCTTCAAAATAAACCTCCGTCTTGCCCGACCCCGTCACACCATCGAGCAGAGAAACCGAAAAACCACCGGCTTCGACGGCTTCCGACAGCATTTCGGCGGCTGCCTGCTGGTCCTGCGAAAGCGTGGCGCGCGCATAATCCGTATCGGGCTTTGCAACCACGGCTGGCGGCGGCAGCATGATTTCTTCAAAAATGCCTTGCGCCTTCAAGCCATCCACGACCGTCAGCGATACGCCCGCCGCATGGGCAAGGCCGGAGCGTGTCCAGGCAAGCCCGTCGCGGGCAAGCTCCATCACGCGGGCGCGAGCCGCAGTCATGCGCTCTGGCATGCGCTCCGGCTCGCCGGCACGATAGCGAAGCCCCGGCACCGCCGGTTCGGGGTCGAAGGCGGCAGGCACGCGCAAAACCATGCGCGCCACCATGCCGGGCGGCGAAAGCGTATAATCGGCTGCCCAGCGCATGAAGCGCAGCATCTCAGGCCCCACTAGCGGGCAATTGAAAACTTCTGAAATCTCCCGCAATTTTCTGGAATCGACCGCATCGGTCTCGCCCTCGCAGACAATCCCCGCCACCTCCCGCGGCCCGAGTGGCACGCGCACGATCGATCCGGGCTGGACGTTCATGCCCGGCGGAACCATATAAGAATAAGGCCGTTCCGCGGGCATGGGTACGAGCACGGAAACCACCCGTGGCGCGAGTTCCGGAAACAGACCAGACATGGGGTTTGCAATATCGTGCGAATCTTTCGACATGATCGCGTGACCTTGGCGCGGCTTTGCGCTAAAGAAAAGCCACCTTCCGGGAATTAAATGGTTTTAAATTCCTCAAATCTACCCGCGCTCATTATGGAGGAACGCTGTTATGAAGTTTTTCGTGGACACTGCGGATGTCAAGGAAATCCGCGAGCTCAACGACCTTGGGCTGGTCGATGGCGTGACCACCAACCCGTCCCTCATCCTGAAATCGGGTCGTGATATTATCGAAGTCACCAAGGAAATCTGCAACATCGTCAAGGGCCCGGTTTCCGCCGAGGTTGCCGCGACCGAATATGAGCAGATGATGAAAGAAGCAGCCGTTATCGCCAGGATCGCTGACAATATCTGCATCAAGCTGCCTGTCACCCTCGACGGGCTGAAGGCCTGCAAGGCCCTGACGTCAGAAGGCCACAAGGTCAACATGACGCTGTGCTTCTCGGCCAATCAGGCGCTTCTGGCTGCCAAGGCCGGTGCAACCTTCATTTCGCCGTTCATTGGCCGTCTGGATGATACCGGCATCAACGGCATGGAACTGATTGCCGAAATCCGCACGATTTACGACAATTACGATTTCCGCACCGAAATTCTTGCCGCTTCGGTTCGTACCGTCAATCACGTCAAGGAAGCAGCACTCATCGGCGCCGATGTCGTGACCGCGCCTCCGGCAACGCTGAAGGCACTGGTCAAGCATCCGCTGACCTACAAGGGCCTCGAAACCTTCCTCGCCGACTGGGCAAAGACCGGCCAGAAGATCGCCTGATACGGTCTTTCCATTGAGAGCATTTTCGAGCAAAAAGCGGGCTCAACGGCCCGCTTTTTTATGCCTGCCAGACTTCCGGCTGAAACAAAAAGGCGATGCCGACCGCACCGCCCTTTATGATATTACGTATCTGGCTCTTGAATCAAAGCTTCGACATCTTCAACGCCACAGCAAGATAGACCTGCTGCGCCAGTTCTTTCGCCGCACGCTCGCGCGCATCACGCTCGGCACGCAGGTTCGCAAATTCCTGACGCGGACGATCAAAGGAAGCAGCAACCATGCGTGAACCCGTGGCAAGCGGCTTGCCGTCCTTGTCACGCAGCACGAAATTCGACGTCGCCTTGACGATACCGGCCGAAGGACGGCCCGTACGGTCGGTCTGATCGCCGATATCGACGCTCACGGCCGCAATCGTATTGGTGCTGAGGCCGAGGCTCAGCCGGTAGGCCGGATTGGCCGGTTCGCCAGCACCGCCACTGAACAGGAAGATCAGTTCATTGCGTACTTCCTGTCCGAAAATATCGCCCGCCGGATCGATAGCGATCGAAGCAAGCTTAGTGCGCATATCCGGCGTCACGCTGCCGCCGATAGCGCTGCCTGCTCCATGATTCGACGAATAGAGCGGTTGCACGGAACAGCCTGCGATGAGCACCGCAGCGCCAAGCGCAAAAAACCCGATACAGAAAGCTTTGATTGCAGAGAGGAAGCGATCAGGCAACGACATTGACGATCCTTTGCGGCACCACGATGATTTTCTTCGGCGAGCCCCCATTGAGCGCAGCCTTGACGAAATCAAGTTCGAGCACCGCCTGTTGGATGCTAGCTTGATCAGCGTCGCGCGCGATTGTCAAATCCCCGCGCTTCTTGCCGTTGATCTGTACCGGCAGAACAATCTCGTTTTCCACTACCAATGCAGGATCGAACACCGGCCAAGGCGCACGCGCGACCAATGTTTCCTTGCCCGCGACCTTGCCGCCCAGTTCGGCCAGGCACTGTTCGGCCAGATGCGGCATCATCGGCGCAGTCATCAGAACCAGCATTTCGGTCGCTTCACGTAATGCGCCCTTCATCTCGGCATCGGCCTTGCCGTCCGCTGCCTGCTGCAAGGCACCGGAAAGCGTGTTGACGAGTTCATAAAGACGCGCCACGCCACGGTTGAAGGCAAGCTTCTCGATATCGTCGCCCACAGCCTTCACGGCCTTGTGCGCCGCCTTGGACACGCCGAGCGCCTCGCCCTGTGTGCCCGCTTTCGGCGCAACGTCCTTCAATGCGGGCGCGGCCTCCGCAACCAGACGCCAGATGCGCTGCACGAAGCGATGTGCACCTTCGGCACCCGCTTCCGTCCAGATCACGTCACGCTCCGGCGGAGAATCCGACAGCACGAACCAGCGCGCGGTATCAGCGCCATAGGAAGCAATGATGTCGTCGGGATCGACCACGTTCTTCTTCGACTTCGACATTTTTTCGATGGAGCCAATCTCCACCGGCGCGCCGGAATCGAGCATGGTCGCCACGCGCTTGCCATCGATTTCCTCGATGCGGATATCGGCAGGCGAAACCCACTGGCCATTGGCCTTGTAAGTCTCGTGCACTACCATGCCCTGCGTGAACAGACCCTTGAACGGCTCATCCACGCCCACATGCCCCGCCACCTTCATGGCGCGGGTGAAGAAGCGCGAATAGAGCAGATGCAGGATCGCGTGCTCAATGCCGCCGATATACTGATCGACAGGCAGCCAGTGATCCGCAGCCTTGCGGTCGGTCGGTTCGTTTTCCCATGGCGCGGTAAAGCGCGTGTAATACCAGGACGAATCGACGAACGTATCCATCGTGTCGGTTTCGCGGCGTGCATCTCCGCCGCATTTCGGGCACTTCACATGGCGCCAGGTCGCATGACGGTCAAGCGGATTGCCCGGACGGTCGAACTCGACATCATCCGGCAGCTTGACCGGCAGATCGGCGCGCGGCACCGGATTGACGCCACAGCTTTCGCAATGGATCATCGGGATCGGGCAGCCCCAATAACGCTGGCGTGAAATGCCCCAGTCGCGCAAGCGGAACTGCACCTTGCGGACAGCCTGCGGACGGCCAACGAGATCGGTCTTTTCCAGACGGCTCGCCACCTCGTTGAAGGCGGCTTCCGGCGTCATGCCGTCGAGGAAGCGCGAATTGATCATCACGCCATCGTCGGTATAGGCCGTTTCGCCAATGCTGAAGCTTGCCGCATCCTCGCCCTTCGGAAGAACGACCGGCGTAACCTTCAATTTGTACTTGTTGGCGAAATCCAGGTCGCGCTGATCATGCGCCGGGCAGCCGAAGACGGCGCCCGTGCCATATTCCATCAGCACGAAATTGGCGACATAGACCGGCAGTTCCCAATTGTCGTCAAACGGATGCTTGACCTTGATGCCTGTATCGAAACCCTTCTTTTCAGCGGTTTCCAGTGCGGCCAGCGACGTGCCCTGCTGATGGCATTCCTCAATGAAACTGGATAGTGCCGCATTGCCCTCAGACAGTTTCTTTGCCAGCGGATGATCGGCGGAAATGGCCACGAAAGCCGCCCCGAACAGCGTGTCCGGGCGGGTCGTATAGACCTCGACTTCAGAAAAACCGGCAGGCGCAGTCCCGGCCGCAAGCGCGAAGCGCACCTGCAAGCCTTCCGACTTGCCGATCCAGTTGCGCTGCATCAGGCGAACCTTTTCCGGCCACTGGTCGAGCGTATCGAGACCAGCCAGCAATTCCTCGCTGAAATCGGTGATCTTGAAGAACCATTGCGTCAGCTCGCGCTGTTCCACCAGCGCGCCCGAGCGCCAGCCGCGCCCGTCCACCACCTGCTCATTGGCAAGCACGGTATTGTCGACCGGGTCCCAGTTGACCTTGGAGGTCTTGCGCGTCACTAGCCCCTTTTCATAAAGGTCGATGAAAAGCATTTGCTGGCGGTGATAATATTCCACGTCGCAGGTCGCAAATTCACGCGACCAGTCGAGAGACAGGCCCATGGATTTGAGCTGGCGCTTCATGGTGGCGATATTCTGGTAGGTCCATTCCTTCGGATGCACCTTGTTTTGCATCGCGGCGTTTTCCGCAGGCATGCCGAAGGCGTCCCAGCCCATGGGATGCAGAACGTTGAAACCCTTGGCGCGCTTGTAGCGAGCCACGACATCGCCCATCGCATAATTGCGCACATGGCCCATATGGATGCGCCCCGACGGATAGGGGAACATCTCCAGCACATAATATTTCTCGCGGCTGTCGCTATTGTCGGTTTCAAAAGTCCGGTTTTCTTCCCAGACTTTCTGCCAATGAGCTTCCGCCACGCGCGGATTATAACGTTCGGCTGCCATGAGCGTATTTACTCGTACAAAGATGATGCAATAAGGAGAGTCGATATTTAATGGCGACCTTCACCACGGTTTGGCGATAGCGTCAACCTTTTGCGGAAAAAAGACCGGAAAGCGAGAGTTTCATGTCTGATGTCGTAGCCAATCTCAATGCCGTCAAGGCGGTTATCGCGCGGGCGGAAAAAGAAGCGCGGCGGGAGAACGGCTCCGTCACGCTCGTCGCGGTGTCGAAAACCTTCGACGCACAAGCCATTCGCCCGGCCCTCGACGCCGGACAGCGTGTTTTCGGCGAAAACCGTGTCCAGGAAGCGCAAGGCAAATGGCCTGCCCTGCGCGAAGCCTGGGCCAGTATCGAACTTCATCTGATCGGCCCTCTGCAATCCAACAAGGCAGCGGACGCCGTTGCCCTTTTCGACGCCATTGAAACGGTGGACCGCGAGAAGATCGCAGCCGCCCTGGCCAGCGAGATCAGGAAACAGGGCAAGAGCCCGAAACTCTATGTGCAGGTCAATACCGGCCTGGAACCGCAGAAGGCCGGCATTCCACCGCAAGAAGCCGTTGCCTTCGTGGAGCGTTGCCGCAAGGAGCACGGCCTTGTCATAGAGGGCCTCATGTGCATTCCGCCCGCTGGCGAAAATCCGGGCCCGCATTTTGCCCTTCTGGAAAAGCTTGCCCGCGAAGCCCATGTTGAAAAGCTCTCCATGGGCATGTCCGGCGACTATGAAACGGCGATTGGTTTCGGCGCGACATCGGTGCGCGTCGGGGCGGCAATTTTCGGCGGGCGGGCCTATTCCGCCTCCGTATGACGGCACTCTCCTTCAGGTCTGCCCAGGTTTGCCGTGCCGCAGGCGCTTTCTGATCGTCATGATCGCGCGGCTGTAGATCCACGCGACCGAGAGCGCAACCACGCATCCAAGCGTGATTTCAAGAAACCGTGACAGGGCAAGCCATAATTCCTGATCGCTTGTCTGGGCAGCACTTCCCGCATCCATGATGATCACTACCGTTGCCGGGGCCAGCCGCCAGTTGCTCGGATAGTTGTCGATCATCACGACGACGCCAACCGTTATCGCGGCGGCAAAAAGGCTGATGACCGGCGAATAGCCGACAAGCCAGATCATCACCATGCCGATCGTGCAGCCCACTGCCGTATTGATCGCCCTCACGCGGGCAAGCGACAGCGTGGTGTGAATATCTGGATCGGAAACGATGAAAACCGTCATCATCGACCAGATCGGGTGCTCGATGCCTATGCCGCGCAGGGCGAACCAGGATATGAGACACCCGATAAAGGTTTGGGAAGCATAGTGCAGCGCCTTCCCGGGATTCGAAAAATGCACAAATGCCATATGGTTCGTCAATCACCTTTGATTGAGAGATCGCAGGCGCCTATCATAAGCCAATGGCTTTGACACACAATCAATGCAGCACGATTTCCCCTTGTACATTGCGCCAGTCCGAGGCGCCAAGCAGCCGGAAATGCGTGTAGCTGACCGAATGGAGCGGCCCTTCGATCTCGCGCTGCCAGAATTCGATGAAATGGTTCAGCACCGGAAATTCGGGCGCAAGATCATAATCCTGCCAGACGAAAAGCTGGAGAAGATGCGGGTGATCAGGCATGTGATAGAACACCTTGGCGGTGGTCAGGCCGTAACCGGCAAGTTGCAGTTCAAAAGCCGATTTCGATTTCAAAGCGGACGTCGTCATGGCGATTTCCCCTTTTTTGTGAAGAGCCTCATTGCCAGGCCCCTGATTTTGAGATAATCGCTCCAATTAGTTTTTAAAGAGTAAAAACAATATGTTAGCAGCATCCATATTGGATTGCTGCTATTTTTTCCCTTTACGATGCGGCAATAAGCGAACGCCAGGCGCGCCAATTGTCTAATTTACCTTGCCTTCGAGGGACGATAGACAGGTCATGTGACGGTCTTTGGCGCTTTGCGTCGGGGCCGCTTCATCCGGCTGGAGGAAGCCGGGCAATTTGTTTTGGGTGCATTATGCAATGCCGGATGGTTCTATTTGGCTGCAAATGCTGAAGGAGGAAATCATGTCGGAAAAGCTTTACCCCGTGCTGCCGGAGGCAAAGAAAAACACGCTCATCGACAACGAGACTTATCTCGAATGGTATGAGGAGAGCGTGAGCGACCCGGATGGCTTCTGGGCCAAGCACGGCCGGCGTATCGACTGGTTCAAGCCTTTCACCAAGGTCAAGAACACCGATTTCAACGGCGATGTAACGATCAAGTGGTATGAGGATGGCGTCACCAACGTCTCATATAATTGCATCGACCGCCATCTGAAGAGCCGCGGCGACAAGGTCGCCATCATCTGGGAAGGCGACAACCCCTATATCGACAAGAAGATCACCTATCGCGAGCTTTACGAGAATGTCTGCCGCATGGCGAATGTGCTCAAGAAGCATGGGGTGAAGAAGGGCGACCGCGTCACGATCTATCTGCCGATGATCCCGGAAGCCGCCTATGCCATGCTCGCCTGCGCGCGCATCGGCGCCGTGCATTCGGTCGTCTTTGCCGGTTTCTCGCCGGAGGCGCTCGCTGGCCGCATCGTTGACTGCGAATCCACTTTCGTCATCACCGCCGATGAAGGTGTGCGCGGCGGCAAGCCTGTTGCGCTGAAGGAAAACACCGATACCGCCATCGACATCGCCGCCAAGCAATATGTGATGGTCAACAAGGTGCTGGTCGTGCGCCGCACCGGCGGCAAGGTAAGCTGGGGCCGCGGCCGCGATCTGTGGTACCATCAGGAAGTCGCAAGCGTCGAACCGCATTGCGAACCGGAACCGATGAATGCGGAAGACCCGCTTTTCATTCTCTACACATCCGGTTCCACCGGCAAGCCGAAGGGTGTGCTGCATACCACCGGCGGCTACCTCGTCTATGCCTCGATGACGCATCAATATGTCTTCGATTACCATGATGGCGAGATCTACTGGTGCACGGCGGATGTGGGTTGGGTAACGGGCCACTCCTATATCGTCTACGGACCGCTGGCCAATGGCGCGACAACGCTGATGTTTGAAGGCGTGCCCAACTTCCCCGATCAGGGCCGTTTCTGGGAAGTCGTCGACAAGCACCATGTCAATATCTTCTACACCGCGCCAACCGCGCTGCGCGCGCTTATGGGCGCGGGCGATGAATTCGTAACCCGCTCATCGCGTTCGACGCTGCGCCTGCTGGGCTCGGTCGGCGAGCCGATCAATCCAGAGGCCTGGGAGTGGTATTACAATGTCGTGGGCGACCAGAAATGCCCCATCGTCGATACCTGGTGGCAGACGGAAAATGGCGGCATCCTCATCACCCCACTTCCCGGCGCGACCGATTTGAAACCCGGTTCGGCAACACGCCCGTTCTTCGGCGTCAAGCCGGTGCTGGTGGACAATGAAGGCAATGTGCAGGAGGGCGTAGCCGACGGCAACCTGTGCATCTCCGACTCCTGGCCGGGCCAGATGCGCACCGTCTATGGCGACCACAAGCGTTTCATCGAAACCTACTTCTCCACCTATAAGGGGATGTATTTTTCGGGCGATGGCTGCCGCCGCGACGAGGACGGCTATTACTGGATCACCGGCCGCGTCGATGACGTGCTGAATATTTCCGGCCATCGCCTCGGCACGGCGGAAATCGAATCGGCACTTGTCTCGCATCACTCGGTTTCGGAAGCCGCCGTGGTCGGCTATCCGCACCCGATCAAGGGACAGGGCATCTATTGCTATGTCACGCTGATGACCGGCGCAGACGCGCAGGACCCGGACGAGTTGCGCAAGGAACTGGTCCAGCATGTGCGCAAGGAAATCGGCCCCATCGCCACACCGGACAAGATCCAGTTTGCGCCCGGACTGCCGAAAACCCGTTCCGGCAAGATCATGCGCCGCATCCTGCGCAAGATCGCCGAAGACGAGTTCGGCGCATTGGGCGACACCTCAACGCTCGCCGATCGGGGCGTGGTGGACGACCTGATCGAAAATCGCCAGAACAAGAAATGACAACAGAAAGGCCGGGAGACTTCCCGGCCTTTCTGCTTTGAAAATACCCACCCTCATCATCCTGAGCCCGCCCTCCTCGTCCTTCGACACGGTGCTGCGCACCGGCTCAGGATGAGGGCGTTACAGGCCGCAGGAGCGGAAATAACCCAAACTTTTTAGAAGTCGATCGTGCGTCCCTTGATCTCCCAGTCACCATAACGGGCTGGGTCCTTACCGCCGCGACCACCGATTTCACGCGGCAGCTTTTCCGCCTTTTCAGCAGCGCGACGCGCTTCGGCTTCCTTCAGCGCGCGCTGGGCAGCAGGCGGGAGGTCTTCAAACCTGCGCTTGTCCACGTTTTCCGGGGCATGGGCTGCGTCGTTATTTTCGCTCATCGATAACATTCCAATTCTCGGCTTTGCCACAAATATTGAAGCGAAGCTTTTTCATACCCATCATATAGGCAGAAAGGCTTGCCGTGCAAAACCGTTTGACGGGCAATTGCCAGATTTGGAGACCGCCACGGATGAATATGACGAAAACTGCCATGCTGATCGCCCTCATGACGGTGATGTTCATGAGTATTGGCTATTTGCTGGGCGGCGGCGGCGGCATGATGATCGCGCTTGTGATCGCCGTCGCCATGAACCTGTTCGGCTACTGGAATTCCGACAAAATGGTGCTGCGCATGTACAATGCGCAGGAAGTGGACGAGCGCAGCGCACCCGAATATTACCGTATGGTGAGCGGTCTTGCCGCTAATGCGGGCCTGCCCATGCCGAAGGTCTATATCATCCATGAAGACCAGCCGAATGCCTTTGCCACGGGCCGCAACCCGGAAAATGCTGCCGTGGCGGCCACAACCGGCCTCCTCAACTGGCTTTCGCCGGAAGAAGTCGCAGGCGTGATGGCGCACGAGCTGGCCCACGTCCAGAACCGCGACACGCTGACCATGACCATCGTGGCAACACTTGCCGGTGCCATATCCATGCTCGGCAATTTTGCTTTCTTCCTCGGCGGCAATCGCGAAAACGGCAATGGCGTCATGGGCGTCGTCGGCACGCTTCTTGCCATGATCGTCGCACCCTTCGGGGCGATGATTGTGCAGATGGCGGTGAGCCGCACCCGCGAATATGCCGCCGACAAGCGCGGCGCGGAAATCTGCGGCAATCCGCTGTGGCTCTCCTCCGCGCTAGGCAAGATCGCGCGTGGTGCCAAGGTCATCCCGAATGAAGAAGCCGAACACAACCCGGCGACCGCGCATATGTTCATCATCAACCCGCTGAGCGGACGTGGCGCGGACAATCTTTTCTCGACCCACCCGGATACCGACAACCGCATTGCCGCACTTGAACAGATGGCTGCTGAAACGGGTATCCGCTCGGCCGCAATGACGGCGCGCGCCGCCGCCCCTTCACAAAACAGTGGTCCCTGGGGGCAAAGAAGTGATAATGCAGGCGGCAACAGCAATGGCGGTTCCCGCTATCGGGGGCCGTGGTCGTAAATAAAGAAGGCTAGTGTGAACGATAAAAAACCCGCGCCGAAGCGTGGAAACAAAAAGCCGCAAACGAATAGCAACAGCGCCGCAGACCTGCGCCCCGGTCTGGCGGCGCGTTTGTGTGCGGCCCGCCTTCTGGGCGCGGTGATCGAAAAGAACACCTCGCTCGACGGCCTGACCGACAATGCCCACGGCCATCCGCAATATCTGGCGCTGGAGCCGCGCGACCGCGCGCTGGTTCGCGCCATTCTGGGTTCTGCGCTGCACAATCGCGGCAGCATCGAACGCGCCATCAACAAGCGGCTCGACCGGCCATTGCCGGAAAATGCCGTGGCGCTGAAGCATCTGCTCCATGTTGCCGTCGCCCAGATTTTCTATCTCGACCTGCCCGACCATTCGGCAGTCGATCTTGCAGTCGAGGCCGCGAACAGCGATCCGCGCAACCGCAAATATGCCGGTCTGGTCAACGCCCTGCTGCGGCGTCTCGCGCGCAACAAGGAACGCGCGCTCGCCCATACATTTGAGCCCGAAGCCAATGTGCCAGAATGGTTTGCCAAGAGCATCACCGACGCCTATGGCACGGAAAAAGCAGCGACCATTCTCGCCATGCACGCCTATGAGCCGCCGATCGATTTCACGGTCAAGGGCGATGCCAAGGCATGGGCCGAAAAGCTCGGCGGCGTGGCGCTGCCCAATGGTTCGGTGCGCCTGCAAACGGTGGAGAGCAATCTCACCGACCTGCCCGGCTTTGCCGAGGGCGAATGGTGGGTGCAGGATGTAGCGGCAAGCCTGCCTGCGCGCCTGATGGACGATATCAAAGGCAAACGGGTTGCCGATCTTTGTGCCGCCCCCGGCGGCAAGACGGCGCAGCTTGTGCTTCAGGGGGCCGACGTGACCGCGCTTGACCTGTCCGAAAACCGGCTGAAGCGTCTCAACGCCAATCTGGAACGCCTCGGTTTCGAGGCGAAGACTGTCGCCACCAATCTGATGGATTTTAAGCCCGACGAACTGTTCGACGCCGTGCTTCTGGATGCGCCCTGCTCGTCCACCGGCACGGTGCGCCGTCACCCGGACGTGCCATGGACCAAGACGCCGCAGGACATTGCAAAACTCGCAGAACTTCAGGGCAAGCTTTTGGCGCACGCAGCCACGCTGGTGAAACCCGGCGGCGTGATCGTCTTTTCCAATTGCTCGCTGCATCCGCTCGAAGGCGAGGAAATGGCGCGCAAGGCGCCGGAAAATCCGCTGCTGGAACCGTTCCCAATCACGGAGCAGGATTGTCCCGGCCTTGAAGGGCTGGTGACGGCGGAAGGCTTCCTGCGCTCCACCCCGGCAGACCTGCCGCCGGATCGTTTGGACGGCAATCCGCACATGGCCGGCATGGACGGCTTCTTCGCGGCCCGTTTCAAGCGCGTATAAAACCGCAAAATGTGTATTTTGACATACTGGTCGCATTTCCGTCCGGTATGGTTAACGCTCGATTCACCATTTCCATACAATTGTATAAAGGAAACGGGCTGTTCTAATGGCCGCAAAATAATGACAAACAATACGGAGAAAGACCGGGTGACAGTCGCCCTCAGCGAAACCCCACATCTTTGGGGATTGGCCATTGCACAGGCGTGGCGCAAATTCAGCCGCCGCCTTCGCATGGGACCGCTTTATCGCTGGCGCTTCACCGGCTTTACGCCGGACCGCATCCTGATCGCCCCGTCTGACCTGCGCGTTGCCGACCCGCAACTGGCGCAGGAATTCTATCATGGCCGTTTCGCGCTGGCCGGACGCCTCGTCGAAACCGGCGGATTGTCGCCTTTCGCCGTCGAACCGCCAACGCCTGAATGGGAAGCAGCCCTTCAGGGTTTCGGCTGGCTGCGCCATCTCAAAAGCGCCAATAGCGAACTGGCAACCGCCAATGCGCGCGCGCTCGTCGATGACTGGATGCGCATGTTCGGCAAGCGCATCGGCGGCATTGCCTGGGCGCCGGAAGTCACCGCCCAGCGCATCATCGCATGGTTGCAGCATTCCAACCTCATCCTGTCGGGTGCGGAACTGCCCGCCTATCGCAAATTCATGCGCTCGCTCGCCATGCAGGTGCGCTATCTGCGCACCGTCGCCGCCGCCATGGATGATGGAGAGGAACGCTTGCGCGCCCGCATCGCGCTTGCTTTCGCCGCCCTGGCGCTGCCTGTTTCGCCGCCGACTGCCCGCGCCGCGCGGCGCAATCTGGAATATGAGCTGAAACGCCAGATCATGCCGGATGGCGGGCATATCTCGCGCAATCCCGTTACGGTTCTGGAATTGCTGGCCGATCTTCTGCCGCTTCGCCAGACTTATGCCAATGGCACGGAATCGCCGCCCAAGGCGCTGATCGAAGCCGTTGAACGCATGTTGCCTGCGCTGCGCTTCTTCCGCCATCAGGATGGCAGCCTTGCGCTTTTCAACGGCGTCGGCCCAACCATGCCGGAACGCATCATTTCGGTTCTGCGGCATGATGAAACCGCCGGATCGCCGCTGACCCACGCGCCCTATTCCGGTTATGAGCGGCTTTCGATGGGGTCCACCACCATCATTGCCGACACCGGACTGCCGCCGCCGGTGACAGCATCGCGGGACGCCCATGCCGGTTGTCTCGCCTTTGAAATGTCCTCCGGGCGCCAGCGTTATATTGTCAATTCCGGCATCGACCGTTTCGGCCCGCCGGAATTTCGTCCTTTGGGCCGCTCGACGGCTGCACACTCCACCGCCACCATCAACGATACGTCCTCGTGCCGTTTCAGCCTCAATGCGAGCCTTTCCAACATGATCGGCACGCCGATCATTGCAGGCCCCACCCGCGTGCAGCGCGACCGGATCGAGGAAATGGGGCGGCAGGGCTTTGTTGCCAGCCACGACGGCTATGCGCGCCTGTTCGGCATCTATCACGAGCGCCGTATCGTGCTGTCGCATAATGGCAGCGTCATTCAGGGCGCAGACCGGTTCTATCGCGGCGATGGCCGCCCATCCAAGGCAAACGGGCGCGACAATATTGCGGTGCGTTTCCACCTGCATCCGTCGGTCGATATTTCCTTTGATGAGAACGGATTGATCGTTCTGTCAGGAGACCGCGACGACACCTGGGTCTTTTCCTGCTTTGAAGTTGCGCCACAACTGGAAGATTCGATCTTCTTTGCGGGCTTCCGCGGCCCCGTGACATCAAAGCAGATCGTGCTCTCCTTCCCTGCTTCCGACCTGCCGGAAGTGAACTGGCAGTTCAGCCGCGTCGCCCTCGGCAGTTACGTATAAAGTTCAAATCGGTCTTTTGCGGTAGGATTCTCGGCGCGCTTGTGTTAGGGCGAGCCGTCCACTTTCCTGAACGCATCCGTTTCAGCAACGAAGAGACCAACTCCCTATGGCTGTCAGCTCCAAGCATATTCCCGCTCCCGATCTTCATCGGGTGCGCCGCGCCCTCCTTTCCGTTTCCGACAAAACCGGCCTGATCGATTTCGCCAAGGCGCTTCATGCCAATGGCGTCGAAATCCTCTCGACCGGCGGCACAGCAAAATCGATTGCCGCCGCAGGCATTCCGGTGAAGGACGTATCCGAAATCACCGGCTTTCCGGAAATCATGGATGGGCGCGTCAAGACGCTGCATCCGGCAGTCCATGGCGGCCTGCTCGCCGTGCGCAACGACCCGG
The DNA here is from genome assembly GCF_000007125.1 of Brucella melitensis bv. 1 str. 16M. NCBI lineage: Bacteria > Pseudomonadati > Pseudomonadota > Alphaproteobacteria > Hyphomicrobiales > Brucellaceae > Brucella > Brucella melitensis. The sequence continues at coordinate 242,198 of NC_003317.1, read as the reverse complement.
AACATGTCGCGGCCATGGAAGAACACGGCATTGGCGGCATCGATCTTGCCGTCATCAATCTTTATCCGTTCGAGGAAGTCCGCTTCAAGGGCGGCGACTACGACACGACCGTCGAGAATATCGACATTGGCGGCCCGGCGATGATCCGCGCTTCGGCCAAGAACCACGCCTATGTCGCAACCGTCGTTGACCCTGCCGATTATGCAGACGTCGTGGCTGAACTGGAAAAGCATTCCGGCTCCCTGCCGCTTGCCTTCCGCAAAAAGCTTGCCGCCAAGGCCTTTTCGCGCACGGCAGCTTATGACGCGGCCATTTCCAACTGGTTTGCCGAAGCAATCGACGAAGAAACGCCGACCTATCGCGCGGTTGCCGGCAAGCTGCATTCCGTCATGCGCTACGGTGAAAACCCGCACCAGACGGCTGGCTTTTATCTCACCGGCGAAAAGCGCCCCGGCGTTGCCACTGCGACCCAGCTTCAGGGCAAGCAGCTTTCCTATAACAACATCAACGATACCGATGCGGCTTTTGAGCTGGTGGCCGAATTCGATCCCGCCCGCACCGCAGCCGTTGCCATCATCAAGCACGCCAATCCATGCGGCGTGGCGGAAGCGTCCACCATTAAGGAAGCCTACCTCAAGGCACTCGCCTGCGATCCGGTTTCGGCCTTTGGCGGCATTGTCGCGCTCAACAGGACGCTCGATGAGGAAGCCGCTGAAGAGATCGTGAAAACCTTCACAGAAGTCATCATCGCGCCCGATGCCACCGAAGGCGCACAGGCCATCGTCGCGGCCAAGAAGAACCTGCGCCTGCTTGTCACCGGCGGCCTGCCGGACCCGCGCGCCAAGGGCATTGCCGCCAAGACGGTTGCCGGTGGCCTGCTGGTCCAGTCGCGCGACAATGGTGTGGTGGACGATCTCGATCTCAAGGTCGTCACCAAGCGCGCACCGACCGAAGCCGAGCTTAACGATCTGAAATTCGCCTTCCGCGTCGGCAAGCATGTGAAGTCGAACGCCATCGTCTATGTGAAGGACGGCGCAACGGTCGGCATTGGCGCAGGCCAGATGAGCCGCGTGGATTCAGCCCGCATTGCCGCCCGCAAGGCAGAAGATGCGGCCGAAGCCGCCGGCCTTGCAGCGCCGCTCACCAAGGGCTGCGTGGTCGCGTCCGATGCATTCTTCCCCTTTGCAGACGGTCTGCTTTCCGCTGTCGAGGCCGGTGCAACCGCCGTCATCCAGCCGGGCGGCTCCATGCGTGACGACGAAGTGATCGCCGCTGCCGATGAACATGGCATCGCCATGGTCATGACGGGGATGCGCCACTTCCGCCACTGATCGGAACATATAAAGCAAAGGCCCCGGAACATATGTTTCGGGGCCTTTGTCATATCAGACGGTCCGCCGGATAGGGCGTAATCAGCGTCAGCGCAAAGCCTGCTACAAAAAACAACAGCAGTACCGACATGCCAAGAGCCGCTGAACCACTGATGGCGGTAATGCTGGCCACCAGAAATGGCCCCATAAAGCTGGTTGCGCGGCCAGCCAGCGCATAAAGGCCGAAATAGCGGCCCGATTCCTCCGGCTTGATACTGCGCGCAAACCAGGACCGCGAGGAAGCCTGCACCGGCCCAAAGGCCGCGCCGATCATCAGCCCATAGATCAGATAACTATGCTCGGCGGCGGTACCGAAGAGCTTGCCCTCGCCTTCCAGCGTGAAGGGCAGGAGGCCAAAAAGCGTATAGTCCCTTGCTGTCGAAATAATGCCAAGTGAAGCGAAGAACAGAAGCACCAGCGCGCCGATCACGACCTTCTTGGAGCCGAAGCGCATATCGAGCCTGCTGGCGATGAGGCAACTGATGATCGCCATGACATTGAGGATCATGCCGAAAAGTCCGATCTCGGTAATCGTCCAGTGGAACATGGCCGCAGCATAACCGCCTCCCAGCGCCAGCAGTGCATTGACGCCATCCTGATAGATCATCCGCGCAGCAAGAAAGCGCACAATGCCGGAACGGTGGCGCACCTCCGCCAATGTCGCCTTCAACTCGCTCAAGCCGGAGCGAAGCGCCGTGCGCAAGGGCTCACCCTTTGCCGCATCGGGCGTGAAGAAAAACATCGGCAGGATGAAAATGAAATACCAGAGCGCGGCCAGAGGCCCGGTGATGCGCGCGCCCTCGCCCAGTTGCGGATCAAGGCCGAAGAGCGGCTTCATCCCGATGATCGTCCGGCCTGTTTCCGGCGATGCGGCAAGGCAAAAGACCACGAAAATCAGCACGATCATGCCGCCAAGATAGCCAAGCCCCCAGGCGATATTCGACACGCGCCCGATATCTTCACGCGCCACCAGACGCGGCATCATGGAATCGTTGAAGACGATGGAAAATTCTGCCGCCACCATGGCGATGGCGAAAGCGCACAGAACCCAGAACAGGTTTGCACCCGGAACCGCAAACCACAAAAGCGACAGGCAAATGATTTTCAAAACTGCAAAGAAGCCGATCCAGGGCTTACGCGCACCGGTTTTATCCGCAACCGAGCCGAGGATTGGCGAGAGAATGGCGATGAGCAACCCCGCCACCGCGAAACCATATCCCCACGCCATCTGCCCCTCTTCAGGCGTGGCGGCGACATGGGAAATGAAATAGGGGCCGAAAATGAATGTGGTTACAACCGTGAAAAAGGGCTGTGCCGCCCAATCGAAGAAAATCCATCCCCATACGCCGCGACGCGCGGCATGGCGGCGGGGCGCCATCACTTGTTCGGTCAATCCCTGCTCCTGTCCGCCGGACGCTTTCCGAAAAGGCACGAACCCGCCTCCGACCGGAAACACGCAAGCATTTTATGAATAATTGTCAACTCATCCCAAAAGCGTCTCAAACAAACGATTCTTATATTGCCTATATTGACGATACAAAAACAGAAAAGGGTAGCGCGAGAGCCACCCTTTTCATTCTTTCAAGGCCGGGCGTGATTATTGCGCCAGATCGGACATAAGACCCGCCGCAACCGCAAGGCGGGAAACGGTCAGATCCCCTCCCTCCGTCAGCGCCACCATGCGATTTTTCACCTGTTCGATACGGGCGCCATCCGCGGCAAGCCATGCCGCTGCTGGGTCCTTCTCCTTGGCGAAGCGCTTCAGCGCCGCAATGGTGATGCCGCGTGCGGCCTGTGTGATCGTATCACTCGCCCGCGAAAGCGCCAGACCATCATAATAGTCGGCAACGGGAATGGAGCGCGCGGCGTCCTCTATCCGCCCGATGCGGAATGCCTCGGAAACGGCGAAATAGGCTTTGGCAGCCGCCACCACGTCTGCGCCAGCCAGATGCGCGATCAATGCAATATCCGGCATGATATCCGCAAGCTGGAGATTGGCGAGGCGCTGCGCAAGCGAGGCTGACGCGCCCTTTTCCATGAATGCGGCCTTGTCGGCCTGAAGTGCGCTTTTCAGATATTCCGGCATCAGGCCGTCGAAACGCGGTTCCAGCTCGGCACGCGCCCTGGTGATGGTGCCCACCAGTTCCGTCAGGTTGGCACGGGTCGTGTCATTGCGCAGCACCCAGGCCGTGGTGGCCTGCAACATCTCACCAACGAGGTGATAGAACTGGTTCTGCACATCGCCCGGCACCTGATTGTCCAGCGCATCGATGGCGTCATAGATCGCGTTGATTTCAAAGCCATCGCGCACCGCAACATAGGTGCGCAGAATATCGGCGGGCGACTTGCCCGTCGTATCGGCCAGACGGCTGACAAAGGTGATGCCGCCGCGATTGACCGCATCATTTGCCAGCAAAGTGGCGATGATTTCCCGCTTCAGACGATGGTGCGAAATTTCCTCCGCATAGGTCTTGGCCATGCGCTTGGGGAAATAGCCGAACAGCAGCGACTGGAAGTAAGGTTCGTCTGGAAGCTTGCTTGCCACCAGATCATCCAACAGCGACAGCTTGGCATAGGCCAGCAGAACCGCCAGTTCCGGGCGTGTCAGCGGCTGGCCCGCCTTCTGGCGTTCGGCCAGAACAGCATCCGAAGGCAGGTTCTCGACCTTGCGATCCAGAAGCTTGCGGTTTTCAAGCTCCGCCATGAAACGCGCCTGATAGGGCAGTTCGGCCAGTCCCAGACGTTCACTGAGCGAAAGCGCCAGCGGTTGCAGATAGTTGTTGCGCAAAACCAGTTCCGACACATCATCGGTCATGCTGACGAGAAGCTTGTTGCGCGCGGGGCGCTTCAACTTGCCCGAACGCATGGCGGCAGCCAGCGCGATCTTGATATTGACCTCGACGTCGGAACAATTGACGCCCGCCGAATTGTCGATGGCGTCCGTGTTGCCGCGACCGCCTGCCAGCGCATATTCGATGCGCCCGCGCTGCGTCACGCCGAGATTTGCGCCTTCCCCGATCACGCGCGCGCCCACTTCCGAGCCGGTGATGCGGATCGCATCATTGGCGCGGTCGCCCACCTGCGCATCCGTTTCGGCGGACGAGCGGATATAGGTACCGATGCCGCCGAACCAGAGAAGATCGACCTTCGATTTCAGGATCGCGGTCATGATTTCCTGCGGCGTGGCCGTGGTCTTGCCAAGGCTGATAGCCGCGGATGCTTCTGCCGACAGCGTAATCGTCTTCTGGCTGCGGCTATAGATGCCGCCACCTGCCGAAAGCTTGGAGCGGTCATAATCCTGCCAGCTCGAACGCGGCAGTTCAAACAGACGCTTGCGCTCGGCAAAACCGTCGGCTGGAACCGGGTTCGGATCGATGAAGATATCGCGATGGTCGAAGGCGGCCACGAGCCTGATCTGCTCGGAAAGCAACATGCCATTGCCGAACACGTCGCCCGACATGTCGCCCACGCCGACAACCGTGAAAGGCTCGCTCTGGATATCCATGTCGAATTCGCGGAAATGCCGCTTCACGGCTTCCCACGCGCCGCGCGCGGTAATGCCCATGCCCTTGTGGTCGTAACCGGCGGAACCGCCGGATGCGAAGGCATCGTCCAACCAGAAATCATGCGCCTGGCTGATGGCGTTCGCCGTATCGGAGAAGGTCGCCGTGCCCTTGTCGGCGGCAACGACGAAATAAGGATCGTCATTGTCATGGCGCACGACTTCCGTCGGTGGCACGACATGATTATCCTCAATATTGTCAGTGACCGACAGAAGCGTGGAGATAAATACCTTATAGGCATCGCGGCCGGCTTCAAACACCGCATTGCGGTCTCCGCCAACCGGCAGGCGCTTGGGATAGAAGCCGCCCTTGGCGCCAACCGGCACGATCACCGCATTCTTCACCTGCTGGGCCTTCACAAGCCCCAGCACTTCGGTGCGATAATCCTGCGCGCGATCCGACCAGCGCAACCCGCCACGGGCAACCGCACCGAAACGCAGGTGCACGCCTTCCACTTCCGGCCCATAGACGAAGATTTCGCGATAGGGGCGCGGCTCCGGCAGGCCATCGACCAGACGCGGATTGAGCTTGAAGGCAAAGGTGACGCGCGGTTTGCCATCGCCATCCGGCTGGTAGGCATTAGTACGCAGCGTCGCTTCGATCAGATTGCGGAAACGGCGCAATATCTGGTCGTCATCAATGCTCGGCACACCGAGCAATGCGGTCTCAATGGCATCGACCAGCTTCTTTTCAGCCGCATCGCGCCGCTTGGACGAAGGATTGGAGCGCAAATCGAACAGCGCATAGAGATCGCTTGCAATTTCCGGATAACGGTTGAGTGCGGCAGCAATAAAGCTTTGCGAATAGGCAATGCCTGCCTGCTGTAGATAGCGGCCATAGGAACGCAGGATCATGATCTGGCGCGCGGTCAGGCGCGCGGTCTGCACCAGAGCATTATAGCCGTCATTATCAGCCAGGCCGTCCCAGACCGTTCGGAAGACTTCTTCCAGCATCTCGCCATCGTCGGAAAGATCGACAGGTGCACCATAAGCGTTCACAAGCTGCATATCGTGCAGATAGACAGGCGCGCCATCCTTGCCTGCATGGGGCAGGTCGATCGTCTGCTCGCTGACGACACGGAAGCCCATGTTTTCCAGAAGCGGCACACGCTGCGACAGCACAACCGGCGCACCGTGATGATAAAGCTTCAGCGAAACCGCATCCGGCCCATCGGTGCGGTAGCGATAAAAATCGACGAAGAGCGGCTCTTCGGGGCTGAGACCCGCAATACGCTCCGCATCGACCAGCGCCTCCGGCGCGGTGAAGATTTCGCGGTAGGAAGGCGGAAAGCTCGCGGCAAGCGCAACCGTGTCGGCATCCACCGTTTCAGCACTTTCGCGCACCGCATCTTCCCAGTTGCGCACCATGGCGCGCACTTCAGCTTCCAGCGCCTCTCGATCCACATGCGGCGTGGAGCGTTCATGACGGCGGATGACGAACTGAACGCGCGTCAGGCCGTTCTGCAAAAAGACGGGGTGGAACTCAAAACTGTCGCCGCCATAGACGTCGACCAGATAATGCCCGATCTTTTCACGCACGGCAGAATCGTAACGGTCACGCGGGATATAGACCAGCACCGTGGCAAAACGACCGAAACGGTCCAGCCGCGGAATGGCGCGCACACGCGGGCGCTCGCCCAGCGCCAGGATCAGTTCGGCATTGGCGGTGAGGCTTTCCGTATCGATCTGGAAAAGCTCGTCACGCGGATATTCTTCCAGCACGTTGATGAGTGCCTTGCCCGAGTGATCCTCGCGGTTGAAGCCCAGATGCCTGATGACCGCATCGGCCTTGGAGCGGATGAACGGAATGCCTGCAACCGAGCTCGTATAGGCAACCGAGGTGAAGAGGCCAACAAGGCGCAGTTCACCAATGGCTTCGCCCCTGCCCCCGAAAATCTTCACGCCGATATAATCGAGATAGGAACAGCGATGCACCGACGAAAGCGAATTTGCCTTGGTGACGATCAACGGTTCGGCGCTATCGAGGAATTCCGTGATTTCGCGCGGGGTGACAGTATCGTCATCATCCTTGCGCAGCACACGCACTTCATTATCGCCCAGAATTCCGAGCGGCTCCTTCGCCGCAACGAGATCGCGCTTTTTGCCGGTTCCCTCGAAAACCAGCTCGCGAAGGCCGAGGAAAATGAAATGATCGTCGCGCAGCCATTCAAGAAACGCGATGGCTTCCGGCATCGCGGCATTGCCGGTCAGTTTATAGGCGCGCTTGTAATCATCGATGGCGCCATCAAGCCGCTTCAGCATCGGTTTCCAGTCGCTGACCGCAGAGCGCACCTGACCCAAAACACGTTTCAGCCCGGCGGTAAGATCGGCCTTGGCCTGTTTGCTGAGTGCGGGCAGGTGAATCTGCACCAGGCTGACGCGCTCCACACCCTTGGCAGGCGCAAGCTGCGAAGCTTCACCCAGAATGACCAGTTCGTCCTTCTCGCGCGAAATATCGAGAACCGGATGCACGACCATGAAAATCTGGCTGGTATGATCGTTCAGCTCACCCATGATCGAGTCGAGCAGAAAGGGCATATTGTCGTTGACGATGGTGATGACGCTCACCGGCCGGCTATGGGGCTTGCCATGGCGTGCGATACCGTCGTCAATATTGATGATGCTCTTGCCCTTGCGGTAGGCTTCGAGCGCGGCATAGCCATGAAGGGCAGAACTTTCGAGGGCGGCGGCATCATAAGCCGCGAGATCTTCCGGCGGCGCCCACTCGAAGAGAAGCTGCGAAAAGGCAGCGAATGCCTTCGACTTTCCTCCCTTCTTCCCCTCCTTGCTTGCCTTTGAAACCTTAACCTTGCTCGACCGATCCTGCTTTGCAGTCACGCCGGATACTCCCTGTCATTATGGCAATGCGCGCCAAATTAGCAGATTAGCCATGGGATTCGATCCTAATTCACTGAAGATAACGAAAATTTTCCCGAAAAGTCAGAAAAGAAGCATCTGATCCGCTCAATTTGAAAGATTACTACGAAAATTTAGCCTGAAATTTCAGAATATACCGGAGTATTTCTCCACATCTGGAAAATCACCATGCGCAAAAAGGCAAAAAACAATTCACCCCGCCACATTTTGCGGTGAACCTGGGCCTCAAAGTTTGATCAGATGATCGTCCAGTTCGTTGACGTCATCATCACCTGCCGGGAAATGATGCGAGAGCAGCTTGCCCGCCTGGCCGATGGCCTCAACGAAGCCTTCGCCAACCGCTGCGCGCGATGCGTGATGGATGAGCGTGGAAACAATCGCGTTCCACTCCTCCTGTTCGACGCGGGCATTGATGCCCGCATCGGCGATCACCTCCGCATAATGCTCTGCCATGGACACGAAAAGCAGGATGCCGGTGCGCTGCTCGGTGATATGAACATTTCGCGCCAGGAATTGCTGCAAGGCATTGAGATGCGCGCGCTTATAGCGAATACGGCGCGGCACCAGCAACATGCGGATCGACGGCACAAACCACAGCAGCACCATGGCCGAAACAAAGGCCGCCAAAACCGCAAGCCCGAATATTGGCAGGCGAATGTCAAACCAGTACCAATGGGCGAGGAAAGCCGCGAACACAGAGGCGATCAGGATGCCGCAGGCTGCGACAAAACCCGCTGCGAAGAAATAATCATCGCTGGAGCGCGCCAGAACGGCATAGATTTCGCCGCTGGTCTCGGCTTCCGCCTTGCGAATTGCCTCGGCAATGCGGGCATGATCGTCGGCGCCAATCAGCGTGTGATGCGTCATCCTTGCCTCTCCCTACCAGCTACCCGAAGCGCCGCCGCCGCCCGATGAACCACCGCCGCCGGAAAAGCCGCCACCGAAACCTCCACCCCGGCCAGACCCGCCGCGATTGGTATAATCGATGACCATGCCAAGCCATTGATATTTACCCGGTTCGATCTTGCGACCGAAAATCGGCGTCAGGATTGCCATGCCGAAGCCACCGAAAAAGATCAGGCACCAGAAGGCGATGAAGACCACGAAGACCCAGTCCACGTCATCTGAGCTGGTCTGCACATTGCGCTTCGCCCGCGCTTCAAATTCGACCGAATCGCCGGAAAGCACCGAGAGGATGCCATCCACCCCCTGGACAATGCCTTGCGAATAGTTGCCGCTGCGAAATTCGGGGATGATCGTACCATTGATGATGATGCTCGAAAGCGCATCGGTCATGACGCCTTCCAGGCCATAGCCGACCTCGATGCGCACCTTTCGGTCATTGGGCGCAACCACCAGCAATATGCCGTTATTTTCCTGTTTCTGGCCCAGCGCCCAGGCCCGGAAAAGGCGGTTGGAATAGGTTTCAATGTCCTCGCCATTGAGGCTTGGCACTGTCACCACCACCAGCTGATCGGAGGATTTCGCTTCAAAATCCGCAAGTTTCTGTACAAGCTGCTGGCGCTGCGCGGGATCGATGATACCCGCAGCATCCACCACGCGGCCCGTCAGCGACAGCGTTGGTTTCGCAGCCTCCTGCGCCAGCGCGCCCTGAAAGGCACAAAGGGCGGCAAACAGCACAACCATGGCCGCAAGCAGCCCCTGCGGCCATTTCCAGCCACAAGAACGGTTCTGCCTGATCCTAATACCCGCCACGAAAACGCCGATCAGTTGAAGTTGACCTTAGGCGCGGCCTGGCTGCCTGCATCGGCGCTGAAGGTCGGCATGGGCTGTGCATCGCGATACCAGATCCATGTCCAGATCATCGTCGGCATGGTTCGCAGTGACGTATTATAGGTGCGTACCGCCTCGATATAATCGCGGCGAGCCACTGCAATGCGGTTTTCAGTACCCTCAAGCTGCGATTGCAGAGCGAGGAAATTCTGGTTGGCCTTCAAGTCAGGATATTTTTCCACGACAACCATCAAGCGCGACAGTGCACTGGTGAGGTTTGCCTGATTGTCCTGAAACTGCTTGAAAAGCGCAGGATTGTTCAGCGTTTCCGGCGTGATCTGCACCTGCGTGGCCTTGGCGCGCGCCTCGATCACGGCTTGCAGGGTTTCCTTTTCATGCGCTGCATAGCCCTTCACGGTCTCGACCAGATTGGGTACCAGATCGGCGCGGCGCTGATACTGGTTCTGCACTTCGCTCCACGCGGCCTTGGCCTTTTCCTCATTGGTCGGGATCGTGTTGAAACCGCAGGCTGAAAGCAGCGGAACCAGAACGGTCAAACCGAGAGCGATAAAAATGCGGCGGAAAGAAAAGGAAGTGGCAACCGTCTGAGCGGTCATGGGCTTCTCCTGAAAAGAGGCGTTGAAGCGCCCGGAAAGATCGATATCGGTGCCGGCAGATTCGCGTTCAAGAATATGCGAGCCGTCAGATCAACAGGATAGACGAAATTCGCGCCTTTTCCAGTCGATTTGAACAACAGGGCAAAACCTGCGCCAAAAGCACGCCACACGGCGACAAATCGTCAATCGCAGGAGTGCTTTAAAAATAAAACTAAAGAAAAAGCGGCGAATTGCTCCGCCGCTTTCCCAAAACAAACCGTGCGAGAAAATTATTCGCTGGCAGCTTCTTCAGCCGGAGCAGCAGCGGCTGCGGCAGCTTCAGCAGCCTTTGCAGCGGCTTCTTCTTCAGCCTGCTTGGCCAGGGCCAGACGTTCCTGAGCCTTCTTGCCCGGCTCACCCTTGGTCGGGTTGTTGCGGGACGGACGCTTGGCAATGCCAGCCTGATCGAGGAAGCGCAGAACGCGGTCGGTCGGCTGTGCGCCCTGTGCAATCCAATGCTGGATGCGCTCGGCATCGAGCTTCACGCGTTCGGCGTCCTTCGGCAGAACCGGGTTCCACGAGCCAACGGTTTCGATAAAGCGGCCATCGCGCGGAGCGCGAACATCGGCAACGACGACGTGGTAGTAAGGACGCTTCTTGGAGCCAGCGCGGGCGAGACGAATCTTAAGGGCCATTTTTTCTTTCCTTCAGACAATAGCTTCGCCCGGTTTGGGGCAAAACGGGTTAAGCTGTTTTCACAACTATTGGTTTCCGCCATGGTTGGCGGCGGTATGCTCATGATGCCGAATGACTTCCTTGCACGATAAAGTTCAGGAACTTTTCAGCAAAATCGGGATCGAGATTGGCATCTGCGGCCAGCGCGCGCAGCCGCGCCACCTGGCGCTTCTCGCGGGCCGGATCAGCCGGTGCCAGACCTCGCTCGGCCTTCAATACGCCGACAGCCTTCGTGCAGCGAAAGCGTTCGGCCAACATATGAATGAGGGCAGCGTCGATATTGTCGATCGATGCACGCAGCGCCAGAAGCTCAGCGGGTATGGTGTTCTGCTCGTTGCTCATGCTGCTCATTTCTTCTTCGGCAGGCCCGGAAGGCCACCGCCAAGGCCGGGAAGCTTCGGGCCTCCCAAACCGGACAGGCCACCGCCGGGTAGACCGCCCAAGCCGCCACCAAGGCCACCCTTGGTGAGTCCGGCTGCTTCCGCCTGCTTGGCCAGCGCCTCAAGTTGCTTCGGGTCCATCTTGGAAAGGTCAGGCATACCACCCAGACCACCGCCAAGGCCGCCCAGCCCCATCTTGCTGGCAAGGCCACCCATCATCTGCTTCATCATTCCGCCCTTGCCCTTGCCTATGATTTTCATCATGTCGGCCATCTGGCGATGCATCTTGAGAAGCTTGTTGATGTCAGCGGCATTCGTGCCCGAACCTTTGGCTATGCGCTGCTTGCGGCTATGCTTCAAAAGGTCCGGATTGGCGCGTTCGGCCTTGGTCATCGAACCGATGATGGCAAGCTGGCGGTCGAACACCTTGTCATCCAGACCGGAAGCGGCCACCTGATCCTTCATCTTGGCCATACCGGGCATCATGCCCATGATGCCGCCCATGCCGCCAAGCTTCTTCATCTGCTTGAACTGCTCGGCAAGATCGTTGAGATCGAACTTGCCCGACTGCATCTTCCTGGCCATCGCCGCGGCTTTTTCCGCATCGATGTTTTCGGCAGCCTTTTCGACCAGCGAAACAATGTCGCCCATGCCGAGAATACGGTCGGCAATGCGCTTGGGATAGAATTCCTCCAGCGCATCCATCTTTTCGCCGGTGGCGATCAGCTTGATCGGCTTGCCGGTGATGGCGCGCATGGAAAGAGCAGCGCCACCGCGTCCATCGCCATCCATGCGGGTAAGCACAATGCCGGTAATGCCCACACGTTCATCGAAATTACGCGCCAGATTGACGGCGTCCTGACCGGTGAGGCTATCGGCGACGAGCAGGATTTCATGCGGATTGGCGGCCTTGCGGATATCCGCCATTTCCACCATCAGCGGCTCATCAATATGCGTGCGGCCTGCCGTATCGAGAATAACGACATCATGCGCGCCAAGCTTTGCGGCCTGAACGGCGCGCCTTGCGATCTCCACCGGCGACTGGCCTGCGATGATCGGCAGCGTATCCACGCCGGTCTGAAGCCCCAACTGGCGAAGCTGCTCCTGCGCAGCCGGACGGCGCGTATCGAGCGAAGCCATCAGCACGCGTTTGCGCTGGCGCTCGGTCAGGCGCTTGGCGATCTTGCCGGTGGTGGTCGTCTTGCCCGAACCCTGCAAGCCCACCATCATGATGACGACGGGCGCAGGCGCATTCAGATCAATAGCAACGCCTTCGGTGCCCAGCATTTCGACAAGCTCGTCATGGACGATTTTGACGACCATCTGGCCGGGCTTGATGCTTTTCAGGATTTCCGCACCAACCGCCTTTTCGCGCACGCGATCGGTAAAGGAACGAACCACTTCCAGCGAAACATCCGCCTCGATCAGCGCACGGCGCACTTCGCGCAGCGCCGCCGTCACGTCGCTTTCTGAAAGAGCGCCGCGTCCGGTAAGGCCGTTCAGGATGGAGCCAAGACGCTCCTGAAGTGTTTCAAACATCGATTTTCCTTGGCTTATCCGGGATGAGATGGAAAGCTCGTCCGGGATAGATCGTCCCGCACATCTGCCAGTTCAGGAAGCAACCATAGGGTCACGGCACCCGAGGGCGCATCGCGCTGTCGGGTGTGGACCTCCGGGATCGCTTTATACCATGATGGGTCCCGGTCGGTGGCTCGCGTTCTGAAGATCGCGGATAGATTGGAAGAGCCTTTACGGCGTAAGGCCTGCAATGTCAAGCAAAAGCCCATTCCTCCACCCGGCAAGGGCGTGGTTCGACGAAACCAGCCTATCCTGTCTTTCGATGCCTATTTCACTAAATGCTTGAAAATCCGCTGCTCGGCCGATCACCCCGCCCCGCTGATACGGCATGACATTTGTTGTAAGGGATGGCAAATTCGCGTCGAAGTCGAATCAAAACTCCAAAGGAGAGACGAATGGCATTCGTTGCCAAAGGCCGGTCTTGGACGGCAGCAGCAGTTATTGCGGTGGGCATGATGGCAGGTGCGGGCATCGCCGAGGCAGCACAATGCGGCAACAATGCCGCCGGTTACAATGCCTGGCTTCAGCAGACGATGAAGGAAGCCGCATCGCGAGGCATTGGCAAGGCAGGCATCAATGCGCTTGCCAACACGAAATATGCGCAGGCCACCATCAATGCCGACCGCAACCAGAAGAGTTTCAAACTCTCCTTCGAGCAGTTCATGCAGAAGCGCGGGGCAGATACAATCATCAAGCGCGGCCGCGCCATGAAGCAGCAGAATGCGGCCCTCTTCGCCAATATCGAAAAACGTTATGGCGTACCCGCCGGCCCGCTGATCGCGATCTGGGGTATGGAAACCGGCTTTGGTTCCTATATGGGCAAGCAGCACACGCTTTCCGCCGTGGCAACGCTTGCCTATGACTGCCGCCGCAGCGACTATTTCACCGACCAGCTTTACGCCGCCTTGAAGCTCATCGACCGTGAGGATTTGAGCCCAGCCGCCATCGGCGCCATGCATGGCGAAATCGGCCAGACCCAGTTCCTGCCCGTCAATGTCCTGAACTATGGTGTAGACGGCGACGGCAGCGGCCATATCGACATGGCGCGTTCCAAGGCGGACGCACTCTATTCCACCGCCAACTTCCTCGTCGGCCATGGCTGGCAGCGCGGGGCCGGCTATCAGCCGGGCGAACCCAATTATGCCGCCATTCAGGGCTGGAATGCCGCACAGGTTTACCAGCGCGCCATCGCCGTCATGGGCAAGGCCATCGACGGCAAATAATTGCATGAAATACAAGAAAGCCCGGCTTCGGCCGGGCTTTCTTGTACATTCACAATATTTCTATCAAAGTTCAGGGCGTTTGAAATCACCGGTCTGGTGATCCATCACCCACAATTCGCCGGTCGAAATATCGAACCATGCGCCATGCAAGGTGAGCTTGCCCTTCTTCTCCAGAATATCCACGCAAGGGAAAGTGCGCAGATTAGCCAGCGAATAGCGGATCGAAATACGCTCCAGCGCCGTATGACGCTCGCTTTGCGTCATGAGCGCATTTCCGCTGATGGCCTCTGCCGCGGGCGAAATGAGGCTCATCCATTTTCCGATAAAATCGCTCGGTGAAAGCGGGGCGCTTTCAGTGTCGAGCGCCGCCTTGATGCCACCGCAACGCCCGTGGCCCATCACCACGATATGTTTTACCTTGAGGCTCTGCACGGCAAATTCCAAAGCCGCCGAAGCCGCGTGGTATTCACCATCCGGCTCATAGGGCGGAATGAGATTGGCCACATTGCGAAGGACAAAGATTTCGCCCGGTGCGGCATTGAAGATGGTTTCCGGCGCAGCGCGGGAATCGCAGCAGGCAACAACCAGAGTTTCCGGCGATTGCCCTTTTTCAGCCAAGTCCCTGTAGCGTGCCGTTTCATGCGCGAAATGCTCGCTCATGAAGGTTTTGTAACCAGCAAGAAGTGAATCTGGAAGATCAGCCATAGCGTTTGAATATCCCTATCGAATTCAAAGATCAATCAAAATGAACCCTGTGGAACCCATCCTCTCGGACAAATTTTCACACAGGTTTCATGTGCATTCTCAAGCCCATATCGCCATGCGCCAGCCAGCAGGCACCATGTTCGGCATGGCGCATATGGGAGGAATTTCACCATTCAGGTCCGCAGCCCTTTGGTCGGATGAAGAAGCCGCCGCGTCTGCACCATGGCCATTGGCGTGGCAAGGCTTGATGCGTCGGCTTCCAGCATCAATTCATCCGCTCCACGCTTGGCCGAGCGCGCCATGATTTCAAACACGGCAGCGGTTGTGCTTTGCAGCGTCTTTTCTTCCGAAAGCCCGGAAAGGTAGCGCGCCAGAAAGACGGCAGATGTCAAATCGCCAAGCCCGTTGGTCGGCCCGTCCACCCGGCGATGTTCGGCCATCAGGGCAAGCGTCGGCGTCAGCAGAATATTGCCGATACTGCCGTTCATAAACGGGAAGGCGGAAGTCACCAGCATGGCGGCAGGCCCCGCATCGAGGGCTGCCTCCATAAGCGCCTTATTGTCTTCAAGTGGCACACCGGTCAGCCAGGAAAGCTCGAAACGATTGGGCGTCGCGATATCGGCAAGCGGCAGAAGCCTGTCGCGAATGCCCATGGCAGTCGCCTCGGGCACATAAAGGCCTTTCTCGTCCCCGATGACCGGATCGCAGAGATAGACTGCTTCGGGATTGTTCGCCTTCACGGCCTTGACCAGACTGGCCACCGCCGCCGCCTGTTCGGGATGGCCAAGATAGCCGGTCAGCACCGCGCCCACCTCGTTCAGCCATGGCGCGCGCTGCAAGTCCTGCATGAGGCGGGCAAATTCATCCGCAGGCGGCACGATGCGTCCGGCCGGAGCACCCGGAACCCCATGGCCCGGATGCCATGGCAGCACCACCGTCGGCACTGCCCAGACCGGAAAGCCAAGTGTTTCCAAAGCGAAGACAGCCGCGCGATTGCCCACCGAACCGCGCACGACATGGCTTGAGATGACAATAACGGTTGTCGCATCCGAAGGCGCAGGAAGCGTCATTTTATACCTGGCTTTGCATGAGATAGGAAATGAGCCAGACGATGATCGCCAGCGTTATGAGAAGGCCAAGCCCGCGCCCGACACGGGTGGCCCAGAGTTCGATTGCGTCGTTTTCAGGCGCACCGGCAGCGGAAAGATGCTGCGCCGTACGGAAAAACCCACGCCGCACGATGCCTTCGGCACCGACATGCTCACGCTCCAGCCGCTCAAGGATGCGCCGGGCCTCTTCCTGGCGCTCACGCCCGGGTCCGCCGCCCTCCCCTATGCCCGCCTGCTGGCGCTCACCCATACTCTGCCTGCCCTTTGAAATGTGACTCAGTTCCAACAAAAGAAACAGGCACAGCATCACGCTCAAGGCGCAGCTCTGCAAGCAGTTTATTGCGGTCTCACGCAAGCTTCATAATCAGCTTGCCGAAATTGTCGCCTTTGAGCAGAAAAATGCAGGCTTTCGGCACATTTGCACGTTCAAAGCGCAAAGCAGTCTGGTCGGATAATGCGGTAAAACAAATGGTTAGAGCGGTTCCGGCGATTTTGTAAAAACCGGAACCGCACTAGGCTGTAGTTACTTCATCGTCGGGATGACAAATTCCGCCCCATCCTTAACCCCGGACGGCCAGCGCGAGGTGACAGTCTTGGTCTTGGTGTAGAAGCGGAATGCATCCGGGCCGTGCTGGTTGAGATCGCCAAAGCCGGAAGCCTTCCAGCCGCCAAAGGTGTAATAGGCAATCGGAACCGGGATCGGCACATTGATACCGACCATGCCGACCTGCACGCGGCTGGCGAAATCACGGGCCGCATCGCCGTCGCGGGTGAAAATGGCCACACCATTGCCGAATTCATGATCGCTCGGCAGGGCCAGCGCTTCTTCATAATTCTTCGCGCGGACGATCGAGAGTACCGGGCCGAAGATTTCTTCCTTGTAGATGCGCATATCCGGCGTCACATGGTCGAACAGGCAGCCGCCCATATAGAAGCCGTTTTCATAGCCCTGCATCTTGAAATTGCGGCCATCCACGACAAGCTTCGCACCTTCTTCGACGCCAAGGTCAACATAGCCGCGCACCCGGTCGAGCGCCGCCTTGGTGACCAGCGGGCCGTAATCAGCGCTGTTATCGGTCGAGGGGCCGATTTTCAGCGATTCGACGCGCGGAATGAGCTTTTCCATCAAACGGTTGGCGGTATCTTCACCAACCGGTACGGCAACGGAGATCGCCATGCAGCGTTCGCCAGCCGAACCGTAACCCGCGCCGATCAGCGCATCGACGGTCTGGTCCATATCGGCATCCAGCATGATGAGAAGATGGTTCTTCGCACCGCCGAAGCACTGCACGCGCTTGCCGTTCGCACAGCCGCGGCCATAGATATATTGCGCAATCGGCGTGGAGCCGACAAAACCGATGGCCTGGACATCGGGATCATCGAGCAGCGCATCGACCGATTCCTTGTCGCCATTGACGACGTTGAAAATGCCTGCCGGAAGACCGGCTTCCTGGAACAGTTCGGCAAGGCGCATCGGTACGCCCGGATCGCGCTCGGACGGCTTCAGGATGAAGGCATTGCCGCAGGCAATCGCCGGGCCAGCCTTCCAGAGCGGGATCATGGCCGGGAAGTTGAAAGGCGTGATGCCCGCAACAACGCCGAGCGGCTGGCGCATGGAATAGGTGTCGATGCCGGTACCGGCATTGTCGGTGAACTCGCCCTTGAGCATGTGCGCCGCACCGAGGCAGACTTCCACCACTTCGAGGCCGCGCTGGATGTCGCCCCTGGCATCCGCAATGGTCTTGCCGTGTTCACGGGCGAGCAGCTCGGCCAGGCTGTCATATTCGGCTTCGACCAGCTCAATGAACTTGCGCAGAACGCGCACGCGGCGCTGCGGATTGGTCGCAGCCCAGGCTGGCTGTGCAGCCTTGGCGTTTTCAACAGCCGCACGCACTTCTTCCTTGGTGGCCAAAGCAACCTTGCCCTGCACCGTGCCATCGAGCGGCTGGAAAATGTCGGCCGTGCGGCCACTTTTGCCCGCCACATGCTTGCCGCCAATAAAATGTCCGATATTACGCATCGAAGAACCTCCCTGATGTCGTTGCCCTATCCTGACTCTGCAAATTCATCATTGCAAGGCACTGAAAAGCGTATCCGTTGTGCATTTTTTATAGTAAGGAAAGCGCATGATCCGAAAGGGATCGGGGATGCCTGCTCAAGCAAAGAACGCCATGAACTGGGATGATATCCGCATATTCCTCGCTGTTGCCCGCTCCGGCCAGATTCTGGGCGCCGCCAGGCGGCTCGGCCTCAATCACACCACGGTGGCGCGCCGCCTCACCGCGCTTGAAACAGCCCTTTCCACCACACTTCTGACGCGGCGCACCAACGGGTCCACGCTGACACATGCGGGCGAGGAGTTTCTGCTTGCCGCCGAGCGCATGGAAGCCGAAATGCTTTCCGCCCGCGCGCAGGTGGGCAATGCCGATATTGCCGTTTCGGGCACGGTGCGCATCGGCGCGCCAGACGGGTTCGGGGTCAATTTCCTGGCGCCCCGGCTGGCGCGGCTGACGCAGAAATATCCCGATCTCACCATCCAGCTGGTGCCGGTGCCGCGCTCTTTTTCGCTATCGCGCCGCGAGGCGGATATCGCCATCACAGTGGAGCGCCCGGATCAGGGACGGCTCGTCGCGCGCAGGCTCGTCGATTATACGCTCTGTCTTTATGCCCATCGCAGCTATCTGGAAGAAAACAGCACGCCGAAAAGCCCCGAAGACCTCAATCGCCACCGGCTGATCGGCTATGTGGAAGATCTGGTCATCAATCCATCGCTGGCCTATGCGCCGGAAATCAGCCGCGACTGGAAGCCAGCCTTTGAAGTGTCAAGCTCACTCGGCCAGGTGGAGGCCGTGCGGGCCGGTGCGGGCATTGGCATATTGCATTCCTTCATCGCGTGTGCCGATCCCGATCTGGTCCCGGTTCTGCCCGACCGGGTGATCCACCGCGCCTATTGGCTTGCCTATCACGAATCCGCGCGCACATTGCGCCGTGTCACAGCCGTTTCGGCGCTCATTTCGGAACTGGTGGAAAGCGAAAAATCGCTGTTCAGTTAAGCATGATCCCGAAAAGTGGAAGCCGGTTTTCGGATCAGATCATGCTAGGCTGTAGTGACGAGTTAACTTGTGATTTGGTATGGGCAAAAAATCTTCAGCTTTAGGAGCGAAACCGAAGGTGGGGTGGTTCCCCATCGAGGTTTCGCGACGCCAAGATGGAGGTTTTTTGCCATATCCCGAAGGGACGCGGTGTATTTTGCTTCTGAATGTGTCGAAACGTCCTTGTGGAGATCACTCCACGGCGGTCGTTTCTCCTGTTCAGCAACAAAATACCCTCGCGCCAAACCATAAGTTAACTCGTCACTACAGCCTAAATCAATTAAGCCTCACATAGGCGACCATCACACCAACAATCATCGCAGCCGGAACAAACAAGGCGTCAAGGCCGATGAAAGAGTGGCCAAGACCGCCGCCAACAGCGCCCAGCATCAAAGACAGCCAGACTGCCACATGCTGCAACCAGCGCCATTTCGGCGTTTCGCCGCGTAGCGAACAGGCAAGATCGGCAGCGGCATTGAAGAGCGTTCCCGTCACATAGGTAACGCCGAGGCGCGCGGCACCAATGGGCTGCACGGCGGCATTCTGCGCGCCCATGGCGGCGGCAAGCAGCAGCACCGGCTGAATGACCAGCGCGCCTTCACGCCGCAGCACACTGACCAGAAGCAGGATCGCCACCACGCTTGCCATCACATAGAAGCTGCCCCATCGCCCATAGGCACGGACGATCAGCGTGCCCAAAAATGCTCCGCTGAAGAAAAGCACGATCAATATGGCGGGGAACCAGACCAGCACCTCGCCCTGCACGCCGGGCTGGCCGGCAATGGCCGTGCCAAGCTGCGTGGTATTGCCGCTCATGAAGGAAGCGAAGAAACCACCCAGTTGCAGAAAGGCAATCGCATCGACAAAGCCAGCCGATGCGGTGAGAACCAGACCGAGCGTCAGTTTGGAATTCGGAGTCATGTCCCCACGACTTTGAAAACAGCACGACCCGGCACCGGAGCGCCGGGCCTGTCAGGACGGTTCCAGTTCAAGCGCGTTTGACGATGCGCAAAATGATAAGGAGTATGGCCGCGCCGATAAAGGCGTTGATGATCGAAGCAATAACCCCGCCGCCGACCGAAAAGCCGAGGCGCGGCAACAGCCAGCCCGCAAAGAAAGCGCCGATCACGCCGACGATGATATTGCCGATCAGGCCGAAGCCGCCGCCCTGCACAACCTTGCCCGCCAGCCAGCCGGCAACGAGCCCTACGAAAAGAAATACGAGAAGACTTCCAACACCCATGCGCTTTTCTCCCTCTCAAAACGCTTCGCGCGAAAAAGGCCGAAGCGATTTGAGGTGGAGTTGACAATATGTTGACCCACCGCACAAGGGGGGAGACAGGCACGACCGATGAAAATCAGGCCGCCAGATGCCGGAAAGTCGCAACCACCTGTTCATAGACCTTGCGCTTGAACGGCACGATCAGGTTCGGCAGGTCAGCCATCGGCTTCCATTCCCAGCAATCGAACTCAGCAGTGTGGCCACCGGGTGGCGGATTGATCGCAATTTCACTTTCATCGCCCTCGAAGCGATAGGCGAACCATTTCTGCGTCTGGCCGCGATATTTTCCCTTGAGCGCCAGCCCCACCAGATGCGGCGGCAGATCGTAATTGATCCAGTCCGATGCTTCCTCCAGAAGCGAGACCGACGTCATGCCGGTTTCTTCATAAAGTTCGCGCAGCGCGGCTTGCGCCGGGTCCTCGCCCTTATCGATGCCCCCCTGCGGCATCTGCCAGAGCTGTGTGGCGCCATCCATTTCATCGCCCGGAATGACGATGCGCCGCCCGGCCCAGACCAGCCCCGCCTTGTTGAGAACCATCAGCCCGACACAGGGACGGTAAGGCAGGCTTTCAGGATCGACCATCGCGCCGGTTGGGCCTTTATGCTCGGACATGCCACTCTCCATCAATTCGCGGATATTTCACTCGATTGATATCCAGCAGCTTTCACGCCTTCAATCAAATTACAGGCAATATGGGACATTTACCGCATCAGACCAGATGCCTGCCCAGCAAACATATGAAACGCACTTTGACCGAAAGCAAAACGCGGAAGCCAGGGCTCCCGCGTTTTTGTCTTGCTCATTTCAGGGTCAGTTCAGCACGCCCTTTTTCGGGTCCGGCGGGAAAGCGGCATTGGCCACTTCGCCCCGCAGAAGCTTCAGTGCCTCATTGAGCTGGAGATCATCCTTCGGATCAGGCGGAACATAAGCCGACGAACCGGAGCCGCTCGCATCTTCGGCATTGCCCTTGATATGGCCCTTGAGTTCGGATTCGCCGCGAACAACGTCCTCGCCTTTAAGTTCCGGCGGCAGCGGCTGATCCACCTTGATGTCCGGCGTAATGCCCTTGCCCTGGATCGACTTGCCAGACGGCGTGTAATAAAGCGCCGTCGTCAGACGCAGCGAACCGTTTTCGCCAAGCGGGATGATTGTCTGCACAGAGCCCTTGCCGAAGGACTGCGTACCGAGCACCGTGGCGCGGCGATGATCCTGAAGCGCACCGGCAACGATTTCCGAGGCACTGGCCGAACCGCCATTGATCAGAACGATCAGCGGCTTGCCATTCGTCAGGTCACCCTTACGGACATCGAAACGGGTCACATCCTGCGGATCGCGGCCACGGGTGGAAACGATCTCGCCCTTGTCGAGGAAGGCATCGGAAACGGCAACCGCCTGATCCAGAAGGCCGCCCGGATTGAGACGAAGGTCGAGCACATAGCCCTTGAGCTTGTCAGCGGGAACCTTTTCCTGAATGTCCTTGATCGCCTTCTTGAGGTCTTCAGAGGTCTGTTCGGTAAACGAGATGATACGCAGATAGCCAACATCATTCTCAACGCGCGAGCGAACCGCCTTCACCTTGATAATGGCGCGATTGATCTTGAGCGTGATCGGCTTGTCGGCGCCCTTGCGCAGGATCGTCAGTTCGATTGGCGCACCAACCTCGCCGCGCATCTTGTCCACAGCGTCGGTCAGCGAAAGGCCGCGCACTTCCTGTCCGTCGATCTTGGTGATCAGGTCGCCCGACAGCACACCGGCCTTCGAGGCGGGCGTATCGTCGATCGGCGCGATGACCTTCACGAGATCGTTGTCCATGGTGACTTCGATGCCAAGGCCGCCAAACTCACCCTTGGTCTGCACACGCATGTCCTGCGCGGCTTCCGGGTTGAGATAGGACGAATGGGGATCAAGAGAAGTCAGCATGCCATTGATGGCGCTCTCGATCAGCTTCTTGTCGTCGGGCGGCGTCACATATTGCGCGCGTACACGCTCGAAAATATCGCCGAAAAGAGCCAGCTCCTTATAGACATCGCTGTCTTTTCCTGCCGCAAAAGCGGTGGAAGCTGGTGCGCCCTGGACCATCACCATGGCGGATGCCCCCAGAAGGGCCCCGGCGAACAGCAGCGACAGTTTACGTATCATTTTGTGTCCTTCCAGAAAGCCGTTCAGTCCACCACGGGGCGGGATCGACGGTTTTTCCATCCTTTCGAAATTCAATGTAAAGCAATGGCGCACCATTGCCCACCTCAACAGGTGCAACACTTGCCAGAAGTTTTTCACCCATTGCGCCGACCGGCTCTCCCGCCAGCACAAACTGACCCTGGGCAACATCGATTCGCCCCATGCCAGCCATCACGATATGATATCCGTTGCCGGCATCAAGGATCAAGAGTTGGCCGTAGGATCTGAATACGCCTGCGTAAAGAACAACGCCATCCGAAGGTGACGTAATCGTGGCGGAAGGCAAGGTTTCGACGACCTGCCCCATCATGGAGCCGCCGACACCATCCTTGTCGCCGAAACGGCGCATGATTTTGCCCGCAGCTGGCAGGACCAGCCTGCCTTGCAGGGTGGAAAAGTCGCTCTGCGCGCGCAAATGGCGGTCGCCAGGCGTGGATTCCCCGGCTTTTTCCTTCGCCGCTGCAAGGCGCTCGGCTTCCGCCTTGCGGGCCGCTTCCGCCGCCTCGCGAACGCTTGCCATCTGCTTATCCAGCGAGGCGATCAGCTCCTTGAGGCTTCCAGCCTTTGCCGCAAGTTCCTCGGAATGCTTGCGTTGCGCCTCGATCTCCTGCTCGGATTGGCGCTGCAATTTCTTCTTCTCCTCAAGAAGAAGTGATTGACGCTCCCGCTCCTCAGCCTGCGCGGTGCGCGTTTCTTTCAGCTTTTCCTGCTCCTGCGCGATAGAGGCGCTGACATGCTGCATATCCTTCAGATCGCCGGTCAGTTCTTTCACCTGATCGCGCATATCGGGTACCACCGCCCCCAGAAGCACGGCGCTGCGCACCGAGGCAAGTGCATCGTCGGGCCGAACAAGAATGGCAGGCGGCGGATTGAGGCCCATGCGCTGCAATGCGGCCAGCACCTCGGCCAGAACGCCGCGCCTTGCACGAAGCGAAGCGCGGATGCCGTCTTCCTGTTCGCGCAGCGCAACCAGCCTGTCAGCAATATCGGCTATATCCTGCTGGAGCTTCTTGTCGGTCTTGGCCGACTGGATCAGCGCGGCAGTAATGGTTGACTGATCTTTCTTGAGGCTCGCCACCTCGTCTTCGAACTGTTTCAGCGTGTCGCCGGTGACGGTCAGTTCGTTGCTGAGCTTTTCATATTCGCTTGCCATCTGGTCACGCTGCTGCTTGAGCGCATCCTGCGCGACGGCCGGCGGCGCGCAGGCAAGCGCGCCAGCAAGGGCAAACCCGGCCAGAAGGCGGCCTGCCCGCAGTGGTGCAAACCCACCAAGCGTTCTGAAAAGACCTATTGAATTCATGCGCGTTCTATCGAGACGAAACAAAGCTGCTTTTAAAGCCGGACTACAAATCTAGCCGGATACCGTTAACGAACCATCAACCATAAACCACAGACCGCAAATTGGCGTCGCTTCACGGATCGATCAGACCGAGTTCTGCCTTTCTGCGTCGCATCATTTCGCGCATCGATGCCGTGCGAAGGGTCGCCTTTTCGTCGATCATCTTCGTTTTCTGCCAGATGCCATAGTGCTGCCGGAAATAATCGATCACCAACAGGTCGGCATCCACACGGTCCTGCCCGTCCTCGACATGGTTCAGGAGGGCGCTGACGCCGCTTGCCTTGCCCTCGGCACGGCGGCTGTTCCGGCCAATCATCCAGATCGGAATGCCACGCCTTTCCAGATGGCCCGAAACCCAGGGATCGTCCACGGTCCACATGATGTCGGGAATATCGTAGAACAGCTCATCGAACCAGTCTGGATGAACGAGAACCCCGGCAAAGCCGGAAATCCGATCGACATAGCCCGGCGTGCCCCGGTTCGGCTTATAGAGAAACAGGGAAGCGATACGCTTCATTCTGTATTTGAAATCCTTGGGCTTCCAGCGGCTGCGGGGAAGCCGGTCCGCAGGCCTGCCCGCATCGGCAATATCGGGGAACGTTTCGCCATCCTCGATGATACAGTGGCCCGGCTTTCGCGCTGCTTCCGCCTTGAACCGCTGATGCCAATTGGCGTCATAAATCTTGTCATCGTCGCAGAACAGAATATCCACGTCCCGCCCCTTCAGGTCGCGGGCGGCTGGCAGAACCTTGGTGGCAGGTCCAAGATCTTCGTCACAGCGAACAATTGTTATGCCCGCAGGCACTTCGGGCAGACGTCCATCCCAATCGGGAAAGCGCCTGTATTTATGCGGGATATAGAGACGCACTTCCTCCGCTTTGAGCCTCTGCGACAGAAGCGAGAACAGCGTTGGCTTCAAGAGGCCAAAACGTGGCGGGATGCTCGACAGCGTTATAATAGTAGGCCTGCTCATTTTACTCGCATATATTAGATAATACTAATCAAAACCATACAGCCGGAACGGTCAGACGCATTTTGTTGCGAGGAGCAATCCTAAGGTTTACGCACTTTGTCAAGGAAATGAAGGTCGTCACGACCGATGATAGGGGTGCCCCGCCAGAATGGTGGCGGCGCGGTAAAGCTGTTCGGCAATCAGGATACGGGCAATCTGGTGCGGCCAGGTGAGCTCCCCCAGCGCCAGAACAAGATCAGCGCGCGACCGCAATGCCGGGTCATGGCCGTCCGGGCCGCCAATGGCAACGATAAGCTGGCGCTTGCCGTCGTCGCGCATACGTCCGACAATGGCCGCAAAAGCTTCCGAACCAAGTGTCTTGCCGCGCTCGTCAAGCAGGATCAGGGCAGCGCCCCCGGAACTGGTCCCACCGGACTTGGCCCCACCGGACTTGGCATTGTCAAGCGCCTCATGGATACGCTGGGCCTCTTCGGCCTTGCGCAACTGTGCCGTCTGGCCCCGGCTTTCAGGAATTTCGCTGACACCGGCGAATTCAAGCCCCAAGGGCGGCCCAGCCTTTGCAAATCGGTCGAAATAACGCTCAACCAGCTCCCGTTCGGGGCCGGACTTCATCCGGCCCACGGCAAAAACACTCACACGCATGACGCCCTCAATATACGGTCAATGCACCAATCCCGGCGCACGTTCGTCGCCGAAATCGTCATCGAGCCATATCTTCTCGAGATTGTAGAAGTCACGGACTTCCGGCCGGAAGATATGAACGATGATATCGCCCGTATCGATGAGAACCCAATCGCCACTCTCAAGGCCCTCGACCCGCATCTCCTTGCAGCCAGCCTCACGCAGCGCCTGCACAAGATGATCGGTCACCGCCGTGACATGGCGATGCGAACGGCCCGACGCGACAATCATATAATCGCCGATTGTCGATCTGCCGCGAATGTCGATGGGGATGATGGATTCTGCCTTGGAGTTTTCGAGACTGGCCAAGGCCGCGTCGAAGGTCGCGGACACGAGATTCGTCTCGTTCATCCCGACCGTGGAAGGCGCATGTTGAGCCTTCTTCTCAAGTGCTGTTCTCAGTGTATTTCCTTTCCAACAAGAACAACGCAGTGCGGAAATTGTAAGCACCACACGCCTTAAGATAGGCAGAGTCCCTGTTTTGTTTCAAGAGTCGCGGGCTTTGCCACCCGTTCACTTTTTCGATGGGGCCTTTTTCAACTGAACCTTGCGAAGCGCCGTGGAGGAAAGCGACGACCGCGGCCCATGGATGAATGTCCAGGCTGGCGGCATGCGCCGCGCCAGCACCGGCGCATATCGTTCATCAAGGCGGCTATCCGAAAAGGTCTGCGCCATACGCGACGACAGATAGGACAAGGTGGAACCCGGACGATCGATGATCGCTATCGGAAAGTTCTGCGCAATCTCGCGCCAGCGCTGCCAGCGATGGAAGGAAGCAAGATTGTCCGCACCCATCACCCAGACGAAATAGACGTCGGGATTGGCATTGCGGATGAGCGCCAGCGTATCCGCCGTATAGCGAACATGGAAGGCAGCCTCCAGAGCCGTCACCTTGATACGCGGATCTTCGGCCACTTCTTCGCTCAGCCGAAGGCGCTCGGAAAGCGGCGCCAGTTCACGGCTGTCTTTCAGTGGATTGCCGGGTGTCACCATCCACCAGAGCTGATCGAGCTTCAGCCGCCGGATAGCGATTTCCGCCACCAGCGCGTGCCCGCCATGCGGCGGGTTGAACGAGCCGCCAAACAAGCCCACCGTCATGCCCTTTTCGACATGCGGCATACGCAGATAATGCGCATCAACGCCGGGATATTGTTCCTTGAGCGCAGAAAGCCCGAAGCCGAATTTCATTAACCCCGAACCTGGCCGCTGCCGCGCACACGATATTTGAACGAGGTCAGCTGCTCGACGCCAACCGGCCCGCGCGCATGCATCTTACCGGTGGCGATGCCGATTTCCGCGCCCATGCCGAACTCGCCGCCATCGGCAAATTGCGTGGAGGCATTGTGCAGCAAAATGGCTGAATCGATCTCGTTGAAGAAACGCGCAACGGTCTGCGCATCCTCGGCCACGATGGCTTCGGTGTGATGCGAAGAATAGCGGTTGATATGGTCTATCGCACCCGAAATGCCGTCAACCAGCGCCACGGAAATGATCGCGTCGAGATATTCGGTTGACCAGTCCTCCTCCGTCGCAGGCTTTGCCGCCGGATAGAGCGCCAGCACCTCCGCGCTGCCGCGAATTTCGCAGCCCCCGGCAGCCAGATCGCCGAGGATCGGCGCCAGATGCGTCGAAGCTACGGCACGATCCACCAGCAGCGTTTCCGCAGCCCCGCAAATGCCGGTGCGCCGCATCTTGGCATCGAGCGCAATCCTGCGCGCCATGTCCAGATCAGCCGACTTGTCGATATAAAGATGGCAGATGCCTTCCAGATGCGCGAAAACCGGCACCCGCGCTTCCGATTGCACGCGGGCAACGAGGCTTTTGCCGCCGCGCGGCACAATGACATCAATCGCGCCGCCAAGACCTTTGAGCATTTCACCAACGGCAGCCCTGTCCGTCACCGGCACGATCTGGATTGCATCGGCTGGCAGATTGGCGGCTTCAAGCCCCTTGACCAGCGCCTTGTAAATGGCAGCCGAGGAATGCGCCGAATCCGAGCCGCCACGCAGGATGACGGCATTGCCCGCCTTGAGGCACAGCGCGCCGGCATCGGCGGTCACATTGGGGCGGCTTTCATAGATGACACCGATCACGCCAAGCGGCGTGCGCACACGTTCGATATGCAGGCCGTTGGGGCGGTCCCATTCGGCAATCACTTCACCAACCGGGTCGGGCAGTGTGGCAATGGCGCGGATACCTTCCGCAATCGCGTCAATGCGCGCTTCGTTGAGCGTCAGCCGGTCCACGAAGGAAGCGGCCATGCCGTTCTTTTCCGCATTGGCCAGATCAAGCCTGTTGGCTTCAAGAATATCGGCGCGCGCTTCAAGGATTGCATCGGCAGCGGCATTCAGCGCCTTGTTCTTCTGCTCGTTCGTGGCAATGGAGAGAGGAGCCGCAGCGGCTTTTGCCTTGCGGCCAACCTCCGCCATCACTTGCGCAATATCCTTCGTCATATCCGCCTTGACCAACATCCTATCCCCCTATGCGGCTTTCGCATCGCTGGCGGCCCGCACCACCAGATCGTTGCGATGGATCATCGCCGCGCGGGCATCATAGCCAAGAATGGCACTGAT
Source organism: Brucella melitensis bv. 1 str. 16M (assembly GCF_000007125.1). Taxonomy (NCBI): domain Bacteria; kingdom Pseudomonadati; phylum Pseudomonadota; class Alphaproteobacteria; order Hyphomicrobiales; family Brucellaceae; genus Brucella; species Brucella melitensis. Next base: position 214,210 of record NC_003317.1, on the reverse strand, counting down.
CTCATCGCTTTTATGCCCGGCAACCTTGCGGGCGTCAGCAGCATCATAGGCGATCAGACCGCGCGCAATCTCCCGCCCATCCTCGTTCATGACGGCAACCGTGTCGCCACGCTCGAAATCCCCGTCAACTTCCTTCACGCCCGCAGGCAAAAGCGATTTGCCGGATTTGAGCGCCTTGACAGCACCCGCATCCACAGTCAACCGGCCAGCCGGTTCCAGATTGCCGGAAATCCACGTCTTCCACGCATTGACCGGCGCATGGGCAGCCTCGAACAATGTCGCACGCTCCCCTCGGTCAATTGCCGAAAGCGGGCCGAAACGCGTGCCCGAAGTGATAATCATCGCGGTCCCGGCAGCGTTTGCAATCTTGCCCGCATCGAGCTTGGTCTTCATGCCACCCCGCGAAAGCTCGGATGCTGCCGCCCCCGCCATGGCTTCGATCTGCGGCGTGATGGTTTCGACAAAGGGCAGAAATTGCGCATCCGGATTCTTGTGCGGCGGCGCGGTATAAAGCCCGTCAATGTCGGAAAGCAGGATCAGAAGGTCCGCGCCCATCATGGTCGCGACGCGCGCCGCCAACCTGTCATTGTCGCCATAACGGATTTCGGTGGTTGCCACCGTATCGTTTTCATTGATGATCGGCACGGCCTTGAGCTTCAGCAGGGTCTCGATGGTTGCGCGCGCATTGAGATAGCGGCGGCGCTCTTCCGTATCGGAAAGCGTGACCAGAATCTGTCCCGACTTGATGCCATGTCCGCCCAGCACATCCGCATAAGCCTTCGCCAGCGCAATCTGCCCGGCTGCTGCCGCCGCCTGGCTTTCCTCAAGCTTCAGCGCCTTTTTCGGCAGGCCCAGAACCGTGCGCCCCAGTGCAATTGCACCCGACGAAACCACCAGCACCTCAACGCCCGCATGCTGCAAGGCGGCAATATCCTGCCCCAGGCTTTCCAGCCATTCGCGCTTCAGGCCTGTGGCCCGGTCCACCAGAAGGGCAGAGCCTATTTTAACAACGATGCGGCGATAGTCTTTCAGTTTCTTCAGCATGGTTTCATTCCTCTCGCCGCAGAAGCCTTACTCTTCGGCTTGCGCCGTTCCAGCCTCTTCGGCGCGGCTCAGATCAATGATACGCGCAAGTTGCCGCAGCGTATCGTTCAAACCCTCATGGCTGACGGCCGAAAGCAGCAGGGGCTCGCACCCACATGCCTTTTTCAGCGCCTTGACCTTGGCCTTGCGCGTTTCAGGATCAAGCGTATCGACCTGCGACAGCGCCACGATTTCCGGCTTGTCGGCAAGCCCGTGCTCATAAGCTTCCAGTTCGCCGCGAATAACCTGATAGGCCTTCGCCACATCCTCTTCCTGCGCAGAAACCAGATGCAGCAGAACGCGCGTACGCTCGACATGGCCGAGAAAACGGTCGCCAAGGCCCACACCTTCGCTTGCACCTTCGATCAGGCCCGGAATGTCGGCAATAACGAATTCGCGCCCATCAATACGCGCAACGCCAAGGTTCGGGTGCAGCGTGGTAAAGGGATAATCGGCAATCTTTGGTTTTGCAGCCGTCACGCTTGCCAGAAAAGTGGATTTTCCCGCATTGGGCAAGCCCACCAGTCCCGCATCGGCAATCAGCTTCAGGCGCAGCCAGATGGTGCGCTCAATACCTTCCTGCCCCGGATTGGCACGGCGCGGCGCACGATTGGTGGAGGTGGTGAAATGCAGGTTGCCAAAGCCGCCATTGCCCCCTTTGGCAAGACGATAACGCTGCCCCACCTCGGTGATGTCGCAGATCAGCGTTTCGTTGTCTTCCTCGAAAATCTGCGTGCCGACCGGCACCCTCAGCACCACATCGTCGCCCTTGCCGCCTGTCATGTTGCGACCCATGCCGTGCATGCCGGTCTTGGCCTTGAAATGCTGCTGATAGCGATAATCGATCAGCGTGTTGAGACCGTCCACGGCCTCCACCCAGACATCGCCGCCGCGTCCGCCGTCACCGCCATCCGGGCCGCCGAATTCAAGAAATTTCTCGCGGCGGAACGAAACGGCCCCTGCCCCGCCATTGCCGGAGCGGATATAGATCTTGGCCTGATCGAGAAACTTCATTGAACATAACCTTCTTGGATGCCCGCTTCGCAGCCGGCTTTTGAGCCCGAAAGGACTCTCAATCTCGTCACATGCGGGCAATGCCCGCATGTGACGTTGCAATTACAGCAAAACCCGTTTCCTGCAAGCAGTTGCAGAGCGGACAATTCATTTTCAAGGGAATTCTCTGCCTCCACCTGAGGCGGCCTAGAAAAAATTATGCACCCGAAGAGATATCTCCGGGTGCATATTATGCCATGCAATTTTGCGCAGCTATTAGTTAAGCGTAAAGCTTGCACCTGCATTCCAGGATGTGCCAGCTTCGTTGTAAGCTACACTCACGTTATAACGAGCGTTTTCGTTCTTGCTTGTGTAACCGATACCAGCAGCCAAAGCGGTGCTACCTTTAAAGCCGCCAACACCGGTAGCGATTGACACCTTGCCTGGACGGTTATCATATCTTAGCCCCGAAAGAGCAGCGGCATTTGCAGCTCCGGCACGTGCCTCTTTCCGGGCGCTGTTGATCTGACCTTGCAACCCGTCAACTCGCTGGCCAAGAGCGGAAATCGCAGCACTATTCTGTCTGATAGCAGCCCTATTGTCGGCAACGCCCTTGGCATTGGTACTAATCGAGGTACGATTCTGGCCAATGGCAGTCGTATTGTTATTAATAACTTGCCTATTTTCACTAATTAGGTTGCGGTTCTCCTGCCCGAGAGTCAAAAGACCAGCGATCCCAGACACAATGCCCCCAGGACGTAGGTTGTTGTCTGGCGCTATCACTCGAGGTCGAATCAGAGCAATATTGGCCAGCCCCTGGTTTTCAACAAGCTCAAAAACAAAAACAGGAGGAAGTTTCACCTGCGAAACATTTTCCTCCGCCTTCGCAGCGTCGACTGCAAGCGACAACATCAAGCCACCCATGGCTGTTATCGATATATTTTTTTTAAAAAAAGACATTTAAATACCTAATAAGATAAACTCAGTACTCAACAATTGTATATTCTATTAACTTTTTGTTATATTTTAGGTCAAAAAAGGTAAAATTATTTTATCAATCAAAAACACCATAGTTTATACTAAATAAGAAGATTGAAAATTAGGTATTTACTAAAAATAAAATATTTATACTTATATGAAGATTATCTTATATTCGGTCTTGCAGCCCCACCCAAAGGGCAAGACTATATTGTTATTATGACTGCTAGCTTCTCAGCCCGATCCAGCTACGCCTGTCCAGAACAAACAGCGGAAGATGCGGGCTTTTCAGCCGAGTTTATCTTTCCATGCCGGATCGGAGAAATCGATATAGATCAACTCCTGATCCAGATATTGCCCTTGCACCAGAAGCGCCTTGCGCTCCACACCGCAGGTCTTGAAGCCCAACGCATAATAGATCCGCTTGGCCGCCCCGTTGGTCGCCACCACTCTGGCGTCGAGCACCACAACATGCCGCGCGGCATGGTCTATCACCTTCTGCACCAGCGCTTCGCCAAGCTTCAGCCCACGCGCCTGCGGCTCTACATAGACACTGGCCAAAGTGCCGCGATGGCGCTCCGTCCTGCGCTCATGCCGGTGGTGTCCGGCAATACCCAGCAGTTCCTCACCATGAAACGCGCCGAAAATTGCATTGCCGTCCACCTGCTCCAGACGGCGGGCAAAGATAGTATCGGAATAAGCGTTTTCTTCCTCGAAGGTTGAGCCGAAAGACATTGGCGCGCGCTGTAGCGCATTTAGTCTTATCGCGCGATAACGCTGCAGATCGGCCTTTTCCAGCGCGCGCACCACGACCTTGTCGCGGGCGATTGTGCAAATATCATTCATTTCATTCCCCGATGATTATCGGCCCTGTGCAAAGCGCAGGGCCATTATTTATCTTATGATTGCCAGCTTCTCAGACCGATCCATGTACGCCTGTCCAGAACATAGTGCTCGACCGGCACATTTCCTGCGGCAAGCGAATCCGCCATGCCCATGCCGCTGAACTGAAAGCCGCACTTGTGGATCACCCGGCGCGAGCCGCCATTGCTGGCCCGGCATGAAACATGCAGCCGCCCGATGCCCGTCGCGCGAAAGGCCAGATCAATCAGGGCATGAGCGGCCTCGGTCGCAAAGCCGTGGCCCCAATAGGGTTCCCCCAGCCAGTAACCGATTTCCAGCCCTTCGCCATGTTTGTACGGATGGATGCCGCAGCACCCCATGAAAAGCCGGTCTCTGCTTGCGTAATCGCATAGATGCAATTGCCCATCTCGCCTTTTCGCACGCGCCCCACAAAATCGAGGGCGTTTTCTCGCGTATATGGATGCGGCATGCGGGCAAGCATGCTGGATACGCGAGCATTGTTGGCAAGATAGGAAATGGCATCCACGTCTTCGGCATGGGGCGGGCGCAGAACCAGCCTTTCCGTGACGAGAATGGGGCAATCCAGCACATAGCCCAGCTCCTTTTCCAAGCCGGGAGATGCATCGGCATAATCCGCTTCCCGCTTACAACAACTTGCTTCGTAGCTTTCTTCTTCGACAACCATTTTTTGTTCCTCCAGATGCAAAAAGGGAAGATGGTGACCCATCTTCCCTTCGATCTTTTGGCGAGGCTGCCATTTGCACCGGGTCCGATGGGACGCCGGTGCTTTATGAGAGTGCCCGGCTTACTCTGCTGCTTCCGCGATCGGGTTGACCGATACATACGTGCGGCCGTTGGCTTTCGTACGGAAAGACACGGAGCCGTTTACGGTTGCAAAAATAGTGTGGTCCTTGCCGAGGCCGACATTGGCACCCGGATGCCACTTCGTGCCGCGTTGGCGCACGATGATGTTGCCGGCGAGCACAGCTTCGCCGCCGAACTTCTTCACGCCAAGGCGTTTGGATTCTGAATCGCGACCGTTACGCGAGGAACCGCCAGCTTTTTTGTGTGTGCCATTGGTGTTCTCCTTTAATCTCTCTACTTACTCAGCCGACTCGGCCTTGGCTGCGGCCTTCTTGGGCGCTGCCTTCTTCGGCTTTGCGGCTTCGCCTTCAGCGGCGTCTGCCTTCGGAGCCTTCTTCTCGGCGGCCTTCTTGGAAGGCTTTGCACCGTCGGTGAGGATCTCCGAGATACGGATGGTCGTCAGTTCCTGACGATGACCGCGGGTGCGCTTCGAGTTCTGGCGGCGACGCTTCTTGAAAGCGATGACCTTGCGGCCACGGCCCTGTTCGACGACTTCGGCGGTGACGAGGGCACCGGCGACGGTCGGGGCGCCAATGGTCGAGCCAACCATCAGGACCTCTGCGAATTCTACGATGTCGCCGGCTTCGCCAGCAACTTTTTCGACCTTGATGAGGTCGTTTGCGGCAACGCGATACTGCTTGCCACCGGTCTTGATGACTGCGAACATTTGTTGTCCTTTCGGTTGTTCGGTCCGGCTCTCATTCCCTGCGACATTAGCGTCGAGACGATGGGCCGTCTTTTTATCAGTCGGTTGATGAATGGGTTTTGCCCCTGACTGCGGCACCGGGAACCCGGAAATCCGCAACCAAAACAATAGGCGCGGATCACCCCACGCCCAAGGTCTGGTGCTTATAGGTTTGAAGCGGCGGAAAAGTCAAGAATTTTCACAACGGAATGCAAATTAGCTCTTGTCTAAACGGCGCAGGCTCGTTATTGAGCCGCTGCACACTCGGCATTCGCTTTTTGATGCTCGTTACTGTGCGATTCTTCAAGGGTCGTTTTACAGTGCTGCATAACGCGGAGAGGTGGCTGAGTGGTTGAAAGCACCGCACTCGAAATGCGGCATGGGGGCAACTCCATCGGGGGTTCGAATCCCTCCCTCTCCGCCATACACTCTTGATTCTATTAGATAATTTGACGGCTTTCGCGATACACCCGCCATCTATTTTGCGATTGAATGATGCTTGATGCGACAAATTGATTCATCGCTTGGGGAGGCCGGGGAAACGAAAAACCCCGCCGTGCGAGCGTTAATCGCGGCGGGGCTTTCTCAAGGCAATCCGGGCGGAGCCGGATCGCAAGGATCTGTCGCAAATTATTCAGATCTTCTGCGCTATGCGTCTGGGCTATGCATGGTAGAGGAAAGTGTGCAGCGAATGGCGATCGATTTCAAAGGGGCTCATTTCCCCAAAAATGTCATTCTGTATGCGGTCTTCTTTTACGTACGCTATCCCGTCTCCTATCGTGACCTACAGGAAATTCTGGCTGAACGCGGCATTGAGGTTGACCATGCGACATTGAACCGGTGTGTTGTTCGATACTCTCCTCAGATTGCCACACAGGCACAGATGCGCAAACGACATACGGCCGGCTCCTGGCGTGTTGACGAGACCTATCTCAAGGTTCGGGGCAAATGGGTTTACTTATACCGAGCCGTTGATCGTGACGGTCAAACCCTTGATTTCATGCTGTCTGAGCGCCGAAATGTTGGCGCTGCAAGGCGTTTCTTTAAAAAAGCCATCACAAGCAGCGGTGTTCCACATAAGATCGTCATTGATAAAAGTGGAGCCAATCTGGCAGGCGCTCAGGCTGTAAATAATATCCTGAAAATCACTGGTGCGGATAAGTTGATTGAAATTTTGCAGGTCAAATATCTGAACAATATCCTTGAGCAGGATCATCGTTTCATCAAGCGGATCACCAAACATATGCTGGGCTTCAAGGCATTTCATTCCGCCGCAGCGACAATCGCAGGTATCGAAGTAGCGCACATGATCCGCAAGAACCAGTTCGCTAATGACAATTGCTCACCATTCAAGGTCTTCGCCGAACTCACAGCATAATTGTGTCCGCAGATCAGTCCGATCTGGTCCAGTCAAAAATTTGCGACACAGCCGACGGGATAGCGTACGTAGAAGAAGACCGCATACAGAATGACATTTTTGGGGAAATGAGCCCCCTTTGAAATCGATCGCCATTCGCTGCACACTTTCCTCTACCATGCATACCCAGACGCATAGCGCAGAAGATCTGAATAATTTGCGACAGATCCTCAGGAATTATAGTCTAATTCACACCTTATTTTATTCACCGATCTACAAGCGGCCAGAAGCCATGTTTCCTCCCGTGCATCTTTCGGAGATCAGCAATATAAGCCTCATGCGGCGCGAAGGAATGATAATCTTCGATGCTACGGGACAGAGCACCACACTCAAGCAAATGCCGTGCTGCGTGCTTGTAACGACTTGAGCGAGCGTTATTGAGCGTGAAATCTATCATTGCGCGTAACAGAATAGTCGCGGCCAAAGGGAATTTGGCCGATAGCTTCTCTGCGGCATCAGACATCAGCTCATAATGATCGCCATCCATCTCACTTGCTCGACTGACCACCAGCTTAGACGCTTCACTAAGTGATGGATATTGAAGGAAGAAATAGAGTGCATGGTTTGCATCGGCGACGGCTCGGACAAATGCAAATGCCTTTTCTTCAGCTTCAACGTCATCAAAATCGGGAAGTCGCTTCACATATTCCCGTAGCAACTCATCATTGAGATTCTGCTCGAAACTCTTCCACCGAAACTGTTGCGCCTCTTCTGCACGTCCGAGAGATTCCAGCACCTCAGCACGCAAAATTTGCCATTCAAAAGGGATTTCCCGACAGCTATCGAATTTTGTTTTCTCCAGAGCGGTTAATGCGTCTTCCGCGCGACCAGCGGCTAAAAGCCTCCGAGCGATATCTGTGGTGACTGTAGCGAACGTCTGTGATTCTTTAGATTGCTGTTCAATATAGAGATCAACATCGCCAAGAGCATCGGCGACCTGCTGAAGCACAACTTTGACCGTGATCGACTTACCGCTGGCATAAAGCTGATCGCGGTAAACAGGGCCATCGCTACTCCAATCAATAACCTCTTTGTCTTTGCTTGCGACTTTTGGCTGGGGCTCTTTAGCCCATGCTTCGAAGGCTCGTTGAAGCTTTCGCAAGCCGGCCTCACCGAGAGCCGGAGCCATTGCCTCAATCAGCGCATCATATTGACCATATCCATTGTCCTGCAAGACCGAGAAGATTTTCTCGACCAAGCGGTCAATGGGGACTTTTGCCATTGCAGCAATGCGACCAGCATCTTCGCACGCGGCATGGAAGCTTTCGATCAACGCGCCACTTCCATCGCATGAACGCTCAAAAATCGGGTCTGCGAGCGATAGAAACTGCCAGATCAGTTCAAACGCCTCATTCGGATCAGTGGGCGCAATTTTCTCGGCAATAGATTTGCGCTGGGCTTCCAGATCAGCCCTAACGGACTTTGCCTTCTGCCAGTCAATCCAGCTTTTTGAACGTCCGATACTGCCCAAACGCTTACGAACTTCCCTTGCCAACTCGGCACCACTCGAATTTCCGACAAGTTCCATACGAAGCAAGCGCTTATGGTTCGCATTCCCGGTGCTGATCTCAATCAATAGCTCAGCAAGGCGCTTAGCGCCAAGTGCTTCAAGGTTCTTCGCATTCAAGGTAGTCTTTGATGCCATCAATCACCTCTTGTTTCGCGTCGACAATAGCCGCAAAAACAAATGGTGCAAGAATGGATAGGGCCAGAAAAAGCCTTGCGAATGAACCTGCCTTGGTCAAAGCGGGGATATCGAGATAATGATAGGTTGCGCGGCGCTAAGATAATTGTATCTGCAGCGAATATCTGAAGCAAAATCAGCGAAAGCGGCCCAAAAACGCCACAAGCTTGCGCAGTTTGTCCAGCATATTTTCCTGCCGTCGATACTTGGCCTGAAATTCCTGTACTGCCTGCTTGGCTTTGAGGTGTTGCAATTGAAAAGCCTCAAAATAGCTGTCTAGGACTCCATCCGCACCGACCGGGCCGGAGATATCGAGAAAATAATCGGCAATAACGCTCGGTACCAACGCATCAATGGCTTCGATAGCCATACGCAGCCGGCCAATTGCATCTACATCATCGGTATCCAGACCAAACCAGATTCCTTCAACAAGAGGGCCCTTTTTGTCGAGTTTGAGATAGCAGTGGCGTCCTAGACCAAAGCACGACGTGTCATCCTGATATGTGCCGTATGAATCCTGTTTTCCGCTCGTCATCCCCTGAAACGATGTGGCGCGGAACTGTTGCACGCGCGGCAGGATTGGAAGTAACACGCCTTCCGCATCAGAGACTAACAACCCGACATCGGCATAACTGATCGAAGGTGGCTCTATCAAATAAACATCCGTATAGCCAAAACCCGAAGCGTCCTGGTGTTTCGCTGCGGCGGTCGCAGATTTGGCAATATCTTCTTTCACTTCAGAAAAGGCGGCCAGGGGAAAAAGATTACGCATTCCCCAATCGTCTTCATGTATGTGAATCAGGTCAGTCATGAACTTGCTCGGAATTCTATTTGGTTCTCTTCATCATAGCTGTTCCAGAAAATGTTATCGACCAGATGTTGCTATCTGCAGGAGTATCAGGAATTTCGTGTTTGGTAAGATAGGTCCATTGTCTGCTGACCTTCATCACATAGTTTCATCAACGCGCCAACTTGTTGAGCGTGGTTGATGCCAGTGCAGCTGCTTTTTGATCTCTGGCGCTTATTTCTGAACCCAGCAGTAAATCATGGAATAATCGACAGGCACCACACTCCCCCATCATTTGTTCAGGGCTGCATGAATTCGCGGAAGCGCTCTACGAGCGCAAAATGGACGGTGCGGTTTTCCTTCGTGCAAAACGGCCGGAAGATGGCAGCGCAGACCTTCAAACTGCGCCCCTTCAGATAGCGAGCCGAACACTTCTTGGGCTTCCGTGTCCGAATTGCACCAAACCCGGTTGCTTAAATAGGAGTTTGGCCGCCAAAAAAGCCCGCTAACCTTATTGGTTTAGCGGGCTTGATTTGGTTGCGGGGGCAGGATTTGAACCTGCGGCCTTCAGGTTATGAGCCTGACGAGCTACCGGGCTGCTCCACCCCGCGTCAAGGGTAATAACTATTTTCCGGTAAGAATGGTTATAGCGCGTTTTGCGCGATTGGTCTGTTTTGCATGATTGAGAGAAGATGGCTTTGTTTGTGTGCTTTGCAGACCTGGCAGCGACCTACTCTCCCGCGTCTTGAGACGAAGTACCATTGGCGCTGGAGCGTTTCACGGCCGAGTTCGGAATGGGATCGGGTGCAGCCGCTCCGCCATAACCACCAGGTCGGCGAAGAACACAAACATGAGAAGCTGGTTAGGGGCTTAAGGCATTAGGGGAATAGGGCAGTATGTTTGGGCTGCGCCTGTTCTTTGCCTTTGTGCTTTGTCTTTCTGCGTGGCGATGGTTGAGGGCTTTGGGCAAACATATTGCCCTATTGCCCTACTTCCATATTGCCTTCAACATCAAGCTTTTGCTTGATGGATATTGTAAATGGGAGTGATCAAGTCGATCGAGCTATTAGTACCGGTAAGCTGCATGCGTTGCCGCACTTCCACACCCGGCCTATCAACGTGGTGGTCTTCCACGGCTCTGATAGGGAATACTCGTTTTCAGGTGGGTTTCCCGCTTAGATGCCTTCAGCGGTTATCCCGTCCGTATATAGCTACCCTGCTATGCGGCTGGCGCCACAACAGGTCCACCAGAGATACGTCCATCCCGGTCCTCTCGTACTAGGGACAGATCCTGTCAATATTCCTACACCCACGGCAGATAGGGACCGAACTGTCTCACGACGTTCTGAACCCAACTCACGTACCGCTTTAAATGGCGAACAGCCATACCCTTGGGACCTGCTCCAGCCCCAGGATGCGATGAGTCGACATCGAGGTGCCAAACAACCCCGTCGATATGGACTCTTGGGGGTCATCAGCCTGTTATCCCCGGCGTACCTTTTATCCGTTGAGCGATGGCCCTTCCACGCGGGACCACCGGATCACTATGACCGACTTTCGTCTCTGCTCGACTTGTCAGTCTTGCAGTCAGGCAGGCTTATGCCATTGCACTCGACGAACGATTTCCGACCGTTCTGAGCCTACCATCGCGCGCCTCCGTTACTCTTTAGGAGGCGACCGCCCCAGTCAAACTACCCACCATACACGGTCCTGGACCCGGATAACGGGCCGCAGTTAGACATCCATAAAAACAAGGGTGGTATTTCAAGGGTGACTCCACAAAGGCTGGCGCCCCTGCTTCAAAGTCTACCACCTATCCTACACATGTCGTCACGAATGCCAGTGTAAAGCTATAGTAAAGGTGCACGGGGTCTTTCCGTCTAACCGCAGGAACCCCGCATCTTCACGGGGAATTCAATTTCACTGAGTCTGCGTTGGAGACAGCGGGGAAGTCGTTACGCCATTCGTGCAGGTCGGAACTTACCCGACAAGGAATTTCGCTACCTTAGGACCGTTATAGTTACGGCCGCCGTTTACTGGGGCTTCAATTCAAGGCTTGCACCTCTCCTCTTAACCTTCCAGCACCGGGCAGGCGTCAGACCCTATACGTCGTCTTGCGACTTCGCAGAGCCCTGTGTTTTTGGTAAACAGTCGCTACCCCCTGGTCTGTGCCACCCCCCTATGGTTGCCCATAGTGAGGTCACGCTTCTTCCGAAGTTACGCGTGCATTTTGCCGAGTTCCTTCAACGCAGTTCTCTCAAGCGCCTTGGTATTCTCTACCAGTCCACCAGTGTCGGTTTAGGGTACGGTCTATATGCAGGAGCTATTTCCTGGAACCGCTTCGCTGCAAGATCA
>NC_003317.1:0-197500 GCF_000007125.1 Brucella melitensis bv. 1 str. 16M | reverse complement strand
CCACCCCGCCAGAAATTCTTGCCCGTAATGAAATGCCCGGCATTACCGAGGATGACACGGCGACCAAGGGTGGCCGTCTGATAAGCACGGTCTCCCAGCAGAAAACACGCGATCGCCGCCGGTTCGATCTTTCTACCATGCAGCGTGTGGGCGAGCGCGAAGTCATCCGTACGAAGCCGTTTGAATTCGTGCGCATGGCACTGGCCGTCGACCATCCCACCAATCGCAAATATCCGCCATTCAATGCGATGACGATTTTCTCGGAAGGGCCTGCCGCGCCGCAGCCCAGCGATGCCGGCCAGATTTATGGCGCGAAGGTTGAGAGCGAGGTCAGCCTGCGTATGGTCGATTTCCCGATCAGCACCGCAACCTTCGATGCCTCCAGCGACCTGACGGTCGATGAAGTGGAAAAGGTTGTTCGTGATACGGGCGGACTTCTCACCGATGGCGATGTTCAGGTGGCTTCGCTCCATTATGTCGATCCGGCGCGCTTCGGCGGCAACGATTCACCTTTTGCCCTCAGCCCACCGCTTGGCGTGAAGATTACGCAGGAAAATGTCAGCATCGCACCGCGCAGTGATGACGAACAGGTCAATGAGGGCTTTTCCGAAGAGCTGATTCCCTTCCGCCAGACGGCGGATATAGCGCAGGCGCTTGAAGATGCCGGTTATACCGGGGAAGACGCCTCCAATATGGCTGAGGCGCTGGCCAAGCTGATGAACTCCCCCCGGCTGAAGCAGGGCAGCGTTCTGCGTGTCGGTACGGAATCACATGACGGTATCGACCGCATCGTGCGGGCAAGCATCTATAATCGCACGACCCATCTGGTGACGGTCGCGCTTAACGACCGACAACAATATGTGCCGTCTGACGAACCGGAGGAAACCCCGCTTCTGCAAACGGCTTTTGATGGCAATGCCGCGCCGGCGGCAATTCGCGGAAACCTGCCCAGCGTCTATGACGGCATCAGCCATGCGGCCCTTGCCTATGGGATGACGGAAACCATGCGCGAGCAACTCGTGAAGATGCTGGCAAGCGATGTCGATCTTCAGGCACGTCTTTCGCCAAGCGACGCGATCGATGCATTTTTCTCCCTGCCGGACGACCCGGAAAAGCCGGAAAACGATTCACAGCTTCTATATGTTGCAGCCACCTTCGGTGGAACCACGCGCAAGTTCTATCGCTATCAGGCCCCGGATGGCAGCGTCGACTACTATAATGAAGACGGAAAAAGCGCCAAGCAGTTCCTGCTGCGCAACCCGGTGCCCAATGGCATCTTCCGCTCTCCTTTCGGCATGCGCCGCCACCCGATTTTGGGCTATACCCGGATGCATACCGGCGTGGACTGGGCCGCACCGCGCGGCACACCAATCATCGCTGCGGGCAACGGCGTGGTTGAAAAGGCTGGCTGGAGCAATGGCTATGGCAACCAGACCTTGATTCGTCACGCCAATGGATATGTCACAAGTTACAGTCACCAGAATGCCATCGCACGCGGCATAACTCCGGGAGCACGTGTGCGCCAGGGGCAGGTGATCGGCTATGTCGGCTCGACGGGCCTGTCGACGGGACCGCACCTTCATTACGAGCTGATCGTCAATGGAACCAAGGTTGACGCCCTGCGCATCCGCCTGCCGGACAACAAGGCGCTGAAAGGCAAGGAGTTTGAAGCCTTCAAGCAGGAGCGTGACCGCATCGACACGCTGCTCAACAGCGACGAAAACGGTACGAAACTGGCTTCCAACGGATCGGCCAAGAGCTGATCCAAAGCAAAAAGCCGGATGCAAAACCCGCATCCGGCCTTTTTATTTCGGGATAAAGCCCCGGAAACTATTCAGTGAATTCCACCGTCACGCCCGGTTTCACCAGCTTGGCCAATTCCTCGGCATCCCAATTGGTCAGACGCACGCAGCCATGGCTTGAGATCTTGCCAATTCTGGACGGCGCCGGCGTGCCGTGAATACCGTAGGTCGGTTTTGACAGGGCGATCCAGACCGTGCCAACCGGGCCGTTCGGCCCCGGCGGAATGGTCAGCACCTTGTCATTATTGCCCTGCTTGAAATTGATCTTCGGATTGTAGGTATAATTCGGGTTGATCGCGATGCGCTCCACCTGCACGATACCGGACGGCGAAGGATTATCCGACGAGCCGATGGTTGAGGGATAGGCGACGACAAGCTTGCCGTTTTCATCGTAGCCGCGCACCTGCTTGCGGCCCTTGTCGGCGATGATGCGCGCAACCTTGGCCCGCACCGGCTTGCCGAGATTGGGAACCTTCACCACGGAACCGGGCTGATTGAAGTTCACATCGGGATTGATCTCTTTCAGATAGGCTTCATCAATGTGAAACTTCTCGCCCAGCATTTCGGCGACAGATGTATAGGCCATCGCCGGAAGCTGTGCCTTATGCGCATAATCTTCCGGGATCGACGCCACATATTGGCGGCCGACATCCTCATTGGTAATCATATATTCGCCAAAAGCCGGGCCGCCCGTCGCTTCCAGTTCGGCATTCACCGCTGCCTCATCGGTCGGATTGATGATTTTGCCGGTCATTTCGCGATAAGCAGCAGCGGCCTTGTCCACATTGCTGCCCGAACGCCCGTCGATCACGCCCGGCGAAGCACCGGCCCGATCGAGCAAAACCTGATAGGCGGCAATTTTTGCCTTGGCCCCCTGCCCTTTCGGCATCTCGACAGCAGGCACCATATCATTTGGATTCGGAACGCCCTGCGGGCGCGCTGACGGCTGCCGGTAATCCGGCGCGATGCTGGCAGTGCCGGTATTGTCAGGATAATCGGCGCCTGGCGGCGGCAGCTCGGAACGCTGCACCTGGCCGTCGCGATTGCCCTGGTAATCGGGTGCTGCAGGCGGTGCGGGATAATAATTCGGGTCTTCCGGCACATCGCCGAAACCATCATAAGGCGCGCCGCCATCGACAGGCCCATCCAGCGTCCAGTTATCGTCTGGCGCAACAGCGCGACCGCGCGCTGCATATTGGTTACGGTCGTAACTATTGGCCGCTTCGACACTTAAAATACGCCCGCGCCGGTCCATCGTGACCCGGCGTCCATATGCATCAATATAAACGCGAATCCGCCGGTCGTGATAAATCTCGTCGCCCGGATCGTAAAGCTGCGCAAGCTGCACCGGATGCGACGCCACGGTACCGGCAGCTTCGTCCGCCTGCGCATAGCCCGAAAGGACCGGCAGCGCCAAAGACGAAAATAAAGCGATGTGAAGCAAACGTACAAGAAGCGCCATGAAGGAAGTCCCGGATGATCTCACGATCACAGATGTGGCTAGGCTGTAGTGACGAATTAACTTATGGTTTGGCGCGAGGGTATTTTGTTGCTGAACAGGAGAAACGACCGCCATGGAGTTGATCTCCACAAGGGCGTTTCGACACATTCAGAAGCAAAATACACTGCGTCCCTTCGGGATATGGCAAAAAACCTCCATCTTGGCGTCGCGAAACCTTGATGGGGGAACCACTCCACCTTCGGTTTCGCTCCTAAAGCTGAAGATTTTTTGCCCATACCAAACCACAAGTTAATTCGCCACTACAGCCTAACATGATTAATAGACGGTTATTTCTCTTTGAGCTGATGCCAGATGAACTGGACATGAAGATGGCGGGAAAGATGCAGCTTCCAAAAGAAAAAGCGCCGCGACCGGCTAGGTCGCAGCGCCGATGCCCCCCGACAGGAAGCCGGGCAGGTTTGTTTTGTCAGGCTTTCTCGTCTTCTCTTTCCGGCTCCGCCGCGCTGAACGCACCGCTGATCGGACGGAAATTGAGCCGATCCGAACCGGCAGTGATCTTGACGAGGGAACCGTCGAGAATATCACCAAGCAGGATACGTTCGGCCAGCGGATCCTGCACTTCCTTCTGGATTACGCGCTTCAGCGGGCGCGCGCCATAGGCCGGGTCATACCCCTTGTTGGCGAGCCATTCGCGGGCGTCGTCCTCAAGCTGCAAGGTGATCTTGCGATCGGAAAGCAGATATTGGAGACGCTGCATCTGGATATCGACAATTGCACCCATGTCTTCGCGGCGCAGCCGGTGGAACAGGATGATTTCATCAACACGGTTGAGGAATTCCGGCCGGAACGAAGCACGGACCACGCCCATCACATCATCGCGAACAGTCTCGACATCATCGTTTTCGCCCAGATTGACGAGATATTCCGCGCCGAGGTTTGACGTCATGATGATGACCGTATTGCGGAAATCAACCGTGTGGCCCTGGCCGTCCGTCAGGCGTCCGTCGTCCAGCACCTGCAACAGAACATTGAAGACATCCGGGTGCGCCTTTTCAATCTCGTCGAACAGGATCACCTGATAGGGCCTGCGCCGGACAGCTTCGGTCAGCACACCACCCTCTTCATAGCCGACATAGCCGGGAGGAGCACCGATAAGGCGGCTCACGGAATGCTTTTCCATGAATTCCGACATATCGATACGCACCATTGCGGTATCATCCTGGAACAGGAACGAGGCGAGCGCCTTGGTGAGTTCCGTCTTGCCGACGCCAGTGGGGCCGAGGAAGATGAACGAGCCGATGGGCCGGTTCGGGTCCTGCAGACCGGCACGGGCACGGCGCACCGCCTTGGATATGGCCTGCACCGCCTCGCCCTGGCCGACGACGCGCTTGCCGATCTCGTCTTCCATGCGCAACAGCTTTTCGCGCTCACCTTCCAGCATCCGGTCAACCGGAATGCCGGTCCAGCGCGAAATGACCTGCGCCACATGGTCCGGCGTCACGGTTTCTTCCAGGAGGGAACCCTTGTTTTCCTGACTTTCCGCATCAGCAAGTTGCTTTTCCAGTTGCGGGATCGTGCCATAGGCAAGCTCGCCCGCTTTCTGAAACTCACCATTGCGCTGCGCAATGGCAAGTGCATTGCGTGCCTCTTCAAGCTGACGCTTGAGATCGGCAGCAAGCCCAAGCTTCTGCTTTTCCGCCTGCCACTTGGCGGTCAGTTCGGCTGATTCTTCCTCAAGATCGCTCAGTTCCTTTTCAATGCGCTGCAAGCGGTCCTTGGAAGCGGCGTCCGTTTCCACCTTCAGTGCTTCGCGCTCGATCTTGAGCTGCATGATGCGACGATCGATCTCGTCCAGTTCTTCCGGCTTGGAATCGACCTGCATACGCAGGCGCGATGCAGCCTCATCCACAAGGTCGATGGCCTTGTCCGGCAGGAAACGGTCGGTGATATAGCGGTTTGAGAGCATTGCCGCAGCCACCAGCGCGGAGTCCGACACGCGCACCTTATGGTGCTGCTCGTATTTCTCCTTCAGGCCACGCAGAATGGAGATTGTGTCCTCCACTGTTGGCTCATCGACAAAAACGGGCTGGAAACGGCGCGCAAGGGCGGCGTCCTTCTCCACATATTTGCGATATTCCTCAAGCGTGGTGGCGCCGACGCAATGCAATTCACCGCGCGCCAGAGCAGGCTTCAAAAGGTTCGACGCATCCATTGCGCCATCCGTCTTGCCCGCGCCGACCAATGTGTGCATTTCGTCGATGAAGAGGATGATCTGCCCGGCAGCCGTCTGCACTTCCGAGAGAACGGCCTTCAGGCGTTCCTCGAATTCGCCGCGATATTTGGCGCCCGCAATCAGCGCGCCCATGTCGAGCGCCATCAATTGCTTGTCCTTCAGCGATTCGGGCACGTCGCCATTGACGATGCGCAGCGCCAGACCTTCCGCGATTGCGGTCTTGCCCACGCCCGGCTCACCGATCAGCACCGGATTGTTCTTGGTGCGGCGTGACAGAACCTGGATCGTGCGGCGGATTTCCTCATCGCGGCCGATGACCGGATCAAGCTTGCCCGCGCGTGCGTCTTCCGTCAGATCGCGCGCATATTTCTTCAAAGCATCATAATTGCTTTCGGCTGAGGCGGAATCGGCGGTGCGGCCTTTGCGCATATCGTTGATAACCCTGTTCAATGCCGTCGGGGTGACGCCCGCAGCAGAAAGTATCTCGGAGGTTTTGGCGGATTTTTCCATCGCCAGCGCCGTCAGGAGGCGCTCGACGGTGACGAAGCTGTCACCCGCCTTGCTGGCCAGTTCCTCGGCAAGCGAGAACACCTTGGCAAGAGGCTGCGAAAGATAGAGCTGGTCATTGCCACCCGAAACTTTCGGCAGTTTTTCAAGCGCGCTTTGCAGGCCCATGCGCACATCGCCAACCCGTCCGCCAGCCCGCTCGACCAGCGACGCCGCCAACCCCTCATCGTCGTCGATGAGAACCTTCAGGATATGTTCTGGAGTGAATTGCTGATTGCCGGAGGAAAGCGCGAAGGTCTGGGCAGACTGGATGAAGCCGCGGACCCGTTCTGTATATTTTTCGATATTCATAATGTCTCCGTTTGCCTCTCGGTCCGTCCCGCGGCACCGAGAGATGTTGGGTGACGACCCCCCACAAGGGCGGGCTCTTCTCAAAAGTGCATATGGGAATATTGCCCTCTTTCGGCAAGACCGGCAGGCATCGGAAAATCCAAATAAAAATGGCGCGGAAAACCGCGCCATCTCAAAGTTTTTATCGAAGCTGGAAACTTATGCGTCGGAATCGGCTGCTTCCGCAACCGGCGTATCGTCACCGCTATCCTTGGCAGCGGTGCGGCGTGGACGGCCGGGACGGCGTGTGGCGCGCCGCGGTGCGCCAGCTTCTTCCGCAGAAGCCTCGACAGGGGCTGCTTCGACAACAGCCGGAGCCGCTTCCTCAACCCTGGCGGCTGCGGCCGGTGCTTCTATAGCCGGCTGCGGCTGTTCGGCCTTTTCTTCCTGCTTGTCGTCAGCACGGTCTTCGCTGCCGAAACGCTCGCGCTGCGGGCGGCGGCCACGGCCAAGGCGGCGGTCGCGGCCCTCGCGTTCGCGTGGCTGGCGGCCTTCGCCGGGCTTCGTCGCCTCGCCGTTTTCCTCGCCGTACACAACCTCGGCGGGCGTGCCTTCGATCACCGGCTGCGGTCCCGAACCATTAACCGGCTGCGGGGCAGCTTCGGCTGGAATGAAACCGGCTTCCTCATCGTCACCGCCATCGCTGTCGAAGTTTTCTTCGCGCTGATAGGGAATATTCTGCTGCGCCATGGCAGCCATGATGATGCGATTATAATGTTCAGCGTGCTGAAGATAGTTTTCCGCCATGACACGGTCGCCAGATGCCTGGGCGTCGCGTGCGAGGGCTGAGTATTTTTCCGCAATATGCTGGGCGTTGCCGCGGATCTTCACATCCGGGCCATTGCTTTCGTAATTGCGTGACAGAGGATTGGGGCCCTTGCGGTTATTGTTATTATTGTTATTCCCCCGTCCGCGCATGCGCCTGTTCTGCTGTGCTGGCCTCATATTCATCTCTTTTCAGATTAAAGGGCGTAAAAACTCCGGGATCAAATAGCCGCCGGTGTTTCACAATTTGCATGGTTTCACATTTCATCTGATGGAAGGAAGCACGCCCTAACTCTTCCCACACATCGACTGTTCCTGAGTTTCGGAGCGCCTGACGACAGGCAACCGAAAACCCTGCGGTTGGCATTATGCATGACATTCCGAACAGCGTGCTCTTCGGAACCATGCCTGAAAGTCGTGTACTTCCGTACGAGCCATCCCAAAAAGAGCAAAACCTTTAAGGGAGCATGACCTCAATCGTCATGGAGCATTTCCGCCACCGCCCTCACGAGGGCAAAACCATTCTGGCTGTATACGGTGGCCGGAAACTAAACGGCTTCGCAGTAAATTCCAAGCGTTTTTTAGCGTCGGCGCTTATCAAAATTGCGTATTAGATATCTGCCCGAAAAGCATGGCTCTTCTGTGGCCACCAAGATCATTTGCTTCGCCGGCAAGCGAAAAACCTGTGCTTTTGAACAGTGCTTCGACATCCTGGAATTGTCCGGCGCCGATTTCTACGGCAACCATCCCGTCTTTATATAAATACGCACCCACTCCTTGTGCAAGGGCTTTGTAAAAATCAAGTCCATCCGGCCCGCCATCAAGTGCTGCAAGCGGATCATGCTCACGCACTTCGCGCGACAAACCGGCAATCTCAGCATGGGGAATATAAGGCGGATTTGAAACAATCAGATGAAATTTCCCGCTGACATTGGAGAACCAGTCGCTCTTCAAACCGGCAAACCTCTCGCCAACGCCATTGTCTATGGCGTTGATTCGCGCCTTGGCAAGCGCTCCCTCGGCCACATCGACACCGATCCCGTGCATATGCTCGAAGCGATGCAGAAGCGAAATGATGATCGCACCCGTGCCGGTGCCCATATCCAGCACCTCGGCCGTACCGTGCCTGGCGATGAGCTGCTCAAGGACGGGAATCACCAGTTCCACCAGCGCCTCCGTATCCGGCCGCGGCTCCAGCGTTTGGGCGGAAAGGCGGAAAGGCAGGCCATAAAATTCACGCTGGCCCATGATTCGGTGCACCGGCTCTCCGCCCGCACGCCGTTCCAGCGCCGCCCGCAGCTTTTCAGCCTCGGCGCTGCCGATTAGCTTTTCCGGCTGGGAAACAAGATCGAGGCGTGTCGCACCCGTCGCCCATTCAATGAGCAGACGCGCATCGAGATCGGGCGTCTCGCCCCCCGCCGCACGCAATTTCGCGCGGGCCTCTGCCATCAGCCGGTCAAGGCGCTCCACCTCTTCGCTGCTCACGGCTGCTCGCCCAGTTCGGCCAGAAGGGCGGTCTGGTGATCGGAAATCAGCGCATCGACCAGTTCGTCCAGTTCGCCTTCCATCACGCGGTCGAGCTTGTAGAGCGTGAGATTGATCCGATGGTCGGTGACGCGCCCCTGCGGGAAATTATAGGTACGGATGCGCTCCGACCGGTCGCCCGAACCAACCTGGCTGCGGCGCGCCTGCGAGCGTTCGCTTTCAGCCTTCTGGCGCTCCATGTCATAAAGGCGGGCGCGCAGGATCTGCATGGCGCGGGCACGGTTCTGGTGCTGCGATTTTTCCGCCTGCACCACCATGATGCCGGTCGGGATATGCGTGATTCGGACAGCCGAATCGGTCGTATTGACGTGCTGCCCGCCCGCGCCCGAGGCACGCATCGTATCGATCCGGATATCCTCGTTGCGAATTTCAATATCGATATCTTCCGCTTCCGGCAGAACGGCAACCGTGGCTGCCGATGTGTGGATGCGCCCGCCCGCTTCCGTTTCCGGCACGCGCTGCACGCGATGCACGCCGGATTCAAACTTCAGCTTTGAGAAGACCCCCTTGCCCGAAACCGTGGCGATGATTTCCTTATAGCCGCCCGCATCGCCCTCGCTGGCCGAAACAAGTTCCACCCGCCAGCCTTTTTCAGCCGCATAGCGTTCATACATGCGGAACAGATCGCCCGCGAAAAGGGCAGCTTCCAGACCGCCCGTACCGGCGCGAATTTCAAGGATCGCATTCTTGTCGTCGGCGGCATCCTTGGGTAGAAGCAGGATTTGCACATCCTGTTCCAGCACCGCGATGCGCTTTTCCACCTCCGGCAGTTCCTCCACCGCCAGAGCGCGCATCTCCGCATCCGTCGAAGCATCGTCGCGCATCGCGGCAAGGTCGCTTGCTTCCATGCGCGCATCGCTCAGTTCGCGGATTTTGCCCACCACGTCCTGGAGTTCGGAATATTCGGAGGCAAGCTTCACATAGGTATCCGAATCGGGATTGTTGGCCATCTGGCTTTCAATCATCGAGAACCGCTTCAAAAGCTGATCCATTCGGTCCTGGGGCAATGCGATCATGTCGTGTCCTAGAAACTGGAGCATTTCCGGCAAAAGCATGAAGCGGTTTTGCATACGGATAATGCGACAATAACGAATAATGAGAGCGGTTCGACGATTCTGTTAAAACGCAACCGCTCCGGCTGCGGCGTGCAAACATGTTCCAGATGCGTGCGCCCGCCGCGCCGCACCCGTTCAATTTGAGCAATTGGCTTCGCTATAACGGAATTTCGTTGTCTTCGGCAAATCGAAGCAACAATTCGCGCAAGGAATGCGCATTGTTCGGCTTGTTGAGCTCTTCCAGAAGAAGCGCATTGAGCTTGCCCGCATCAAGTGCGCCGAGCATGGCCTTGACCGGGCCGATCGCCGCCGCCGACATGGAAATCGAACGGAAGCCAAGCCCGATCAGCGTCATTGCCGTCAAGGGGCGGCCTGCCATTTCACCGCAAAGCGTCACCGGCTTTTCATGCCGCGCCCCCGCTTTCACGATATGACGCAGCGCACGCAGGAACGATGGTGAAAGCTGGTCAAAACGGTCCGAAATCAGCGAATTGCCGCGATCCGCCGCCATCAGGAACTGGAACAGGTCGTTGGAGCCCACCGAAACGAAATCCACCGCCGTCATCAATTCGTCGAGCTGCCACAATAGCGCCGGCACTTCCACCATCGCGCCAAGCTTGAGACACAGCGGCAGCGAATGCGCAAAGCGGGAAAGATGGCGAACCTCGCGTTCGATGATCTCGCGCGCGGCCTTCACTTCGCTCACTTCCGTCACCATGGGCAGCATGAGCTTCAGTTCACGGCCACCCGCCGCCTTCAATAGCGCGCGCAACTGGGTGCGCAACAGGCCGGGACGGTCGAGCGTCAAACGAATGGCGCGCCAGCCGAGCGCCGGGTTTTCCTCATGCGCAGTTGAGCGGAAATAGGGGAGAACCTTGTCGCCACCAATATCCAGCGTGCGGAACGTGACGGGCTTATCACCTGCGGCATCGATCACCGAACGGTAGAGCCGCTCCTGCTGTTCCGAGCGCGGGAAGGTGGAAGCCACCATGAATTGAAGCTCGGTGCGAAACAGGCCAATGCCGACAGCGCCCGAAGCGGAAAGCTGCGGCAGATCGACAAGCAAGCCGGCATTCATCAAAAGCGCGATATCAACGCCATCCTTCGTGATGGCGGGCTTGTCGCGCAATTCACGGTAATGCGCCTGCCGCCGTGCACGGAAGCGGACCTTTTCCGCATAGGCGGATTCCACATCGGCCTGCGGGCGCAGATGCACGATGCCCTCATCGCCATCGACGATGATCGCATCGTTGTTTTCCGCCATGGAAACAACACCCTTGGCCTGCCCGACGACGGGAATACCCATGGCGCGCGCCACGATCACCACATGGCTGGTGGCCGCCCCGTCTTCCAGCACGACACCGCGCAGGCGTTCGCGCGGATAGTCCAGAAGCTCAGCCGCGCCCATGGAACGGGCAACGATGATCGCATCCTTGGCCAGTGATTCGGCAATCGTCTTGACGTCGCGGCCCATAAGCTGGCGCAGGAGGCGATTGGCGAGATCGTCGAAATCCGAAAGGCGCTCGCGCATATAGGGGTCGGTCAGATGCACCATGCGCGCGCGCGTGTCGCTCTGCACCTTTTCCACGGCAGCTTCTGCCGTAAGGCCGTTATGAACCGCTTCTTCCAGACGACGCACCCAGCCGCGATCATGCGCGAACATGCGATAGGCTTCCAGCACCTCGCGATGCTCGCCCTCCACCGCCACATCGCGGCGCGACAACATGTCATCGATGGAAATACGCAAGGAGCCGAGCGCCTCGTCCAGCCGGTTGAGTTCGGCCTGACTGTCCTCATTGAAAAGATTGGTCACGACGATGCGCGGCTCATGCAGCACCACATGGCCAAGCCCGATACCATCGTTGAAACCGTGGCCGCTTACGCTCATCGGCCGCCCGAGATCCAGTTCGATTCCTGGACGCGCCAGACGAAGACCATCCCCGGTTGCGATGATTTCGGCGAGAACCATGGCGGTTGTCTCAAGTGCTTCAACCTCGTCTTCTCGATAGGCGCGTTTGGTGCGATTCTGCACGACAAGAACGCCTAAAGTGCGACCAGCGCGAAGCACAGGCACACCGAGGAAGGAATTATAGGCTTCCTCGCCCGTTTCCGGCAGATAGGCGAAAGCCGGATGGCTCTGCGCATCCGTCAGGTTGAGCGGGCGTGCGCTTGCCGCAATGGTGCCCACAAGGCCCTGCCCCAGACGAAGCTGGGCAAGGTGGACAGCTTGGGGATTAAGACCTTCGGTGGCGTAAAGTTCAAGAACGCCGTCTGCGCGCAATATATAGAAGGAGCAGACTTCCGCGACCATGTTCTGCGCAATTTCGCGGACGATCCTGTCAAGGCGCGCCTGTGGTTCCAGCGGCTCCGCCATCAATTCACGCAACCGCTTGAGCAGTACACGGGGACCGGTTGTCAGCTCACGCATTTCCTCGGAGGCTCCTCTCTTTGCGCAACCGCTTTGCCAAGCCTATTCCTGTCACCCGTCAGCAAAGCGTTACGCTATTCCCTTTGTGAGCATTTTCGACACGCGCGTCCAGAACAAATAACACCGACTCGCAAAATCTTGCAGTACCGAGCGCCGTCTGCGGCACGCGGCCCGGTATGGAACCATGATTGAAAAACGGAATGTGAACCGGCTGATTATACCAAAACCCGATGAGCTTGGCTCATCGGGTCTGGTTAAGCCCGTGCGGCAATTAAGCATTTCAAGGTGTGGAGAGCGTCGGCAACTCCAGCCCCCGTATCACTTGTATTACTTGTCGAGACCATAGACGGCATGCAGCGTGCGCACCGCCAATTCCGCATAAGGCCCATCGATCAGAATGGAAATCTTGATTTCCGACGTGGTGATGGCGCGGATATTGATGCCCTTTTCGGCAAGCGCCTTGAAGGCGGTAGCCGCGACACCCGCATGGCTGCGCATGCCGATGCCGATAACGGAGATTTTCGCAAGGCCGGTTTCGGACTGGATATTGTCAAAGCTGATTTCGCTCTTGGCCTTGTCCAGAACCTTCAGCGCCTTGTCGATGTCGCCGGTGGGAATGGTAAAGGTCATGTCGGTCTTGGAGCCGTCTTCCGACACGTTCTGCACGATCATGTCGACATTGATGTGCTCTTCGGCAAGCGGCCCGAAAATTGCCGCCGACACGCCCGGCCGGTCGGCCACGCGCCGCAGCGAAATCTGTGCCTCATCCTTCGCAAAGGCGATACCTGTGACGACCTGCTGTTCCACGATTTCTTCCTCGTCGCAAATAAGCGTTCCGGGCGGGTTGATCGGATCACCCATGCCCGGCGCATCGGGGTCCGTAAAGCTTGAGCGCACGAAAGTACGCACCTTGTGCACCATGGCAAGCTCCACCGAGCGCACCTGGAGAACCTTGGCGCCCAGCGATGCCATTTCCAGCATTTCCTCAAAGGAAATCTTCGGCAGGCGGCGCGCCTTTGGCTCGATGCGCGGGTCGGTGGTGTAAACGCCATCCACATCCGTATAGATGTCGCAGCGATCCGCCTTCACGGCAGCGGCAACAGCAACCGCGGACGTATCCGAACCACCGCGACCAAGCGTTGCCACGCGATTGTCCGGGCCAATGCCCTGGAAACCGGCAACGACGGCAACCTGCCCCATTTCCATGCGGCGGATGATTTGCGAACCGTCGATTTCCTGAATGCGGGCTGCACCATGTGCATTGTCGGTCTGGATGGGGATCTGCCAGCCCTGCCACGAGCGCGCATCCACGCCGATGGACTGAAGCGCAATTGCCAGAAGGCCGCTTGTCACCTGTTCACCGGAGGCGACGATGGTGTCATATTCGCGCGCATCATAAAAGGGAGAGCTTGCGCCGCAAACCTTCGGCATGTTCTGCACCCAGTCGACCAGCTCATTGGTCTTGCCGGACATGGCCGAAACGACCACGGCAACCTGATTGCCCGCCTCGACCTCGCGTTTGACGTGGCGCGCCACATTATAGATGCGTTCCAGATCGGCCACCGAAGTGCCGCCGAATTTCATCACGATGCGCGCCATTTAAGGTTACGTCCCGCTCTTTAGAAAAATTACACTCTCACCTGCCCAAACCTTATATTGTTGCGACAGGCAAACTTGTGGTCACATAGCTAAAATGGGGAGGTTCCGCAAGGCCGCGATTCGCATCCGGCCTTTGGAGAGCGAAATTGATTTGCTCCTTGACTTTAAGGCGCTACCTTGACAGCACGGCAGGAGGCCGCTGCTGCAGGAGATTGAGATGACCGAGACTGCCCGCACCACCATCGACGCTTCCGAGATCGAGCATTTTTCGCGCATCGCCGCGCAATGGTGGGATCCGCAGGGTAAATTCCGCCCGCTGCACAAATTCAATCCGACACGGCTTGCCTATATCAAGGAAAAGGTCTGCGCGAAGTTCAACCGCGACCCGAACGCGCCGCGCCCGCTGGAAGGTCTTCGCTTTCTCGACATTGGCTGCGGCGGCGGGCTGCTCTGCGAACCGATGGCGCGCCTGGGCGCAACCGTGATCGGCGCGGACGCCTCCGCCACCAATATCGAAGTGGCGAAAATCCATGCAGCCCAAAGCAGCCTCGATATCGATTATCGCGCCACCACCACAGAGGCGCTGGCAGATGCGGGCGAAAAATTCGACGTGGTCCTCAACATGGAAGTGGTCGAGCATGTCTCGGATGTCGATCTCTTCATGTCGGCCACCAGCGCCATGGTGAAACCGGGTGGACTGATGTTCGTGGCCACCATCAATCGCACGCTGAAAGCCTATGGCCTTGCCATTATCGGCGCGGAATATGTCCTGCGCTGGCTACCGCGCGGCACACATCAATATGAAAAACTGGTGCGCCCGGAAGAGCTGGAAGCAGCCTTTTCCAAGGCGGACCTGCGCCTCATCGACAAGCTGGGCGTGACCTATAATCCGCTGGCCGATAGCTGGAACCGCTCACGCGACATGGACGTGAACTACATGGTTCTGGCAGAACGCCCCGCCTGATCCGATTATCCTTTCTGCGCGCGCGTGGTCATGGCCACGCCAGCCGCGATCACAGCCGCGCCAATCCAGGTCAGCGGCGGATAATGCTCGCCCAGAAACAATGTGCCTGAAACAAGGCCGAGCGCCGCCGCGACATAGCCGATCTGGCTGAGATAAACCGGCCCACCCACCGCCTGCAGCCGGAAGAACAGCGCGAACATGCCTGCCGCAGCCAGGGATTGCGCAAGTGCTGCAAAGGGTGCAAGCGCAAAGCTTTCCAGCGGAAAACGCCCGGTGAAGAGAGTGATGCAGATAAAAAGGATGAATGCCGAAGCCAGGTGGCTGCCCGCCGCAAGCTCTGTCGGCTCGGAGTTTTTCGGCCAGTCCAGCGTGCGATAAATATTCCCGATAGCCAAAAGAACGGGGATCAGAAGTGCTGCTGCAATCCACAGGAGATCGGTCGGCTTGCCGACCTCCCCCCGCGTCATCGCCACCATGGCCGCCCCGACGAAACCGATGGCAATACCGCCGATGCCCAGTGCATTCGGGCGGCGCAGGCCGAAACCCATGGAAAGAAGCAGCGTGATGACAGGCGACAGCGTGTACATGATACCCGTGAAGCCCGCGCCAAGATGCGGGATCGCCGACAGGATCAGGAAGTTCGGCAAGGCATAGGAAATCAGGGCTGTGCAGATATAATAACGAAGCCTCCCGCCGGAAAAGCCGAGCCTCTTTTTACGCAGGCACAGAACGGCAAAAAGGATGACGCCCGCACTTGCGGAAAAGAGAAAAGTCCACATTTCCGGCGGTATTCCCGCCTGTGCGGCGATCTTGCCGAGCGGCAATATGAGGCCAAGCAGCGTGCCCGTGGCAATCAGCAGAAAAGGCGCGGATTCCATCAGTTTCATCCGCCTTTTCATGCACCTTGTCTCCGTTTCCAGAAAGGATCAGTTCTGGTCTTCAGGGAAAACCGGCAGAGGCAGAATGTCCACGCCGTCTTCGAGCAGCGAATGCACGTCATCGCGCGAGGCTTCGCCATAAATGCCGCGCGCTTGCGTTTCGCCGAAGTGAATCTTGCGCGCTTCTTCGGCGAATTTCTCGCCCACATAATCCGCATTTTCGCGCACCTGACGGCTGAGCGCGCGCATTTCTTCCAGAACTTTTTTCTGCGCTTCGTTCAGCGCAATCGCCATTTTCTCCCTGCCCCGGCTCGTCGAGACAGCAGGCACCATCAGCGACTTCTGCACAGTTTGCGAATGACATGCCGGACAAGCGACAAGCTTCATTTCCGACTGCCGCTCGAAATCGGCATTGTCCCGGAACCAGCCCTCAAATTCATGGCCGTGATCGCAATGAAGCGAAAAGCGGATCATGGATCTTACGCATCCTCTTTCTGGCTCGCACAAACGAGGCTCACCTCAAATTCCCGCGCATTCTTCAGGTTCGGCACCTTGGCGCGTGCCGCCGTGCTTTCCGACAGGTCGATATCGGCAACGATCACGCCGGGTTCGTCATGGGCAGCCTCCGCCAGCACCTTGCCCCAGGGTGAAACGATAATCGAATGACCATAGGTTTCACGGCCATCTTCATGCAGCCCGCCCTGTGCCGCGGAAATCAGGAACGCGCCATTCTCGATAGCGCGTGCGCGCTGCAGAACGTGCCAATGGGCTTCACCAGTCTGGCGCGTGAAAGCAGCAGGGTCGGTGATGACATTTGCGCCAGCCAGCGCCTGTGCCTGAAAAAGCTGCGGGAAACGGATATCGTAGCAGATCGCCATGCCCACTTTGGCGAAAGGCAGTTCCGCGATGACGGCTTGCCTGCCGGGCTCACAGGCCGCCGATTCGCGCCAGCTTTCGCCATTGTCGAGATCGACATCGAACATATGAATCTTGTCATAAGTGGCGATCTTTTCGCCCGATGGCGCAAAAATCCCGCCGCGATTGGCGATCTTGCCGGTGCCTGCATCGATTGCCGTCGAACCGATATGCAGGAAGACGCCATGCCTGGCCGCCAGTGCGCGAGCCGCCCGGAAGACCAGGTCGTTCTCTTCATCGCGCACGCTTGCAAAAAGGGCCGGACGGTCGCGCATCAGCGCGCCGGTCATTTCCGGCGTCTGGATATAATGGGCGCCTTGCGCTGCCGCATCTGCGACCAGTTTTTCGAGAGCCTCCACATTGCGGACGACATCAATGCCCGAACGCATCTGGATTGCGGCAGCGCGAAAGGTGCTCATGATTTGACCTCTAAATAAGTTTGCCGGTTTTCAGCAGGCTATCGAGCTTGCCCTCGTCTTCCAGTGCATAAAGATCGTCGCAGCCGCCGACATGAACCGAGCCGATAAAAATCTGCGGGAAGGTATTGCGCCCGGAGCGCTCTTGCATTTCAGCGCGCAATTCCGGCGTTGCCGAGGCATCGATTTCATTGAACTCGGCACCCTTTCGGGCCAGAAGCGCCTTTGCCCGTGCGCAATAGGGGCAGCCGGGGCGGGTATAGATGATGACGTCAACCATGAGAAACTCCATTCTTTGCCCATTATATAAGCGGCAAAACCTTTATCTGGAAGACCCCGCACATTGGTTTGATTATGCTTGCTTCAATCAGGCAACACGCGGCTGAAGGTCAAAACATCGACGCTCTTCGCCCCGCCGCGCAGAAGCGCGCGCGTTGCAGCCTTTACCGTCGCACCCGTCGTATAAACATCATCGATCAGCAGGACACGCCGTCCGCTGATATGGATTTCGTGTTCCTTCGGCACACGGAAAGCCCCATCCACATTGCGCTTTCGTTCTTTCGCTCCAAGACCGACCTGTTGCTCGGTGCGCCTGATGCGCTTTAGCGCCTGCGGCGCGAAGGGCCTGTTTTCAAGCCGTGCAAGCACGCGCGCCAGTTTGGCCGACTGGTTGAAGCGACGCCGCCAGAAACGCCAGCGATGGAGCGGCACCGGCAAGACGACCTCGCACTCCTCCAGCAATTCGCGGCCAGCACGCTGCATCCATCGCGCCATCCATGGCGCAAGATCGGTGCGGTCATGAAATTTGAGTGAAACGGCCATGCGCTGCGCCGCCCCCCGGTGCAGAACGGCCGATCGCAGGCGCCGAAACGACGGCGGATCGGCAATGGCTTCCGCACTCAGGAAATGATCGCCGAAATCATGACCGAAAGGCGTACCCAGCACCGGGCAATAGGGCCGCTCGATAAAGCGAAGCCCGGACCAGCATTGCGGGCAAAGCGTGCCCGGTTGGGAGACATGGATACGACAGCCGATGCATGTCGCAGGAAAAAGCGTATCAGCAACATGGCGCAGCACCGGCCGCGCAGCCGCATATGTGGCGCCGCCCAGCCGATGCAACAAGGTTTGATGCGGTCTATCGTCATCTGCCATTGCATTCGCCCCCGTTCGAATGCATCTAGAGCATTTCCAGCAAAAGTGTGAAACGGTTTTGCGTAGGATAATGCGACAAAACAAATAGTTAGAGCGGTTCCGGCGATTTTGTTAAAAACAGGAACCGCTCTATCCCCTCAACCACTCTAGCGATGAATGCTCGAAAGAGAAGATAGAATCCCATGTCCGCCCAGACCAATGAAAACGCGATCTTCGACCGCGACCTGATGCTCGCTTTCCGCCGCCGCGCCTTCCAGCGAGCAGAACCGGGCGCGGATTTCCTGTTGCGGCGCGTGGCTGACGATCTTGAAAAGCGGCTCGGTGCCGTCGAACGCCGTTTTCCCGTCGCGGTGGACCTTGCGGGTCATACGGGCGCTGCGGCGGCAGCCATTGCGCAGACCGGCAAGGCTGATTACGTCCTGCGCATCGAACGTGACACTGAATTTCTGCAAGGCCCCTTCCCCGCCATCGTGGGCGACGAGGAAGCACTTCCGCTGAAACCCGGCAGTGCCGATCTCATCGTCTCGCTGATGGCGCTTCACGCCACCAATGACACACCGGGAGCCATGGTGCAGATTGCACGGGCGCTGAAGCCGGACGGGCTTTTTCTGGCCGCACTGAGCGGGAGCGGCACTCTGGGAGAATTGCGCGAAAGTCTTCTTCAGGCCGAAATCGAACTGACAGGCGGGGCCTCGCCCCGCGTCATGCCCTTTGCCGATGTGCGCGATGTGGGCAGCCTTCTCCAGCGCGCCGGTTTCGCACTGCCTGTGACGGACGTGGAAAACATCACCGTGCGTTATGATTCGCTCTTCAACCTGATGGCCGACCTGCGCGCCATGGGCATGCAGAATATCCTGCACGGCCGGTCGCGCAAGCCCGTATCGAAGCGGCTTTTCCTGCGTGCTGCCGAAATCTATGCCGAACGTTTTTCCGATCCTGACGGGCGCATCCGCGCCACATTCTCGATCATCTGGCTTTCGGGCTGGGCTCCGCACGAATCGCAGCAAAAGCCCCTGAAGCCAGGTTCAGCCAAGGCCTCACTGGCCGAGGCGCTCAAAAAAGCCGAAGACGGCTAGAGAACTTCCCGGAAAAAGACCGGCCTTTCCTTGGCTATGGCTGCGATCTTCTCCATAAAACTTGATCACAAAAAGTGATGACGATCATGGGAAGGATGCTGTAAGAAACGGGCATCTTTCTCGTCTATGTCTTGAGCAATGCCCACCATCGATGCTTCTTCCGTGGATCGCTTCGCGGCCTTCCGCCATTCTGCCTTCAAGAAATACTGGGGCGCACGCTTTTTGAGCGCATTCGCCGTGCAGATCGTAAGCGTATCGGTCGGCTGGCAAATCTACGATCTCACACGCGATGCCTTCAATCTGGGCATGGTGGGGCTGGTACAGTTCCTCCCCGCGCTGCTTCTCGTGCTGGTCACAGGCGCGGCGGCAGACCGCTTCGGCAGGCGTCTTATCATGGGCCTGTCCCTCATCCTGGAAGGCATCGTCACAGCAGCATTGCTGGCGTTCACACTGGCCGGATTGTTCGAGCCCCTCACCGTTTTCGCCGCACTTCTCATCTTCGGCGTCGCACGCGCCTTCCTCGGTCCGTCTTCGGCCTCGCTCGTTGTCAATCTGGTGCCGACAGAAGATTTCGCCAATGCGGTTTCATGGAACTCCTCCGCATGGCAGGTCGCCACGATCGTTGGCCCGGTTGCAGGCGGGCTTCTTTACGGCATTTCGCCAGTTGCAGCCTACAGTATCGCCACCCTGTTCCTGATTGCCGGTTCGCTCCTGATCTTCTCCATCCCCAAACCGCGCCAGCATACACTCATCGAAGAACGCTCGATCTCAACTATTCTGGCCGGGTTCCGATATATATGGAAAGAAAAGATCGTTCTGGGCGCCATCTCACTTGATCTTTTCGCCGTCCTGCTCGGCGGCACGGTGGCGCTCCTGCCCATCTATGCGCGCGACATTCTCGACCTCGGACCCTGGGGGCTTGGATTGCTGCGCTCAGCACCCGGCATTGGAGCCGTCCTCACCGCCCTCTGGCTGGCCGGCCACCCGATCCGCGATCATGCGGGCCGCGCCATGTTCCTCTTTGTGGGCCTGTTCGGCTTCTTCAACGTTATTTTCGGTCTTTCAACCTTGACCTGGCTTTCAATACTGGCGCTAGCGCTGGCAGGTGCGGCCGACATGATAAGCGTCTATATCCGGGAAACGCTGATGCAGCTTTGGACACCCGACCATATGCGCGGGCGGGTCAACGCGGTCAACATGGTCTTTGTCGGTGCATCGAACGAGCTTGGTGAATTTCGTGCAGGCGTGATGGCGGCAGCCATTGGCGCCGTGCCTGCCGTGGTCATTGGCGGTATCAGAGCCATCGCGGTTGCAGCGGGCTGGGCCGCCATGTTCCCGCAATTGCGAAAAGCGCGCCACCTGCAAGGGCGCACCTGAATTCTGCAAAAACAGGACTTCCGGCTCAGGACGCAGGGGCGCTGCGGCTTGCCTCTTCCGCCCGGGCCTGAATGGCACTACGATCTTCCTCGCGAATGCCGATCAGTTCAGCCACGCGCCAGGTGACACTGGCCTCTATTTCGCCCATATCGCCATCGGCATAGACCATTTCCCACATCAGCTTGATGAAATCGAGCCGGGCCTGATAATCGAGCTGACGCTTGAGCACGGAGGTGAAGCTGGAAAGGTCGATCGCTTCCTGATCCGCCGCTTCCGCCGCCTTGATAAGCTGTTTCAGTGCACTGCCCTTGAGACCGAATTTCTGCGACAGCAGGGAAGAGAGCTTTTCCCTTTCTTTTTCATGCGCATCGCCATCCACATCCATGATGTGGAAAAGCAGGGCTGCCGCCGCCAGCCTTGGATCGTCATTGTCAAACTTTTCGCTGCGCTCCCGAAAGCTGTTTCCGGGCAAATCCTTGAGAAATTCCAGCAGACGATCAAACATTCACCCTCACCAGATGCGGCAATCCTGATTTCAGGCATTTCCAGCAGAACCCCGAAACGGCTTCGTGCAGAATGCTGCCTGCTTTTCTTTAGCAAGTCCGAACGTAACCGGGCAATCGCAGCGCGCAAGACAACAAACCGTCAGGATGGGCCATTTCAGACACAAGGAGGGCAAGGCGTTGTTTTTAGGCAACGCTTAACACTAGGTTGCAAATTCGTCAGGCCGTGGCGAAAAGAGTGAGTTTCGAGTACCGGAGCGGAGCGTACTTAAGGGTACGTGAGCACCGGAACGCAGATAAATTGCTCTTTGCAGCCCGGCATCACGAAGAATGCAACTGTAGTGTTCGAGCATTTCCAGCAAGGAAGCTGAACCTTTTTCGTTCATGCCGAAACATAAGTTCATTCGTCTCTATAGCCTAAAAAAGGCGCAGGCTGCTTTGCGCCTTTTGCGGGGCTCCGTCATCATCGATGCCCGGATCATCAACCACGATATGCGCAGGCCCGGCCTTCACCGGCTCATCCGCACTGACGGGTTCCGCCGCGGGCACAATCACCTCGGCCTCCACCACATCGCGCGCGCCAACAGGGGCGGCAGTTTCGCGAACCGGTTCCAGTTCCGGGGCCGAAATGGGTGCCACAGCCTTTACCTCCGGCAGCGGCGCCTTGATTTCCGGCTTTTCCACCTCGATGGCGGGTGCAAGCTCCACGACCGGGACTTTCCACTCGAAACTGTTGAGACGGCCCGTGACGGGTGAAACGGGCGACCATTGTTCGCAAACATAACCGTCTGCCGTCCATGCGGGATCGCGCGGAGCCTTGACGGCCTGCGCCAGCCATTGCCGCACCTTGCCCTGATCACCGGTTTCGGCTTCCTCTATATCGGCAAGCAGCAGATAGGCACTTTCACGCGGCGCAGCGCGCAGCACCTGTTCGGCATTGTCCCGCGCCACAGAATATTCACCGGCTTCATAAGCCGCACGCGCCAGCGCAAGGCTGCCTTCCGCATTGTTGGAACGCAGCGAAACCAGATGGCGGGCGCGCTTCAGGCGGTCCTGCGCGGTATCGCCCGAACGCGCATAAATATAGGTGGAGGCAATATCGGGATGCGGGAAACGCTTCCAGGCCGCTTCCAGAATCTTCGATCCCTTGCGTATTTCCCCATCGGCAAAAAGCGCCCGCGCGGCAACCACGGCGGCAGGCACCAGATCAGGGGCAAGCTTGTTCGCCTCCAGCGCAATCGCCTTGGCATGGGCATGATGGGTGTCGAGCGTCGCCATGGCTTTTGCCGTCAGCAGCGCAGCGCGTTCCTTTTTCACCACATCCTTGCCATGGGCCAGCACCTGCCTGCGCGCATCGACCAGTTTCAATGCGCCATCCCAATCCCCCTCCGCGCAAAGCTGCCCCATGACGGCGGAGGAAGCCCATTCAAGCTGCGGAGCCTGCCGGGCAGCCTCGGCGGCATAATGGCGGGCGGCTTCACGCGCGCCGACGCGCTGGGCTTCGATATAAAGTCCGCGCAAACCGAGAAGCCGGGTTTCCGGGTCTTCGATCATCGCCTCAAAGCCCTTGCGGGCATCTTCCGTACGCCCTTCCAGCATGGCTGTCTGGGCTTCAAGAAGCCTGATGAGCGGTTCCTGATCGGAGCTGAGCAGCTTGCCAGCCTGTCTGGTCATGCGGCGCGCGGCATCGGCATCGCCTGCACCAGCGGCAATCAGGCCCGTCGAAAGCGACTGATAGCCCCGGTCACGCTTGCGGGTGCGCAAATGCCTGCGCAGCGTATAGGGCGACTGGACAAGGCTTTTGACAAGCCACCACAGAAGGAGAACCGCCGCGACAATCGCCACAATGCCGGCAACAGCGGTAATCAGCGACACATTATACTGGTTGCCCGCGAAGATGAGATTGAGTTCGCCCGGGCGATCGGCAAGCCAGGCAAAACCAAAACCCAGTGCGGCAACAAGAATGAGATAAAACAGGACACGCAGCATCGACACGCCCCCTTACTGACCGGAAGAGGCCGGAGCCTCGCCGGTTGTATTATCGGAAGCACCCGTCACCGGCGCTTTCGGCTTGAGGCTATCGGCCACAAGACGCTGCACCAGCGCATCGGCATCGCGGCGCGCCTTCATCTGGCTGGCA
The DNA here is from genome assembly GCF_000007125.1 of Brucella melitensis bv. 1 str. 16M. Taxonomy (NCBI): domain Bacteria; kingdom Pseudomonadati; phylum Pseudomonadota; class Alphaproteobacteria; order Hyphomicrobiales; family Brucellaceae; genus Brucella; species Brucella melitensis. Next base: position 174,293 of record NC_003317.1, on the reverse strand, counting down.
AATTCTTCGGAAACCGCTTTCGCATCGGCTGGCAATTGCTCCCATTCGCCGATGGCCCGGTCAAGATCGCCTGCCTGTAATGCCGCCTCCATGCGCGCCGTCGTCGGCCCGACGCCGGTGCCGCTTACATTGCCCGCAACGGGCCTGACGCTGACCAGCCCCCTGGCGCTCGCCAGCAACTGATCCCATAGGCTGGCATCGGCGGGAAGCTTGTTTTCCGTGGCCACGATGCGATTGGCAACCGCACCGAACCATGCATTTAGATCGGCAATTGTCGGCACGCCCTTGTCCGCATAGGCGCGCAGCCCTTCCACGGAAGCATCCTGCGGCGCCACCGAGACATAGGTATCAAGCTCGGCCTTGAACGAACCGCCACGGTCGATAGCCGTTTTCAAGGCATTGGCCGCAATCAGCACCGCCGCATCGGGCTGGCGCGCGGTTTCGCTCATCTTTTCCTGTAGGGATGTCAGCTTTGATTCAAGCGAAGAAATCGTGCCGCTATTGCCGGAAACACCTGCCGAAGCCTCATCCGCCTGACTGCGGGTTTCGGAAAGTTTCGTCTCCAGCGCATCAAGGCGTTCGCTCAGGCTGGCAATATCGCCAGCCGCCGTGCCGTTTTCGGACGTCGTTGGCAGGGCTTCAATCTGCTTTTGCAGTTCGGACAATGTTCCCGCAACCGCTTCCGCCTTGATCTCGGCCGCCTCGACATTCTTTTGCAGGCGCGCAAATTCAGCCTTGCCCGCATCATCGAGCGGTGCGGGCGCGGGGTTACTGCGCAGATCGGCGATCTGCTGTTCCATATGCGCCAGTTGCCCGGCGGTCACGCGCGCACCGGGCGAGGGAATCACATTGCCCCATTGCAGCGCGAACATTCCGCCAAGCGCAATCACACCACCCGCAACGCCTGCCAGAAGATGCGATGCCCCGCCGCCTGATCTGCCATCCGCAGGGGGCGTGGCAGCAGAAGGGGCTGCATTTGCCGTTTCTCGCGGGCTTTCGGCTTCCGGTTTCACGCCGGCGGTAAAGGGAGCCTTGTCCGGCCCTGTAGAAGAGGCTGGAGCAGCCTGCGCCGCCGGTTTTGCTTCAGCTTTTCCTGAAAAACCGCCAACCGGCTCGGCGGCAGGCGTTGCCTTTGCTGCGGCCGGTTCGTCAACCCGTTTCACTTCAGATGGATCGAGATTGATCGTCACGGGATTGCGGGCCGGTTTGGAATGTCGCGGGGTGCCGGATTTCGCCATGGATCCTCTCGTAATCGCCGATTGGTTGCTGAAACTCTATCAGATAAAATCTTCAGATGAAGGAAGGTTGCGCGGAAAAGAGTCAAAGTTTAGAAAACAAGCGGAAAAGCCCCTTTTCATCTGGATGATCCGAAACCAGCGCCTGTTGCAGCCAACTGGAAGGCAATTTGGCCGCAACCCGCGCCGAAATGCATAAAAACCGCGTCTTCTCATCGAATGGCGGCGTAATGGAGCGCATCGCTTCGACAAAACTGGCCGCCGCCACGCCTGAATAAAGCATCACCGCGACAAATGGCGCATGGCCGAGAATGCGGGAAAGCGCCTGCGGCGGATACATGACCGACTCAGTGTCGTAGACATCGCAAACCATCATTGAAAGACCATTTGCCGCCACCTCATCTTCAAAAACCGGCTGGCGAACCCGCCCGGCAAGATAAAGGACGCGCGCAGTTGGCGCCAGCGCCTGCCGCATGGTCCCGGCAAGGCGAACGGCATCACCCCCACCCTCGATCACATGTTTAAAACCGGCCTCCTGCGCAGCCTTCGCTGTCCCCTCACCCACAGCAAAAAGCGGCAGCGTGCGGTAGGGCAAAAGCCGCTCCGGCGCAATATGGCGAAAGGCATTGGCGCTCGTAATGGTGAGCGCGTCGAAAACTTCATCGGGAACGGTAAAGGAAAGCGCCACGGTGCGGCTCAACGGCAGAAGCACTGGCTCATAGCCCGCCGCGCGAAGCTTTGCTGCGGTTTGCGCTGCTGCCGGCTCAGGCCGTGTAACAAGAACCCGCTTCATCCGGTTTCACCGCTCCGACAATGCTACTGCCACCCATCAAAGAAATGCGGGCCCGCCATGGCGCGCACGCGGTTTGCCGCATCTGTGCCGAGCGCGGCTGCATCCGAGACAACCCCTTCGGCCGTCACTTCATGGGCCTGCCGGCCATCCGGCGTCAGGATCATCCCGCGGAAGGACAACCGGTCGCCCTCGACCGTTGCAAGACCGGCAATAGGCGTACGGCAGGAACCGTCGAGAGCGCCGAGAAAGGCCCGCTCGCAGGCAAGCGCAATTTGCGTTTCGCGATGGGCGAGCGGCGCAAGAAGCACATCGATCCGCTCGTCGCCAATGCGGCTTTCAATGCCGATTGCGCCCTGCCCCGGCGCAGGCGGGAAAACGGATGGATCGAGAACATCGGTGATGACATCGGCAAGGCCGAGCCGGCGCAAACCGGCACAGGCAAGGAAAGTGCCATCCACTTCGCCCGCATCGAGCTTGCGCAGGCGGGTATCCACATTGCCGCGATACATCACCACCTCGATATCCGGGCGAAGACGGCGAATAAGCGCCTGACGGCGCAGCGAGGACGAGCCAACGGTGGCGCCCTGCGGCAAATCCATGAAACGCCTTGCGCTGCGCCCGATGAAAGCGTCGCGCGGGTCCTCACGCTCCAGAAAAACGGAAAGGTGAAGCCCCTCTGGCAAGGCGGTGGGCATATCCTTGGTCGAGTGGACGGCAATATCGATTCGCCCATCCTTCAGCGCCTGCTCGATTTCCTCCGTAAACAGCCCCTTGCCGCCAACTTCCGAAAGCGGGCGGTCCTGAATGCGGTCGCCTGCGGTGGACATGGGCAGGATTTCAATCGCATCTTCCGGCAAACCATGAGCCTCCTGCAAAAGGCGGCGCGTGAGGTAAGCCTGTGCCAGAGCCAGCTTGCTGCCCCTGGTGCCGATCTTCAACGTGCCATTCTTGAAGGATGCTGTTTGCATATTGCCTCGTCCATGGTACCGGGTTTCATCATTCGTTTTCATGCATGTCCAAAGGCAAAACCGGTTTCCACTTTTGCTGAACATGCGCCAATATGAGCCAGGCAGGGTCTAACCGCAAATGCGCGTTCTTGGAATAGAAACAAGTTGCGACGAAACAGCCGCCGCAATCGTCGAGCGTGACGATATGGGCGAAGGGCGGATTTTGTCCAATGTGGTTCTGAGCCAGATTGCCGAGCACGAGCCCTATGGCGGCGTGGTGCCGGAGATCGCCGCCCGCGCCCATGTCGAGGCATTGGACAGGCTGGTGGACCGTGCCCTGAACGACGCGGGCCTGAAACTGTACGAGGTGGATGCAGTGGCCGCTACGGCTGGCCCCGGCCTCATCGGCGGGCTGATCGTCGGGCTGATGACGGCAAAGGCGCTCGCCATGGCTGCACAAAAGCCCTTCTATGCCGTCAACCATCTGGAAGGCCACGCGCTGACGGCGCGGCTGACCGACGGCCTGCCATTTCCCTATCTGCTGCTTCTCGTTTCCGGTGGCCACACGCAGATGGTGCTTGTGCGCGGCATCGGCGATTATGAGCGCCTCGGCACCACCATCGACGATGCGCTGGGCGAAGCCTTCGACAAGACCGCAAAGCTTCTCGGCCTGCCTTATCCCGGTGGCCCGGCTGTCGAGCGCATGGCGCTACAGGGCGACCAGAAGCGTTTTGCCCTGCCGCGCCCGCTGAAAGGCGAAGCACGGCTGGATTTTTCCTTCTCCGGCCTTAAAACCGCCGTCCGCCAGACCGCAACCGAATTGGTGCCTCTCACCGATCAGGACGTCACCGATATATGCGCCTCGTTTCAGGCTGCTGTCGCCGATACGCTTTCCGACCGTGTGGGCCGCTCGCTGGAGCGTTTCAAGACGGAATTCCCGGATTGCGCCACGCCCTCCCTGGTGGTTGCAGGCGGGGTTGCAGCCAACAAGACCCTGCGTGCCGCACTGGAAAACCTCTGCACCCGGCATGGCTTTGCCTTTATCGCTCCGCCGCTTAATCTTTGCACCGACAATGCAGCGATGATCGCATGGGCGGGGGCTGAGCGCGCCGCGACCCAAGCGCCTGATTCGCTTGACATCGCCCCGCGCTCGCGCTGGCCGCTCGACGAAAAATCCGCGCCGGTCTTCGGCACGGGACGGCGGGGAGCAAAGGCATGAGCACGAAAATTGCCGTTCTGGGTGGTGGCGCATGGGGCACGGCGCTTGCCGCCATGGCTGCAAAGGGCGGCCATGAAAGCTGGCTTTACGCCCGCGATGCCGAAACAGTCGTGGCAATAAACAAGGATCGTCGCAATCCGCGCTATCTGGGTGACATCACCTTGGCCGACGGCATTCGCGCCAGCACCGATGCGGCAGCGGTTGTGACTGGCGCCGATGCGGTTCTTGCTGTCATCCCGGCGCAAGCCATGCGAAACGGCCTGTCCGAACTTGGAACGCTCATCCCGCAGGCTTCACCCATCGTTCTTTGCGCAAAAGGGATCGAGCAGAATACCGGGCGGCTCATGTCGGAAGTGGTGGCGGAAATTTTGCCGGACCATCGCATTGCAGCCCTTTCCGGCCCAAGCTTCGCCAGCGACGTGGCGCGCGGCCTGCCGACAGCCGTGACGGTTGCCTGCGAGGATGCAAACACCGCAGACCGGCTTGCGGCCCTTCTTTCCGGCCCGGCCTTTCGCTGCTATTCCACCACCGATCTCAAGGGGGTCGAAACCGGCGGCGCATTGAAAAACGTTCTGGCCATTGCGGCAGGCGCCGCCATCGGGCGCGGCTATGGGGCAAGCGCGCAAGCTGCCCTTGTCACGCGTGGCTTTGCCGAACTGCGCCGCATCGGACAGGCGATGAGCGCAAGGCCCGAAACCATTATGGGGCTTTCCGGCCTTGGCGACCTGATGCTCACCTGCTCCTCGTCGCAGTCGCGCAATTATTCCTATGGATTGGCGCTGGGACGCGGCGAAGACCTGACCAGCCGGCCGCTGGCCGAAGGCGTGGCCACCGCGCCGATTGCCGCAGAGCTTTGCCGCAAGCACAATATTTCCGCGCCCATCATCGATGCCGTGGGGGCGCTGCTTGACGGAAAAATCACCATCGATGAAGCAGTCACCGCTCTTCTCAACCGACCACTCAAGACCGAGGATTAAAATGCTGTTTGCCCTCCTGTGCAATGACAAGCCCGACCATCTGCAAGTGCGTCTCGATACCCGCCCGGCGCATCTGGACTATCTGAAGAGCCTCGGCGACGCCCTGAAATTCGCCGGTCCCTTTCTCGGCGAAGACGGCAAGCCCAATGGCAGTCTCGTGGTCGTTGAAGCCGCCGACAAGGCCGCAGCCGAAAAAATCGCCGCCAGCGACCCTTATGCGCTTGCCGGCCTGTTCAAGGATGTGACCGTGCGCCCATGGAACTGGGCCATCAACAACCCTGTCAACGCTTGAGGCGCATGACTGATGGCTTACTGGCTGTTCAAATCCGAACCGTTCAAATGGTCATGGGAAATGCAAAAGGCCCGTGGCGAAAAGGGCGAACAGTGGGACGGCGTGCGCAATTATCAGGCGCGCAACAACATGCGCGCCATGAAGCTGGGCGACAAGGGCTTCTTCTATCATTCCAACGAGGGGCTTGAAGTGGTGGGCATTGTCGAGGTCTGCGCGCTGGCGCATCCCGACAGCACCACCGACGATCCGCGCTGGGAATGTGTGGATATCAAGGCTGTTCGCGATATGCCGAAGCCGGTGACGCTGAAGGATGTGAAGGCAAACCCCAGGCTGCAAGACATGTCGCTCGTCACCTCGATGCGCCTTTCCGTGCAGCCGGTGACGGAAGACGAATGGATCGAAGTCTGCCGCATGGGCGGACTGGATGCGAACGACATCTGATGCTCGATCCGGCCCATAAAAGCGCACGCGATTTCATTGTGGCCAATACGGGCCTGCAAGCGCCGCCGCATGTGCCGGAAATTTGCCTGCATCTGGCCGACGAAGCGCATGAGCTTTGGCACAAGACCGAGGAAGAGCTTGCAACGATTGGCCTGCCGCCGCCCTTCTGGGCTTTTGCCTGGGCGGGCGGTCAGGGCGTGGCGCGTTATATCCTCGACCATCCAGAATGTGTGGCAGGCAAAAGGGTGCTGGATTTCGCCTCAGGCTCCGGCCTTGTCGCTATTGCCGCAATGAAGGCAGGCGCGAAAAATATCCTTGCCTGCGATATTGATCCATTCGCCCTGCCCGCCATCGAAATCAATGCAGCCGCAAATGACGTAGCGATAAGCGTTACGCCGGAAGACCTGATTGGGCAGGACCGCGGCTGGGATATGATTCTGGCAGGCGACGTCTTTTATGAAAAGCCGCTCGCCGACCGGCTCATTCCGTGGTTCACAAAGCTTGCCGAACGGGGCGCCCGCATCATCGTCGGCGATCCGGGCCGCGCCTATCTGCCTAAGGAACGGCTGCAACAGCTTGCCATATATACCGTGCCGGTAACGCGCGCCCTTGAAGACGCGGAAGTGAAGTGCACGACCGTCTGGGCATTTATTTAGAGCATTTCCAGCAAAAGTGTGAAACAGTTTTGGCTCGAAAATGCTCTAAGCGAATTTCTTCGCACCCGCCACGCAGACAACAACCACGGCCGCCGTTGCTACCATGCCCATGCTGACCGGTTCCCCTGCCACGCCTGCCGCCAGCATCAGCCCGAAAAAAGGCTGGAGGAGCTGAAGCTGGCCGACCGTTGCCGTACCACCCTGCGCCAGCCCGCGATACCAGAACACAAAGCCGATCAGCATCGAAAACAGGGACACATAGGCAAGCCCGCCCCAGGCCATCGCGCCGATGCCATTCCATGTCTCAGGGCGTGTGAAGACGCTCAAGGGCAACATGACGGGCAGCGCGAACACCAGCGCCCAGCATATGACCTGCCAGCCGCCCAGCCTGCGTGAAAGGCGCGCCCCTTCTGCATAGCCAAGCCCGCAGACGATGATCGCCGCCAGCATCAAGCCATCGCCCATAAGCGTGGACTGACTTCCCTGCCCATAGGCATAGGATGCGACGACCAGGCTTCCCACAACCGAAAACAGCCAGAACAGTGGCCGCGGCCGCTCGCCGCCGCGCAGGACTGCGAAGATCGCCGTCGAAAGCGGCAGCAGGCCGATAAAGACAATCGCACGGGCGGAGGTCATGTGTTGGAGCGCAAGCCCGGTCAGAAGCGGAAAGCCGACCACGACGCCCAGCGCCACGACAACCAGTGAAACAGCATCGCTTTTGCGCGGAAAAGGCTCCCGAAACAGGAGCAGAAACACCATTCCAAGCAATCCCGCGATGGACGCCCGCGCCATGGTCAGGAAGGTCGGATCGATATCGATCACGGCCAGTCGCGTTGCTGGCAGTGACCCGGAAAAGATCAGCACCCCTAAAAATCCGTTAATCCATCCCGCTGTCTTGTTCATTCTGTCTTTTCGGCTTTCTGCAAAATCGTATATGGCTTTTACGGACAATGCCGTGAACTCGTCTAAAAAATCAGAGACAGTTTCCAGACAATTCTGGCAAACTGTACTGGTATGAATGGTGGTACAGATGATTCCGATCGGCCTGCTGCATAGCTTGGAAGCTGTCGAAGCCGCCTATACAGGCGGGGAAATCGGGCGTGGCGAACAAGGCGCCCCCGCCGACAGGATGCCACTCGTCGAAAAGGTCATGGGCATCATTCGCGGCCGCATCACCGCGATGAGCCTCGCACCCGGGGCGAGGCTGCCCTCGATCCGCCGCCTTGCGGAAACGATGAACGTCTCGAAATCGACTGTGGTGGAAGCCTATGACCGGCTGGTCGCGGAAGGTATCATCCAGTCGCGGCGCGGCGCGGGCTTTTATGTTTCCGAGCGGGCGCGCCAGCCATTCTCGCTTGCCGCCACCGCCCCGCACAAGGACCGGCAGATCGATCCGTTCTGGGTCATGCGGCAATCGCTCGAAGCGGAAAGCCGAACCCTCAAGCCCGGCTGCGGCTGGCTACCCGATGGATGGTTGCCGCAGGAGGCCCTTCGCCGGGCGCTGCGCACCATTGCCCGCGACGACCAGAGCAACCTCACCACTTATGGCGAGCCGCTTGGCTTCCGCCCCTTGCGCCAGCATCTCGCCCACCGCCTTGGCGAGCAGGGCATCGACATTGCGGGCGGGGAAATCCTGCTCACCGATTCCGGCACGCAGGCCATTGATCTCATCTGCCGCTATCTCCTCCAGCCCGGCGACACGGTGCTGGTGGACGATCCATGCTATTTCAATTTTCAGGCGGTGCTGCTCACCCATCGGGTAAAACTGGTTGGCGTGCCTTACACCCATTCCGGGCCAGATCTCGACGCCTTCGCCAATGCGGCAACCGAACACGCGCCCAAGCTCTATATCTCCAATGCCGGGCTGCATAACCCGACCGGCGGCATCATGACGCCTGCCACGGCCCACCGGCTTTTAAAGCTTGCCGAAGCCCATGGCATCACTCTGGTCGAAGACAATATCTTTGGTGATTTCCACCCCTCGCCCACCCCGCTTCTGGCAGAGCTGGACGGGTTTGAGCGTGTGCTGCACATTGGCAGTTTCTCCAAGACGCTGTCGGCAGCCGCGCGCGTTGGCTATATTGCCGGACGCCGGGACTGGATCGAAGGGCTTACCGACCTCAAACTCGCCACCAGCTTCGGCTGCAATGCGCTCTCGCCGCAGATCGTCCATGCACTTCTGATCGACGGCACCTATCGGCGGCATATTGAAAGCCTGCGCACCAGGCTTGCAGATGCCATGACACTGACCGCAAACCGGCTGAAGGCAACCGGCCTGGACTTATGGACGAAACCGCAAGGCGGCATGTTTTTATGGGCGCGGCTTCCCGACGGGATGGATTCCGGACCTGTTGCCCGTCATGCTCTGGAAAAAGGCGTCGTGCTTGCACCGGGAAATGTCTTCAGCCCCTCATGCACGGCGGCAGGCTTTCTGCGTTTCAATGTCGCCCAGTCCGCAGACCCTTATATTTACGCGGTTCTGCGTGAGGCCATGAAGGCCGCAAGCTCCTGAAATTCACCGCATTATATAGTTCCAGAGCATTTCCTGTTTTGATTAAACCGCTGGAAAAGCTTTAGAAATCATCATCGCCCGTGGGCACCAGTATTTCGCGCTTGCCCGCATGGTTGGCCGGGCCGACAATGCCCTCATCTTCCATGCGTTCGATGATTGAGGCAGCGCGATTATAGCCGATGCCGAGACGGCGCTGAATATAGGATGTGGACGCCTTCTTGTCGCGCAGCACGACGGCCACGGCCTGATCATACGGATCGTCGGAATCCTCCAGATTGCCGGTTCCAGCCGGGCCGCTACCGCCCTCGTCATCGTCTTCATCCTCGGTGATGGCATCGAGATATTCCGGCACGCCCTGAAGCTTGAGATGCTGCACGATGCGCTCCACCTCGTCGTCGCCGACAAATGGCCCATGCACGCGCTGGATGCGCCCGCCGCCCGCCATGAACAGCATGTCGCCCTGGCCAAGAAGCTGTTCGGCACCCTGTTCGCCCAGAATGGTTCGGCTGTCGATCTTCGACGTCACCTGGAAGGAAATGCGGGTCGGGAAATTGGCCTTGATCGTGCCGGTGATGACATCGACCGACGGGCGCTGCGTCGCCATGATGACGTGAATGCCTGCCGCACGCGCCATCTGCGCCAGACGCTGCACCGCGCCTTCAATATCCTTGCCTGCGACCATCATGAGGTCGGCCATTTCGTCGATAATCACGACGATATAGGGCATGGGTTCGAGATCGAGTTCTTCCGTCTCGTAGATCGCCTCGCCGGTATTGCGGTCGAAGCCGGTCTGTACCGTGCGCGCAATCGGCTCGCCCTTTTTCTGCGCCAGACCGACACGCTGGTTGAAGCCGTCAATATTGCGCACGCCGACCTTCGACATCTTGCGATAGCGGTCTTCCATTTCGCGCACGGTCCATTTGAGCGCGACAACGGCCTTCTTCGGGTCCGTCACAACCGGCGTCAGCAGATGCGGAATGCCGTCATAGACGGAAAGCTCCAGCATCTTGGGGTCGATCATGATGAGGCGGCATTCCTGCGGCGTCATGCGATAGAGCAACGACAGGATCATGGTGTTGATCGCAACCGACTTGCCCGAGCCGGTGGTGCCCGCAACCAGAACGTGCGGCATCTTGGCAATATCGGCAATGACCGGCTCGCCATTGATGGTCTTGCCGAGTGCCAGCGCAAGCTTCGCCTTCGATTGCTCAAAGTCGCGGCTCGCCAGCATCTCACGCAGATAGACCATTTCGCGCTTAGGGTTCGGCAGTTCGATACCGATCGCGTTGCGCCCCGGAATGACAGCCACACGCGCGGCAATCGCGCTCATCGAGCGCGCAATATCGTCGGCAAGGCCGATGACGCGCGAGGACTTGATGCCCGGTGCCGGTTCAAGCTCATAAAGCGTGACCACGGGGCCGGGTTTGACATTGATGATCTCGCCACGCACACCGAAATCTTCCAGCACGCCCGCAAGCAGACGGGCATTCTGCTCCAGCGCATCCTTGGAAAGCGCGGGGTCGCGCTGCACGAGCTTCGGTTCGGCCAGGAAATGCAGCGACGGCATTTCAAAGATACCATTATCCTTAAGGAAGGAAGGCTGCGCCTCGCGCTGGGCGCGCGGGCCGGGCTTCGGCGACGGCGCGGTCTGTTCCACACGCGCCTTGCGGGCGCGGGGCGGCGGCGCATTGCGGGTTTCGGCACTGCGGCGCACCATGCGCATGTCGTCGAAATCATCCTCGCGCGAGCGGCGGCGGCCAAGTCCGGTCATGCGCCTGATCGTGGCTGTCGTCATCAGCACCAGATGGGTCAGCGCACCGATGAAGTGGAAACCGCCACCGGCTTCATTGTCTGCATCCTCATCCGCGAATTCATCATCGGCAGAACGATTTGCCGAAAGCATGGCCGGATTGACCGCTTCCGCCCCGCGACCAATGATGCCGCTTGCAAAAAAACAGAACCACAAGGCTGGAAAAGCCAGAACCAGCGCAATAGCGGAGGCAATAGCCCCTTGCGGGAACCCGCCAAGGAAGAAACCCGGTATCCGAAGCAGCATATCGCCGAAAACACCGCCAAGGCCGATTGGCATTGGCCAGCTTTGCGGCACGGCGAAGCAGCTTGCAATGGCGGCAAAGAGCAGCGCCGCCCCCACCCACGCAAGGCTGCGCCGGGCGATACGCCCGATATAACCCCGGATCATCAGGAGAAGCGACCAGACCGCAAGCGGCAGCAGCGCCGGAACGCTGGCAAGGCCGAAGAACTGCATGGCCAGATCGGAGAACACGGCGCCCGGATAGCCGAGCGCATTGGTGACAGGATTGTCGGTGGCATGGCTGAAGCTTGGATCGGCGACATTCCATGTGGCAAGCGCGCCAACCGCCATGGCGGTGAGCGAAAGAAGCCCCAGCCCCAGAAGGATATAGACCTGCCTGCGGACGAGATTGGCAAACCGCAACCTGTCTTCCGTAATCCGCTCGTCACGCAGCGGGTATGAGGGCGAATATCCTTGCCGCATAAAGCCTGTCCCGAACCGAATATTTTTGCTGGCCCGTGAGCGGACATGCTCGGGGCGCACTGAATCGGTCCGATCCTAATCGCCGGATAGTTAATTCCTCATTAACCATGCATAAGGCCCGGCAAATAAAGAAAAGGCGCAAGGTTCGCCAGCACCTTGCGAAAGCCGGGGAAGCAGGGAAACACCTTCCTACTCCCCTACTCCCGTTCTCACTGCACCGCCTCCCCATGCAAGGCGATATCCAGCCCCTCGATCTCGGCCTGCTTGCCGGGCCGCAAGCCCATGATGGCCTTGACCACGTAAAGGATGATCACGGTGGCAATCGCCGTATAAATGATCGTGATGGCGGCGCCGAAGAACTGCTTGCCGATGGTTGCCCCTTCGCTGGCCGGATTGATCGTAGCATCGGCAAAAAAGCCGGTCAGCACCGCGCCGACAAAACCACCGACGCCATGGACGCCGAACGCATCGAGCGAATCGTCATAGCCCAGCACATGCTTGATCTTCACAGCCGCCACATAGCAGACCGCACCGGCAACGATGCCGATGATAAGCGCGCCGGTCGGATTGACAAAACCGGCAGCGGGCGTGACCGCGACAAGGCCCGCAACAGCGCCGGAAATAATGCCGAGCACACTTGGCTTGCCGGAAATAGCCCATTCCACAAACATCCACGCAAGAGCAGCACCGGCGGTTGCGACCTGCGTGTTGAGCATGGCGACACCGGCAAGCGCATTGGCACCGGCGGCAGAACCGGCATTGAAGCCGAACCAGCCCACCCACAGAAGGGCAGCACCGATGACCGAGAGCACGAGATTGTGCGGCGCCATGTTAGTGTGGCCATAACCATCGCGCTTGCCGATAACGAGGGCTGCCACCAGACCGGCAACACCGGCATTGATATGAACGACCGTGCCACCGGCAAAATCAAGCACGCCATCGGAAGCCATGAAGCCCCCGCCCCAGACCCAATGGGCAACCGGAACATAAACGATGAACAGCCACAGCGTCAGGAAAACCAGCATGGAGGAAAACTTCATGCGCTCTGCAAACGAGCCGGTAATCAGCGCGGGCGTGATGATCGCAAACGTCATCTGGAAGGTGATGAAGAGATATTCAGGGATGGTTCCGGTGAGCGATTCCATCGTCACTCCGGAGAAGAAAACCTTCGAGAAGCCGCCAATATAGGAATGGAGCGAGCCGCCATCGGTAAAGGCCAGCGAATAGCCTGCGATCATCCACAGGATGGACATGAGGCAGGTGATGGCAAAGCTTTGCATCACCGTGGACAGCACGTTCTTCTTGCGCACCATGCCGCCATAAAACAGCGCCAGACCGGGTATGGTCATCATCAACACAAGCGCGGTTGAAGTCAGCATCCAGGCCGTATCGCCCGTATCGAGGGTTGGTGCCGGTGCGGTGTCCTGCGCCATTGCCGTCCCCGCCAGGGCGAAAAGTGCGGGCAGGCTGGCCATGAGGGCCGTTTGCTTGTTTCTTCCTGTTATGAGCATCGAATATCTCCGTCGAAGGGCGGCTTCAAACGCGGTTGCGCTGAAGAGGCCGGTTCAAACAGAGACAAACAAGAATCATGCCAGTTGCGAGAAGGTGCTGCGATGGGCGCGGTTTTCGCGTCTCCTCCCTGAAATGAAATGCGCGGAAAGGATGAAACCTTGCGCGCAATCACCAATCTGCTTAAAATTTAAGCTACAGAAAAACTGCTGATTAAATAACCATCACTTGTTTTTTTCGTGGACGCGGATCAGCCCTTCCTGCGCCACCGATGCGATCAGCACACCATCGCGCGTATAAAGCGCGCCACGATTGAAGCCGCGCGCACCAGAAGCGCTCGGCGCATCCTGCGTATAAAGAAGCCAGTCATCCAGCCGGCACGGGCGGTGGAACCACATGGCATGGTCAAGGCTCGCTACCTGCATGTCGCGGTCGAAAATGAAACGGCCATGCGGGTGAAGCGAGGTATCGAGCAGCGTCATATCGGAAAGATAAGCGAGAATGGCGGCCTGCAATGCGCGGTCATCAGGGACAAGCCCCCTTGCCCGCACCCAGACATGCTGCACCGGCTCCAGCTTCTCGCGCGAGAAATAATGGGTGAGCGAGACCGGCTTGATTTCGATCGGGCGCTCCCGTTCCCAATATTTGCGCACGCCGGGTGGTGCCATATCGAGATATTTTTCCTTGATGTCATGGTCGCCGACGAGCTGCTCCGGCTGCGGCAACCCTTCGGGCATCGGCATTTGATGGTCGAGGCCGCCTTCATCGATCTGGAAGGAAGCGGAAAGCGTAAAGATCGCCTTGCCGTGCTGCTTGGCCAGCACGCGGCGGGTGCTGAAGCTGGAACCGTCGCGGATGCGATCCACCTCATAGATGATGGGAATGGCAGGATCGCCCGGACGCACGAAATAGGCGTGGAGCGAATGCACATGGCGTTCGGGATCGACGGTGCGCTGCGCCGCAATCAGCGCCTGCCCGATGACCTGCCCGCCAAAGACGCGCTGCCAGCCGACCTGCGGGCTGTTGCCGCGAAAAAGATCCATTTCAAGCGTTTCGAGATCAAGGATCGACAGCAGTTCGCGCATTGCCGCCGTCTGCTCGATCCCGGACTTTTCTTCATCAGACATGGACAGCCTGCCTCCCGCAACCATATATGCTTTACAAAGTTCAAGAGGCATGTTTGAGCCTGCACATCCGGGCCTGTCAAGAACCGGGCAGGCCAAAGGAAACACATTCGCGCACCAGCGATTGGGCTGGAACAGGCGGCGCGGCAAAATATCGGGTTTCTTGCGCGGCGATATGTGCCAAAACACTGCGCGAAAGACGGATTCTGGAAAGGAACGACAATGGCTGGCCAGAAAAATACGGACGCCCCACGCAATAACGATGTGGTGATTGCAGGCGGCGGCTATGTCGGCCTTGTCACGGCGGTTGCGATCAAGTCAGCCGCGCCCCACCTTTCCGTCACCGTGATCGATGGCGCGCCTGCGGGCGCGTGGAAGAACGACCCGCGCGCCTCCTCCATTGCCGCCGCCGCCTCGCGGATGCTCTACAAGCTTGGCTGCTGGCAGGAAATCGTTCCCGAAGCCCAGCCCATCACCGAAATGGTCATTACCGATTCGCGGACATCCGATCCCGTGCGCCCCGTCTTCCTCACCTTCGAGGGGGAGGTGGAACCGGGCGAACCCTTCGCCCATATGGTCGAGAACCGCGTGCTCAACACCGCATTGCACAACAAGGCGGATGCGCTCGGCATCACCTTCCTTGAAGCGGTGAGCGTGGAGAATTTTGAAACCCGGCCGGAAGGCGTAACCGTCACGCTGGCCAATGGCGACAGGCTGGAAACCCGCCTTTTGATCGCCGCCGATGGCGCTCGCTCGCGACTGCGCGATCTGGCAGGCATCAAGACCGTCAATTGGGACTATGGCCAATCCGGCATTGTCTGCAATGTGGCGCATGAGCGCCCGCATGGAGGCCGCGCCGACGAGCATTTTCTGCCTGCCGGCCCCTTTGCGATCCTTCCGTTGAAGGGCAATCGCTGCTCGCTCGTCTGGACGGAACGCACGGCAGACGCCGAACGGCTTATCCGCGAGGATGATTTCGTTTTCGAGGCCGAACTGGAACAGCGTTTTGGCCACCGCCTCGGCGCCCTGCATGTCGAAGGCCCACGCCGCGCCTTCCCGCTTGGCCTGACACTGGCGCGCGAATTCGTAAAGCCCCGCTTTGCGCTTGTGGGCGACGCCGCCCACCGCATCCACCCGATCGCCGGTCAGGGCCTCAATCTCGGCTTCCGCGATGCGGCGGCGATTGCCGAAGTGGTGGTCGAAACGGACCGCCTCGGCCTCGATATCGGTTCCTTTGCAGCCCTTGAGCGCTATCAGGCCTGGCGTCGCTTCGATACGGTGCAGATGGGCGTCACCACCGACATTCTGACCAAGCTTTTTTCCAACGACAATCCGGCGGTGCGTTCCATCCGCGACATCGGCCTCGGCCTTGTTGATCGCGTTCCAAGCCTCAAATCCTTCTTCATCAAACAGGCGGCCGGTCTTTCCGGCGATACGCCGCGCCTTTTGAAAGGCGAGCCTATCTGAGTCCAGGCCTCGTCCCTAGAGCATTTCCAGCAAAAGTGTGAAACGCCTACGCGGTTCCTGTTTTAACAGAATCGCTGGAAGTGCTTTATTCCGGCAGATGGCAGACGACTTCTATATTGTGGCCATCCGGGTCCAGCACGAAAGCCGCATAGTAATCCGGGTGGTAGTGGGGCCTCAGGCCCGGCTTGCCATTATCCCTGCCCCCGGCAGCGATTGCGGCTTCGTAAAAGCGGTCCACTTCCGAACGCGTCCCGGCTGAAAAGGCCACATGCAACACGCCTTCCAGTTTCGCGCCTTTCTGTGCTCCGATCCAGAATTCCGGCTTGCCATTTCGCCCGTAGCCAACCCAATCTCCGAATTCCATGGCATGGCCGATACCAAGCGGAGACAGCGCCGCATCATAAAATGCGCGCGACTTTTTCATATCCGCAATATTGAAACCGATATGATCGAGCATGTTCGGTCCCTCCCATATAATTGTTTCCTGCAAAAATATGAAAACACTTCAAGAGATCAAGTCTACAACGCGGACCGAACATAGCAAAAGGGGAAGGTTGACCCTTCCCCTTTTTGATTTCGTTCGGCCCGGCAGAGAAGTAAATAACCAAGAGGCACGGAGGCCCCCAGGCCGACAGAGACGCAAACAAGAGGCGTGGAGCGCCTCTGGCGCGACAGGGACTAAAAAGACCAACGATTGCCGTGGTTACACGCGGCGTTCGACCATCATCTTCTTGATCTCGGCAACCGTGCCTTCGGGCACGGATGACAAGAGGCGTGGAGGCCGCAGGCCGACAGGGAAACCAAGAAAAACTGCGATTGCCGTGATTACACGCGGCGCTCGACCATCATCTTCTTGATTTCGGCAATCGCCTTGGCCGGGTTCAGACCCTTCGGGCAGGTCTGGGCGCAATTCATGATCGTATGGCAGCGATAAAGCCGGAACGGATCCTCAAGGTTATCGAGGCGTTCGCCCTTGGCTTCGTCTCTGGAATCGATCAGCCAGCGATAGGCCTGAAGCAGCACGGCGGGGCCAAGATAACGGTCGCCGTTCCACCAATAGCTCGGGCATGAGGTCGAGCAGCAGGCGCACAGAATGCACTCATAAAGACCATCGAGCTTCTGGCGGTCCTCATGGCTTTGCAGCCATTCCTTCTGCGGCTCCGGCGAAACCGTCTTGAGCCATGGCTCAATGGAACGGTGCTGGGCGTAGAAATTATTGAGGTCCGGCACAAGATCCTTCACCACCGGCATATGCGGCAGCGGATAGACCTTGATGGTGCCCTTGATGTCGTCCATACCCTTGGTGCAGGCAAGCGTGTTCGCGCCATCGATATTCATGGCGCAGGAACCGCAAATGCCTTCACGGCACGAACGGCGCAGCGTCAGCGTCGGGTCGATCTTGTTCTTGATATAGAGCAGACCGTCCAGAACCATCGGACCACAATCGTCACGATCGACATAATAGGTATCGATACGCGGATTTTCGTCGTCATCCGGCGACCAGCGATAGATGCGGAATTCCGTGACACGGGTGGCGCCATCAGGACGGGGCCAGGTCTTGCCCTCCTGCATACGGGAATTCTTGGGAAGTGCGAGTTCAACCATTGCTCTTGCCCCTGATCAGTAAACGCGCTTCTTCGGCGCAATCTTGGCGAGGCTGATGCCACCTTCCTCTTCCGTCGTCAGCGGATCGAGATGAACCGGACGATAGTCGAGCGTGACCTTGCCGTCAGGCGAAAGCCGGGAAAGCGTGTGCTTGCGCCATTCCGCGTCGTTGCGGTCCGGGAAATCCTCGCGCGCATGGGCGCCGCGGCTTTCCTGACGGGCTTCCGCCGAAACAACGGTCGTCAGCGCATTCGCCATCAGATTTTCAAGTTCCAGCGTTTCAACGAGATCCGAGTTCCAGATCATGGAGCGGTCTGTGACCTTGATGTCCGGCAGTTCATGCCAGAGCTTTTCCATGCGCTCGACACCCTGCTTGAGCGATTCCTCCGTGCGGAACACGGCGGCATCTTCCTGCATGGTGCGCTGCATCTTTTCACGCAGCACAGCCGTCGGCGTGGAGCCGTTGGCAAAGCGCAGGCGGTCGAAGCGTTCCATGATCTTGTCACAGGCAGCGATATCGATATCCGGGATCTTCGACTTGCGGTCGATGACCTGACCGGCGCGGATCGCAGCCGCGCGGCCGAACACCACGAGATCGATCAGCGAGTTGGAGCCGAGACGGTTTGCGCCATGCACCGAAGCGCAGCCCGCTTCGCCCACGGCCATCAGGCCCGGCTGCACGCGGTCCGGGTCTTCCTTGGTCGGGTTCAGCACTTCGCCCCAATAGTTGGTCGGAATGCCGCCCATATTGTAGTGAACGGTCGGCAGAACCGGGATCGGTTCCTTGGTCACATCCACGCCCGCGAAAATCTTGGCCGACTCGGAAATGCCCGGCAGGCGTTCATGCAGAACAGCAGGGTCGAGATGGTCGAGATGCAGGTAGATGTGGTCCTTGTTCTTGCCGACGCCGCGGCCCGCACGAATTTCCATCGTCATGCAGCGCGAAACAACGTCTCGCGAGGCAAGGTCCTTGGCCGAGGGGGCATAACGCTCCATGAAGCGTTCGCCTTCGGAATTGACCAGATAGCCGCCTTCGCCGCGCGCGCCTTCGGTGATGAGGCAGCCCGCGCCATAAATGCCGGTCGGGTGGAACTGCACGAATTCCATGTCCTGCAACGGCAGGCCGGCGCGTGCCACCATGCCGCCGCCGTCGCCGGTGCAGGTATGGGCAGAGGTTGCCGAGAAATAGCCGCGGCCATAGCCGCCCGTCGCCAGAACCACCATCTTGGCGGAGAAGCGATGGATCGTGCCGTCATCGAGGTTCCACGCCACGACGCCGGTGCACACGCCATCGGTCATGATGAGGTCGAGCGCGAAATATTCAATGAAGAACTGCGCATTGTTCTTCAGCGACTGGCCGTAAAGCGTATGCAGGATGGCATGGCCGGTACGGTCGGCAGCAGCGCAGGTGCGCTGAACCGGAGGACCATCGCCGAAATTCTGCATGTGGCCGCCAAAGGGGCGCTGATAGATCTTGCCTTCTTCCGTACGCGAGAACGGCACGCCGTAATGCTCAAGCTCGTAGACGGCGGCAGGCGCTTCGCGGGTCAGATATTCCATGGCGTCGGTATCGCCCAGCCAGTCCGACCCTTTCACGGTGTCGTACATATGCCACTGCCAGCTATCCGGCCCCATGTTCTTGAGCGAAGCGGCGATGCCGCCCTGCGCCGCAACCGTATGCGAGCGGGTCGGGAAAACCTTGGTGATACAAGCCGTCTTGAGGCCCTGTTCGGCCATGCCGAGGGTTGCGCGCAAGCCCGCGCCGCCGGCTCCGACCACCACCACGTCGAACTTGTGATCGACATAGGTGTACTTGCTTGCAGCGGCGGGCGCCGCATTGTTTACTGCACTAGCCATCGGGCCATCAACCTCCAAAGCTGAGCTTGAGGATCGCGAAAACGCAGGCAAGACCAACCACCACCGTAAAGAAGGTGTTCAGCATCACCAGCACGATCTTCATGCCTTCGCCATGCACATAATCTTCAATAATAACCTGCATACCCAGGCGCATGTGATAAACGCCCGTGAGGACAAACAGCGCCATCACCACAGCGGTGAAGGGATGTGACAGGGCAGCCCGGACTTCCGCATAGCTTGCGCCATTGAGCGAAATGACCAGGCCGATGAAAAACAGAACCAGCGGCACCAGGGCAACGGCGCTCAGGCGCTGATACCAGAAATGGCTGGTGCCTTCTTTTGCCGAACCCAGACCGCGAACCTTCCCGAGCGAAGTACGCATATCGTTATTCATGCCGTTCATGAACCAGTCCCTCCTAGCGCACCGAATAGGCGACGACCCAGACGAGGATCGTGGCGACCACTGAAAAGACCACGGAAGCCCATGCGATCTTGGATGCGGTGTGCTTTTCCATTGCCGCGCCTGTGTCCCAGATGAAGTGGCGCACGCCGCCGGCCAGATGGTGCAGCAGCGCCCAGGTGTAACCGAACAGGATGAGGCGCCCGATCCACGACGAGAACAGTGCGTTGATGGTGTTGAAGCACTCTTCGCTGGTTGCAGCCGAAATCAGCCAGGCCGCAAGCAGAAGAGTGCCGAAATAAAGTGCGCCGCCCGTGATGCGATGGACGATAGACATCGTCATCGTGATGACCGGCTTATAGATGGACAGGTGCGGCGACAAAGGACGCTGGCGCGTTACGGTCGGTTGTGTCATGGCTTCCCTGACGTTTCTCCCCGGCTGCATCCTCCGACGATATGTCGGCGGGTGAACCGGATGGCGGGTTATCTGAAACCCAGTTCGATGTCGCTCTGGAGCAGGGATGCGGAACTTTCGATCCTGCGCCGGGACGACCCAAGAAATATGGTGGGACCGTGACATACGGTCCTATGGGGCGCTTTCTACTGCGCTTTCACCATGACGTCAAAGAAGCTTTTTCACGAAAAGCCTAACAATTGGTCGCACCTTGGCGACACATTGCCGTGATTGCGGCATTCAAACGATTGAACACCGCAATCGGGAAAAACATGTGTAATTTCATCCACTTTTACAAAGCCGGCTTAATTGCCGAATCGAATCACATAGCTCGACCAGTCCGCAGCCGCCGCGATCTGTTCATAGAGCTTGCGGCCGTCTTCGGGTACACGCGGCGCATTGAGGACAAGCTTCGACCAGCTACGCTCTTCGGCTTTGTCGGCCAGCACATCGATAAGCGCCTTGGCGATGCCTTTGCCGCGATGGTCATGATGGACATAGATGTGATCTACCTGCCCGGCGCGCAGGCCAGTGACGGGTTCAGGCAGATCATAGAAGATGACAAAGCCGACCAGATTGCCGTCGACACGGGCACCAAGTGCTTCTGCTGCGCGATCCTGAAGCAGATGCTCGGCATAAAAATCATCCGGCCGGCGTGGCGCACCGCGTTTCAGTGCCTGCGCATAGCTTGCAAGCAGCGGCGCAAATTCATGGGCGTCGCGCAAATGAAGAAGTGCAATATCGACGGCATGATCTTTGGTCATTCAACGTTTCCTTGTTAGGGCGTTTTTATGGGAACAGAACGCTGCAACCACCCCGATCGCCCCGGCCTTGCGCGCCCGAGAAAATCAGGCACGGCAAGCCAAATCGGGTAAGCGGTGCAAGGCGATTGTAGCCAGCGCGGACGATACAGGTAAAGCGCCTCGTTAAGATATATGTGCGACCGATCTGTCGTGACGGAAAACGAAAAGACCGCCGGGATCAACCGGCGGTCTTTTCAAACTTTATGCGGGGTTGTGCTCACTTCCACGCGCGAATATCGACGAAGTGACCGGCAATTGCAGCCGCCGCAGCCATTGCTGGCGATACCAGATGCGTACGACCCTTGAAGCCCTGACGGCCCTCGAAATTGCGGTTCGAGGTCGAAGCGCAACGCTCGCCCGGCTTCAGCCGGTCATCGTTCATCGCAAGGCACATGGAGCAGCCCGGCTCGCGCCAGTCGAAACCGGCTTCAATGAAAATCTTGTGCAGGCCTTCGGCTTCCGCCTGTTCCTTTACGAGACCCGAACCCGGAACGATCATGGCATTGACGGTCGGGGCAACCTTCTTGCCTTCCACGACCTTGGCGGCAGCGCGAAGGTCTTCGATGCGGCCATTGGTGCACGAACCGATGAAGACGCGATCAACCGCGATATCCGTGATTTTCGTGCCGGGCTTCAGGCCCATATAGTCGAGCGCACGCCACTTGGAGGCACGCTTGGTTTCGTCGGCGATATCGTCCGGATTGGGCACGACCCCCGTGACGGAAACGACGTCTTCCGGCGAAGAACCCCAGGAAACGATGGGCGGCAGGCTGCCGGCGTCGAGCGTCACGATCTTGTCGAAATGCGCCCCTTCATCCGAATGCAGCGTCTTCCAGTAATTGATCGCCTGTTCCAGCGTTTCGCCCTGCGGAGCACGCGGGCGGCCCTTGATATATTCAAACGTCGTCTCGTCGGGAGCGATAAGACCGGCACGCGCGCCGCCCTCGATCGACATGTTGCAGATCGTCATGCGGCCTTCCATCGACAGCGAGCGAATGGCTTCGCCCGCATATTCGATGACATAGCCGGTGCCGCCTGCCGTGCCGATCTCGCCAATGATCGCCAGAACAATATCCTTGGCGGTCACGCCCGCCGGCAACTTGCCGTCAACGCGCACCAGCATATTCTTGGCTTTTTTCTGGATCAGCGTCTGGGTGGCGAGCACATGCTCCACCTCCGATGTGCCGATGCCATGTGCAAGCGCACCGAAAGCGCCGTGGGTGGAAGTGTGGCTGTCACCGCAAACGATGGTCATGCCCGGCAGGGTGAAGCCCTGCTCTGGCCCGACGATATGCACGATGCCCTGGCGCTTGTCGCGTTCGGAATAATATTCGACGCCGAAATCGGCGGCATTCCTGGCCAGTGCCTCGACCTGGATGCGGCTTTCCTCGTTCTGGATGCCATTGATGCGGTCGGGCGACGTCGGAACGTTATGGTCCACCACGGCAAGCGTCTTTTCCGGGTGGCGCACCGGGCGGCCTGCCATGTGCAGCCCCTCAAAGGCCTGCGGGCTCGTCACTTCATGCACAAGATGGCGATCAATATAAAGGAGGCAGGTGCCGTCTTCCTGCTGATCCACTACATGGTCATCCCAAATCTTGTCATAAAGTGTACGCGGCGCGCTCATTGCGAGGGTTCCTTTGAACGGTTCTTAATTCCAGGCTGTCATATGCACCTGCCACCGCTTTTCGTCAAGAAACAGAAACCGCAACAGGGTATCGCAGTAATAATCTTTCAGAAAGCGGGCAGTTTTATGCCTGATATTACACCACGCTTTCGGTTTGGAAAATAAAAAAGGCGGCCAGAGGCCGCCTTTTGAAAATCGCTTGTGTGAATCTTATTCAGCAGCCGTCTTGGCAGCCTCGGCCTTGGCAGCGGCAAGCTTGTCTGCTGCGCGCTCGGCCTTGGTGCGGTTGTCTTTCTTTTCGGCAATACGGGCTGCCTTGCCGGTAAGGCCGCGCAGATAGTAGAGCTTCGCGCGACGAACCTTGCCGCGGCGAACCACTTCCACGCCTTCTACGATCGGCGAGTAAACCGGGAAAACGCGCTCGACGCCTTCGCCATAGGAAATCTTGCGAACGGTGAAGTTTTCGTTGAGGCCAGCGCCGGAGCGGGCAATGCAAACGCCTTCATAGGCCTGCACACGGGTACGCGTACCTTCGGTCACGCGAACCTGGACGCGAACGGTGTCGCCCGGCTGAAAATCGGGAAGCTTGCGCTTTTCTTCAATCTTTGCTGCCTGTTCGGCTTCAAGCTGACGAATAATATCGGTCATCGTCGTACTCCTTCTGAATTCTTCTCAAACAGTCAGAGCGCTCTGCACTCGCCGCCAGGCATCGCTGGCCGTGCGGCTATGCCCGAAACAGGCAGGAGCGTTGCACCATTTATTGGTTTTCGGATGTCGGGTTTTCCCGAACCGGCAGCCACATACCCCATTCCACGGGATTTGTCACGCCCTGTCATAAATTTTCATAGCCATCCGCCCGGGACTATGCGAGAGTTATTGTTAACAATAAAGTTTAAATTGTAAACAACTAAAAAAGCTAATACTAAAAGTGGGAACCCTATGACAATCAAAAATCCATCGCCCTCATTGTATAATGAGGATCTGGCGCCGGCCGAAGAGCGCAAATGGGGCGCCTTCAGCATTTTCAACGTCTGGACATCGGATGTTCATAGCCTCTGGGGCTATTACCTTGCCGCAAGCCTGTTTCTTCTTTGCGGCAGCTTCTTGAACTTCGTCATAGCCATTGGCGCCGGATCGCTCGTTATCTTCTTCCTGATGAGCCTGGTGGGCAATGCAGGCGTACGCACCGGCGTGCCTTTCCCGGTATTGGCGCGCCTCTTTCGGCACGTTCGGCGCCAATTTTCCGGCGCTCGTGCGCGGCGTGGTCGCCTGTTTCTGGTATGGTGCGCAAACAGCCGCCGCGTCGGGTGCTGTGGTCGCGCTTCTTATCCGCAATGACACTATCCTGGCCTTTCACCAGAACAGCCATCTTCTCGGCCACTCGACCCTCGAAGTCATCTGCTACATTCTGGTTTGGGCCGCCCAGCTTCTCATCATCCAGCGGGGCATGGAAACCGTGCGCAAGTTTCAGGACTGGGCCGGTCCGGCTGTCTGGATCATGATGCTGATTCTGGCTATCTATCTGGTCGTTAAAGCCGGCACATTCTCTTTTGGCAGCGAAATCCCGCGCGATGTGCTCCTTGAGAAAACGAAAGATGCGGGCGTCACGGGAGAACCGGGGTCTTTTGCAGCCCTTGCCGCCGTTGCGGCCACCTGGATCACCTATTTCGCAGCACTCTATCTGAACTTCTGTGACTTTTCGCGTTATGCCAAGGATGAAGCATCCTTGCGCCGTGGCAACCTATGGGGCCTGCCGATCAACCTTCTGGCCTTCTGCCTCGTTGCCGGCGTCACCACGACCGCGGCTTTCACCGTTTATGGCGAAGTTCTGCTTCACCCGGACCAGATTTCCGCAAAATTCGACAGCTGGTTCCTCGCGCTCCTTGCCGCGCTGACCTTTACCGTTGCAACGCTCGGCATCAATGTGGTCGCCAATTTCGTTTCGGCTGCTTTCGATTTCTCCAACACATTCCCGCAGAAAGTCTCGTTCAAGCGCGGCGGTGTCGTTGCAGCATTGATCGCGCTGATCCTCTATCCGTTCGCACCATGGGAAACGGGTGCGGCGCATTTCGTCAATTTCCTCGGTTCCACCATGGGACCAATCTTCGGAATCATGATGGTTGACTATTATCTGCTCCGCCGCAGGGAGCTGAACGTGGCTGACCTCTATCAGGAAAACGGTGAATTCCGGTTCCACAACGGCTGGAATATCCGGGCCTTCATCGCCTTTGCAATTGGCGCCTTGTTCTCTTCCGTGCTGCCTATGGCCACCAATATCCTGCCCACCTGGTGGGCAACCTATGGCTGGTTCTTCGGCGTAGCGATTGGCGGCGGGGTCTATTTTGTGCTCCGCAAATCACAAACAGAGCTTCGCAAGCCCGCACATCAGCATTCGGCCTGACAGAAAGCGAAAATGCC
Organism: Brucella melitensis bv. 1 str. 16M; assembly: GCF_000007125.1. Lineage (NCBI taxonomy): Bacteria > Pseudomonadati > Pseudomonadota > Alphaproteobacteria > Hyphomicrobiales > Brucellaceae > Brucella > Brucella melitensis. Next base: position 149,442 of record NC_003317.1, on the reverse strand, counting down.
CGGCTCTGTGACTTTGAACGCTATTTAGCACTGATTATCAGTGCTAAATAGCGCCGATCGTGAGAACGGATCGTGCTGCCGCACCGCCGGCAAGCCAGGCCGCGCTTGACAATGTTCCTATGCCGATTGCCAGCATCATCGGCCATAGACGTCGCAGGACAGGACGGAATGCCGACCCCGCCAGAGTTGCCAGAGATTGGTGGCGAACGAAAGCACGATCAGCAGACTGGCTGCTGCCAAGGGCGAGATAAACGCCCCGAGCACCCCCATGGCGACTGTGGGCAACCCCATGCCGGTCACGCCCTTGACTACCCCAGCCGCACAAAAGGTCACGAAGATCAGAACGATGGTGGATGACGGCATATCGATCATTGGGCCTCGATCGGGAGATCGTCACCAACAGACCATTCTTCTGTCACCCTCCGCGCCACATCTTCCTGATCGCAGATCAGCACAAGCCTGTTGCGATGATCTGAATACTGCACGAGGACGTTGACCCCGGCCTCCGCGAGCGCGCGCGAGATCGCGCCGAGCTGGCCGGGAGTGCCCTGTTTCAACCTGCGGATAAGCGGGTTTCGTATTGCGATTACAGGAATCCCGGCCTCTGCCGCAGCGCGGGCTGCGGCTTCGCCATCCAGAAACAGAAAATGGGCGATGGCCTGATCACCATTGCTGAAAACCCCGCCGCCTTCAAAGGGCACTCCAGCACGTCCCATAGCCTCGCCAAGCTCAGCCAGAGTGCCGGGCCGGTTCATCAAATGAAATTGCAAATCATACATGATCGATGTCCTCCTTATGGCCATTGCGGCTGTCGGTCGGAGCTTCGCCTCTCGCGCGCATTCCATAGTCCCGCGCGACTTCTGCAATGCGCAGGCGGTAATCGGCAAAGACGTGGTCGCGGCCTGCTGCCTGCACACGGCGATGCTCAGGAAGGTTGCGCCATGCTGCGACAGCCGCTTCATCACGCCAGAAGGACAGCGACAGAACTTTGCCGGGGGTGGTCAGGCTCTGGAAGCGCTCAATGGAGATGAAGCCATCGAGGTCAGCCAGCAGCGGGCGTAGCTCCGCAGCCAGATCGAGATATTCAGTTTGCGCTTCACCAGGAACCCAAGCTTCGAAAATGACAGCGATCATGCGCGATCTCCATGCGGGGCTGAGGCAAGCTTGACGAAAAGACGGCTTTCACGCCGGATAAAGCCCTCGCGTTTGGCGAATTCGTAATTCTCGCGCCCCAGCGGATCCGCTGCCAGTCGAGAGCGATAAGCTTCATAATCAGCGAGTGATGGAAGGGAGTAGATGCCGTAGGCGGTTGAAGTCGATCCCTCATGCGGCGCATAATAGCCGATCAGGTCGGCCCCGCAGCGTGGGCTGCATGCACCCCAATTACGGGCATATTGCGCGAACAATTCTTGCCGGTTCGGATCAATATCATAGGTGATGACACAGGTAATCATAGGTTTGGCCTTTCTCACGGCTCTCCTTCTAGCAATTGCAACATACGAATGGTTCGATTACGGTCGAACTATGAAAGAAAGCCCCGATATTACCCGCGTAGCCGCCCTTGTCGCTGATCCCGCTCGCGGCGCGATGCTGATAGCGCTGATGGACGGGCGTGCTCTGACTGCAAGCGAACTTGCTGGACGAGGTGGGATCACCAAGCAAACCGCTAGCAGCCACCTCGCCAAGTTGGTGGATGGCGAAGTGTTGGTCGTCGAGGCGCAGGGGCGTCACCGATACTTTCGTCTGGCTGGCCCCCATGTCGCGGCTCTGCTTGAGGCATTAATGGTCTTTTCCAGCGATGCCGCGCCACCTGTGCGTACGGGTCCGCGTGATCCCGCGCTGCGCAAGTCCCGCATCTGTTATGATCATCTGGCGGGTGAAATGGGCGTCAAACTCTTCGAGCGAATGCAAGAAGATCAATGGTTGGCAGATGATCTGACCGTGACGGATCAAGGCCGCGACAAGCTTTCTCAGATCGGGATCAATCTGGAGGATTTACCCCTCAGCAACCGTCCACTCTGCCGTGGCTGCCTCGACTGGAGCCAGCGGCACCAGCACCTGGCTGGACGTATGGGGAAGGCAATATTGGATCGCCTGCTCATCTTGTCTTGGGCGCGACGCTTACCGGATTCACGCATCATCAGTTTCAGTCCGGAGGGCGAGCGGCGTTTTAACGCATGGCTTGGCTAAAGGCAGCCGCCTCCGCAAAGCGGCCATCTATAGAAGCTTCTTGTTCCAATGATGCCGTTTGAATAGTGCCGCATAATGCTGATAATGAGTGCCAAATAGCGATCAAAGTCACAGCCCGGCTCTTCCGGGCATTTTTATTGACCGCCAATCTTGCGCCTGTTCTTGCAATAGGCTTCCCATAGATCGGGACGACGCTCTCTGGTGATCCGCTCCGCCTGCTCCAGCCGCCATTTATCGATGGCGCCATGGTTGCCCGATGTCAGAATATCGGGAATGGCGCGGCCCTCCCACTCCTGCGGGCGGGTATAATGAGGGTGTTCGAGAAGGCCGGTCTCGAAACTTTCCGTCTCACCCGATTCGCGATTGCCCATCACACCCGGCAAAAGCCGCACCACAGCGTCGAGCAGCACGATGGCCGCCGTTTCCCCGCCGGAAAGAATATAATCGCCGATCGAGATTTCTTCGAGGTTGCGCCCTTCGATGACACGCTCGTCCACGCCCTCGAAACGGCCGCACAGGATGATCGCCCCTGCCCCATCCGCCAGCGCACGCACGCGCTCCTGCGTCAGCGGCTTGCCGCGCGGCGTCATCAAAAGCATGGGACGCCCATCATCGACCGAATCCAGCGCCCGCGCCACCACATCGGCCTTCATCACCATGCCTGCCCCGCCGCCCGACGGAGTATCATCGACCATGCGATGCCTGCCCTCGGCAAAATCGCGAATCTGCACTGTATCGAGCTGCCATTTGCCCTCGGCCAGCGCCTTCCCGGCAAGAGAGATGCCAAGAGGCCCCGGAAACATTTCAGGATAGAGCGTCAGCACGGAGGCATGAAAGCGCCCGCCTTCCTTTTCCGGCAAATCGGTCATGGCTTCTTCGGCTTCTTGCCGCTTTCATGAGGCGGATTATCGTGCTCATCGGCGATCAGGCCCGCCGCATGGGGCTCGACCTTGATGATGCCCTTGTCGAAATCGATCTCCGGCACGGCCGCCTCGGTGAAAGGAATGAGCATGGGCCGCTTGCCCTTTTCGCTCAACTCAATGAGATCGCCACCACCGAAATCGAAAATCGCACTCACCACGCCATAGGATTTGCCATCTCCATCCACGGCCTCAAGCCCGATCAGGTCGGTTTGGAAAAACTCGTCTTCGTCCAGTTCCTCATCCGGCAGTTGCGAACGGTCGATGAAAAGCTCCGTCCCGTTCAGCGCCTCGGCGGCATTGCGGTCGTTGACGCCCTTGAACCGGACAATCACCACGGTTTTCGCAACGCGGGCTTCCAGAATTTCGTAAGCCTTGCCCTGCTCGTCATAAAGCAGGCCGTAATCGGCTATGGCCAGCGGATCGCCGGTAAATGTCTTGACCCGTACTTCGCCGCGCGTGCCATGGGCGGCACCGATAACGGCAAGCTGGATCGGATTTTCTGGACGCGGCATGAAGAACCCTGTTTCTGGCTGTAATCAGTCTATCGCTTACTCAATTCCGGCAAAAAGGCCAAGAAAAAAGCACTTTGCCTGAAAGCCTCTCTCAAAAAGCGACATTTGCAGAGCGGGCATGGCAAATTTTGACACAGGTTCTGAACGCCAAAACCGCGGCAACCTGCCGGTAACCTGCTTTTGTTAAGCTGACCCTTCCATATCCGAACGGCAGATTTTGACCATGGCGACAAATAGCGAATTTCTGATCCCGGCGCGCGCCGACCTTGCAGCAGCGCGCGAGGAATGGCTGAAATCGCTGAAAACCATGCGGCGTCTTTCCGACAATACGCTCATTGCCTATGAACGCGATACGCGCCAGTTCCTGCAATTTCTCACCGGCCATCTGGGTGAGCCGCCTTCGCTAAAAGAGATCGGCAATCTGCGTATCGCCGATCTGCGATCCTTCCTTGCCAATCGCCGCAATGACGGCGCGGGGGCCCGCACGCTTGGCCGGGGGCTTGCCGGGGTACGCTCACTCCTGCGCCATCTGGAAAAGCGCGGCCTCGTCAATGCGGCAGGCGCAAGCGCCATGCGTGCGCCGCGCCAGCCGAAATCTCTGCCGAAGCCGCTGACCGCAGACGATGCCCGGCGGGTGGTTTCGGCGGATGGTCAGATGGCGGAAGAACCATGGATCGCCGCGCGCAATGCTGCCGTACTGACGCTGCTTTATGGCTGCGGCCTGCGTATTTCCGAAGCCCTGGGGCTCAGCGGAGACGCGCTCAGCGATCCTTCTGCCCGCTCCATGACCATTACCGGCAAGGGAAGCAAGACGCGGCTCGTGCCCTTGCTGCCTGCGGTCCACAAGGCTGTCGCGCAATACCGCGCGCTTTGTCCTTTCGATCTTTCTGCCGGGCAGCTGCTGTTTCGCGGTGCAAAAGGCGGCCCTCTTCATGCCGCGATCATACAGCGCGAAATGCAGAAACTGCGCGCAGGCCTGGGTCTGCCCGATAGTGCCACCCCCCATGCCCTGCGCCACTCTTTTGCAACGCATCTTCTGGGGCGCGGAGGCGATTTGCGCACCATTCAGGAGCTTCTGGGCCATGCAAGCCTGTCCACCACACAGGTCTATACCGGCGTCGATACGCAGCGATTGCTGGAAGTCTACGACAAGACGCATCCCCGCGCCTGAAATTCACAAAGTTTGGCTGTCGCGCGCCTGTAAAACCCGGCTATAGTCGGGCTATGAAAAAGCTTCTTCTCCTCTTCATTTGCGTGGCGTTTCTGGCGCCCGCCGCCGCGCGGGCCGGGCAGGCACCCTGCACAAGCCACGGCATCAACCTGATGGACGGGCTGGAGAAATCCAAACCCGCCCTGTTGGCCGAATTGACAGCGGAAGCCGCCGCAACTCCCAACAGCAAGGGCATTTTCTGGAAAATCGAGAAGGATGGCGTAGAGCCATCCTATCTGTTTGGCACCCTCCATCTCAGCGACCCTCGCGTTATGAAAATGCCGCAGGCGGCAAGCGAGGCCTATGACAGCGCGCAGACCGTGGTAATCGAAGCCGCCGACATCACGCACCGCAAGACATTCCCGCGCATCATGCAGGAACAGCCGGATCTCATGCTTTTCAACGATGGCACAACGCTGGAATCGCACCTGCCGAAGGAGAGGCGCGCCGATATCGAGCAGAAGCTTGTTCAACGCGGCATCGTGCTTGCCGCCATGAACAAAATAAAACCCTGGGTTCTTTCAAACCTGCTTGCCACGACCAAATGCGAGCGCGCAAGAAAAGCCAGAGGCGAGCTTTTTCTCGATGAGCAACTGGCCATCGAAGCACAAAAACAGGGGCGCGAAGTAAAGGGACTGGAAAGCATCGCCGAGCAGTTTGCCGCCATGAACAGTCTGCCGCTTGATTTTCATATCCGCAATCTCATCGCAACGGTCGATTTCGGCGACAAGATCGAGGATTCGATGGAAACCGCCATCACCCTTTATCTGCAAGGCGATGTGGGCATGATCGCGCCTGCGCTGCGCAAGATTGTCCCGGAAGACCTTTCCGATGCCGATTATGCACTTTTCCAGAAGGTTATCCTGACCGACCGCAACCACCTCATGGTCGACCGGGCCACACCGCTTCTCGAAAAAGGTGGCGTTTTCCTGGCCATCGGTGCATTGCATCTTCCCGGCAAGGAAGGGGTGGTGGAGCTTTTGCGTCAAAAAGGCTACCGGCTGACAGCGCTTTGATATTTTCCGGCTCCTGCCGCTGCCAGCATAAAATTAGAGCGCATCCCGAAAAGTGTGAAACGGTTTTCGGAAAAGATGCGCGACAAAACAAATAGTTAGAGCGCCGATCTGATTCAATCAGATCGGCGCTCTATAGCATAATCCAATCAGCATGAAAAAGGCCCGCTTGCGCGGGCCTTTGTCGAAAGCATGTATAATACCGATCACATATGGATCGGCTTGGCGAAGGTTGCCAGCGCCGATTCACGCACGGTTTCCGACATGGTCGGATGGGCGTGGCAGGTGCGGGCCAGATCTTCCGACGAACCGCCAAATTCCATCAGCACGGCCAGTTCGTGGATCATTTCACCGGCATTGTAGCCAAGGATATGCGCGCCCAGAACACGGTCTGTCGCCTTGTCAGCGAGGATTTTGACGAAACCGCCCGTATGCAGCATGGCGCGCGCGCGGCCATTGGCCGTGAACGGGAACTTGCCGACCTTATAGTTGATACCGGCGGCCTTCAGCTCTTCTTCGGTCTTGCCGACGGAAGCCACTTCCGGCTGGGTATAAACGACGCTCGGAATGACGTCGAAATTCACATGCCCGGCCTGACCGGCAATGATTTCGGCAACCGCAATGCCTTCATCTTCGGCCTTGTGTGCCAGCATTGGCCCCTGCACCACGTCGCCAATGGCGTAAATGCCTTCGACATTGGTGCGCCAATGATCGTCGATCGCAACGCGGCCGCGCTCATCGACAGCAACACCGGCTTCCTGCAGGCCGAGGCCATCCGTGTAAGGACGACGGCCGGTCGCGATCAGAACCGCATCGGCTTCAAGCGTTTCGGCATCGCCACCCTTGACCGGTTCAAACGTTATCTTTGCGCCCTTTCCGACTTTCTCGACGCCCGTAACCTTGGCGCCAAGCTTGAAGGCAATGCCCTGCTTTTCAAGCAGGCGCTGGAACTGCTTCGACACTTCGCCGTCCATCGGGCCAAGCACCTTGTCGAGATATTCCACGACCGTAACTTTCGCGCCAAGGCGCGCCCAGACGGAACCAAGCTCCAGGCCGATCACGCCCCCGCCAACAACGATAAGGCTGCCCGGCACCTTGTCGAAGGAGAGCGCACCGGTCGAGGAAACGATGACCTTCTCGTCAATATCCACCTTGACGCCCGGAATGCCCGCGACATCCGAACCGGTGGCGATGATGATGTTCTTTGCTTCGATTTCCTCAACCTTGCCATCTTCCGAGGTCACGGAAACCTTGCCCTTGCCAACGATCTTGCCGGTGCCGATGTAAGGGGTAATCTTGTTCTTCTTGAACAGGAATTCAACGCCCGAGACATTGGCCTTCACGGTCGTGTCCTTGTGGGCCAGCATCTTCGTGAGATTGAGCTTCGGCGTCACTTCCACGCCAAGCGTATCGAACGAGTGACCGGCTTCGGCAAAAACTTCCGACGCATGAAGAAGCGCCTTGGAAGGAATGCAGCCAATATTCAGGCAGGTGCCACCGAAGGTCTTGCGCTTTTCCACCACCGCAACCTTAAGGCCAAGCTGGGCAGCCTTGATCGCGGCCACATAACCGCCGGGGCCCGTGCCGATGACAACCACATCGTAAGACATTGAACTATCCTTCTTCAGTCTATCCTGAACGTTTTAGAACGCCCGGTTCATCCGGGCACGTTCTTTCATTCCAAGGTGAGCAGTTTCGATCACCACGAAGCAAAACCGCTTCGCACATTTGGCTCGAAATGCTCTGTTTCCATGCAACCGGCACCCGCAGGCGGCCGGTCATTCTTCATCAGGTGTGCATCCCTGAAACCGGAACACTTCCCATTGAAGCGGCTTTTCAGGTTTGGCTGCACCAAAATCATATCCGTCAAGCGCCGTCACCAGATCGGGAAACAGAACCGCCTGTGCGGCAGGCTCGTCTGCCTTGGGCAGCACTTCAGCCTCGGCCCCATCCTTCAATGCGTAGATAACGCTCTGCCAGATGCTGCAATCATCGAGGTCTTCCGGCTCGGAACCATCGCCCTTGCAATTATAGGTAATAAGAGCATAAGGACGCGCCACGCCTTCCTCCGGCCAGATCACAATGCCGTTAAGCTTGAAACCCGGCTTGTCATTGGCTGTAATCGTAAACTCGTTCGTCGGCGCCGGCGTCATTTTCAGATCATTCGGCTGCTCGGGACGAAAGGTCAGCGTATAGGCCTCGTCACGGTCGCGATAGATTGCGCGGTTCTGCGTACAGGCAGCCTGAACAGCGGTTGAAAAAACCGTCAGGGCAAGTGCCGACATGACTGTCACGTTGAGAAGTTTTTTCACAGTATGCATCCGTCGGTTCTCCCTGAGTGCTCCGGCTGCGCTTTTCCGGCAGCGAATCTTCATCGTCCGAAGATAATGCCTACATAGCCTTTTCAGTGGCAAGTTTCAGCCCAAGCGCGATGAATACCACGCCGCTCGTCCTGTCTATCCATTTCGATGCGCGCGAGAAAGCCGCGCGCATTTTCGGCGTCGTCATGAAAAAGCTGACGCCGACAAACCACGAGATCAATGCGGTCGCCATCACCACGCCATAGCCGAGTTTCACTTCGGTCGGTGTATGGACATGAACGACCGTGGAGAAAATCGACAGGAAGAAGAAAACGGCCTTGGGGTTCAGCGCATTGGCAGCAAAGCCGAGGCCGAAAGCCTTGGCAAAGCCCTGTTTCCGGCGCGGCTCCTTCAAATCCGGACCCGCCTCGATTTTCGTGGTGCCGGCACGCAGCGCCTTGAATCCGATATAGACCAGATTGGCCACACCGCACCATTTGACGATATTGAACAGATAGATCGACCTGGAAATGATGAGGCCGAGGCCCAGCACCGTATAGGTGACATGCATCATCAGCGCCGTACCGATGCCGAAACTCGTAATGATCGCCTCGCGGCGGCCATGCAGCAGCGATTGCCGGATGACCATGGCCAGATCAGCGCCGGGGGAAACGATGGCAAAAACGAAGATTGCCATAAGGGATGCAAGTTCAAACAGGTAAGGATGCATCGCGTTTCCTTCATTGCGCGTCGTTCACGCGCAGGCTGACATTACAGAACCAGAGCCAGAAGCATAATACCGAGCCCCACCAGACTAATGAGCCAGACGAAGGAACGGAGATAGGGAATGCCCGCCAGGTAAAGCGGAATATAGACAATGCGGCTGAAAAACCAGAGCCATGCCCCGAGGATACCCCAGCCGGACGGGTCGCCTTTCAGCACAAGCGCCAATGCCAGGGCGATAAAAGCCGGATAGGTTTCACGAAAATTGGCCGAGGCCCGTTCCGCGCGACCGGCCAGCCTGCCCGAAGGTTTCAGGCTCTCGTCGCGCGGCCCGGCATTCCAGCGGGAGCCGAGTTCCTGTGTCGCCATCATGCTCTGCAAGAGGATATGCACCACCAGCAGAACAACGCTCCAGCCAATGAGCGGCAGGAAAGGCGACGCGGAGAGAACACCCGGCTCCATATTCTGTCCCTAGAGATCGAGAACCAGACGTTCCGGATCTTCCAGGCTTTCCTTCACACGCACGAGGAAGGTCACGGCTTCCTTGCCGTCCACGATGCGGTGATCGTAGGAAAGCGCCAGATACATCATCGGGCGGACCACGATCTGGCCACCGACGACCATCGGGCGTTCCTGGATCTTGTGCATACCGAGAATGCCCGACTGCGGCGCATTGAGGATCGGCGTGGACATGAGCGAACCGTAAACACCGCCATTGGTGATGGTAAAGGTGCCGCCCTGCATATCGGCCATGGAAAGCGAGCCGTCACGCGCAGCCCTGGCGAGACGTGCCAGTTCCTTTTCCACTTCCGCAATCGACATCTGGTCGGCATCGCGGATGACCGGAACGACGAGGCCCTTGTCGGTGCCGACAGCCATGCCGACATGGCAGAAGTTCTTGTAGACGATGTCCGTGCCGTCGATCTCGGCGTTGACAGCCGGGATTTCCTTCAGCGCATGCGTCACTGCCTTGGTGAAGAAGCCCATGAAGCCAAGCTTCACGCCATGCTTCTTTTCAAAGACGTCCTTATACTTGTTACGCAGCTCCATGACTGCCGACATGTCCACCTCGTTGAAGGTGGTGAGCATGGCAGCCGTGTTCTGGGCATCCTTCAGGCGGCGCGCAATGGTCTGGCGCAGACGGGTCATCTTCACACGCTCTTCGCGCGATGCGTCATCAGCCGAGGAGGCCGGACGCGCGGCAACCGGAGCGGCAGGAGCCGCCGAAACGCCTTTCGTGATGGCCTCGAGAACGTCACCTTTGAGCACCTGGCCGCGCTTGCCGGAACCTTCGACCTGATCGGCGGAAAGACCGCTTTCAGCCAGAAGCTTCGCAGCAGCCGGCGCCGGCTGCATGGCCGGGCCCGACGAAGCCGATGCGACCGGTGCAGCAGCAGGAGCGGCGGCTGCAGGCTTGGCTTCCTCCTTCTTCTGGGCCGGTGCGGCGGCAACCGCTGCCCCGTCACTGGAAATCTGGCCGAGCAGTTCGCCCACTTCGACCGTATCGCCTTCTTTGGCCGTGATTTCGGCCAGAACACCCGCAGCCGGTGCGGGCACTTCGACCGTCACCTTGTCGGTTTCCAGTTCCACCAGCGGCTCATCGACAGCAATGGCTTCACCAGCCTTCTTGAACCACTTTCCGATGGTTGCCTCGGTAACGGACTCCCCAAGCGTGGGAACGCGAATTTCGGTAGCCATGGTTTCTTCTTCCGTTGATCTTCAGTCTTTAAAGTTCGATTTCAATTGCTGCAGGCCGCGATCAGCCAAGCGCATCCTCAAGGAAAGCGGCAAGCTGCGCAAGGTGCTTCGACATCAGGCCCGTTGCAGGCGATGCGGCGGCCGGACGGCCCGCATAGCGCACGCGCTGGTGCTTGGCGTCGATATGCGCCAGTACCCACTCCAGATACGGGTCGATGAACGACCATGCGCCCATGTTCTTCGGCTCTTCCTGGCACCAGACCATTTCCGCATGACGGAAGCGCGACAGCTCGTTGATGAGCGCCTTGGCCGGGAACGGATAGAGCTGCTCGACACGCAGCAGATAGACATCGTCGATGCCGCGCTTCTCGCGTTCTTCGTAAAGGTCGTAATAGACCTTGCCCGAACAGAGCACGACGCGGCGGATCTTGGCATCCTTCTGGAGCTTGATGCCTTCATCCTTGTTGTACTGCGCATCGTCCCACAGCAGGCGGTGGAACGAGGATTCGCCCGAAAGCTCGGCCAGCGTCGAGATTGCGCGCTTGTGGCGCAGCAGCGACTTCGGCGTCATCATGATGAGCGGCTTGCGGAAGTCGCGCTTCATCTGGCGACGCAGAATGTGGAAGTAGTTGGCAGGCGTCGTGACGTTTGCCACCTGCATATTGTCTTCCGCACAAAGCTGGAGATAACGTTCCAGACGCGCCGAGGAGTGTTCCGGCCCCTGACCTTCAAAACCATGCGGCAGAAGGCAGACGAGACCAGACATACGCAGCCACTTGCGTTCGCCCGACGAGATGAACTGGTCAAACACGACCTGCGCACCATTGGCGAAGTCACCAAACTGGGCTTCCCACAGAACAAGCGCGCGCGGGTCAGACAGCGAATAGCCGTATTCGTAGCCGAGGACGGCTTCTTCCGAGAGCATCGAATTGATGGCTTCGTAGATCGCCTGTCCCTTCTGAAGATTGTTCAGCGGGATGTAGCGGTTCTGGTTTTCCTGATCGTAAAGAACCGTATGGCGCTGCGAGAAAGTACCGCGCTCGACGTCCTGTCCCGACAGGCGGATCGGATGAGCTTCAACGGCCAGTGAACCGAACGCCAGCGATTCAGCCGTCGCCCAGTCGATCCCCTCACCCGTTTCCATCATCTTGGCACGGTTGTCGAGGAAACGCTGGATCGTGCGATGGACATGGAAATCCTTCGGCACTTCAACGAGCTTCTTGCCGATTTCCTTGAGCGTCTTCACCGGCACAGCCGTCTTGCCGCGGCGCTGTTCATCCGCATTGTCTGCGGTGCGCAGGCCAGCCCACGCACCGTCAAGCCAGTCGGCCTTGTTCGGCTTGTAGCTCTGGCCGGCCTCGAACTCGCCTTCGAGCTTCTGGCGCCAGTCGGCCTTCATCCGGTCGATATCGTCCTGCGTGACCAGGCCTTCGGCGATCAGCTTCTCGCCATAAAGCTGAACCGTGGTCTTGTGCGCACGAATCGCCTTGTACATCAACGGCTGGGTGAAGGACGGCTCGTCGCCTTCATTGTGGCCGAAGCGGCGATAGCAGAACATATCGATGACCACCGGCTTGTGGAAGGTCATGCGGAATTCGGTCGCCACCTTGGCTGCAAAGACCACCGCTTCCGGGTCGTCGCCATTGACGTGGAAGATCGGCGCTTCGATCATCTTCGCCACATCGGACGGATAAGGCGAAGAACGCGAGAAGGCCGGATTGGTGGTGAAACCGATCTGGTTGTTGATGATGAAATGCAGCGTACCGGCAACACGGTGTCCCTTCAGGCCGGAAAGGCCGAGGCATTCCGCCACGACGCCCTGACCGGCAAAGGCCGCATCGCCATGCAGCAGCAGCGGCAGAACCTTGGCGCGTTCGGAAAGCGGCACCATGTCGTCGCGGGTGCGGCCCACAAGCAGGTCCTGCTTGGCGCGGGCCTTGCCCATCACCACCGGATTGACGATTTCAAGATGCGACGGATTGGCCGTCAGCGACAGGTGAACCTTGTTGCCGTCGAATTCACGGTCGGAGGAAGCGCCCAGATGGTACTTCACATCGCCCGAACCTTCCACATCGTCCGGCGTATAGGAACCGCCCTTGAACTCATGGAAAATGGCGCGGTGCGGCTTGCCCATGACCTGGCTCAGCACGTTGAGGCGGCCACGGTGCGCCATGCCGAGCACGACTTCCTTGAGACCCATCTGGCCGCCGCGCTTGACGATCTGCTCAAGCGCGGGGATCAGCGATTCGCCGCCATCAAGACCGAAACGCTTGGTGCCCTTATACTTGACATCGATGAACTGCTCGAAGCCTTCCGCCTCGATGAGCTTGGACAGGATGGCCTTCTTGCCCTCCGGCGTGAAGGCAACCTTCTTGTCCGGGCCTTCGATGCGTTCCTGAATCCAGGCCTTTTCAGCCGGATCGGAAATATGCATGAATTCGACCCCGATCGCGCCGCAATAGGTGCGCTTCAAGATGTCGAGCATTTCCGGCACGGTCGCATATTCGAGGCCGAGCACGTTGTCGATGAAGATCTTGCGGTTATAGTCGGCAGGCGTGAAACCGTAATTTTCCGGCTCCAGCTCGTTATAGTCGTTCGGCTTTTCGGCAAGGCCGAGCGGGTCGAGATTGGCGTGCAGATGGCCGCGCATGCGATAGGCGCGGATCATCATGATGGCGCGCACGCTGTCGCGCGCAGCCTGTGTGATCTCTTCGGCGGTGAGCGGCGTGCCCGCAGCGCCCTTGGCTTCACCCTTCGCAGCCTTGCCCTTCAGCTTGTCGGTGACATGCTTTTCAACTTCGGCCCAGTTGCCGTCGAGTGCGGAAACAAGTTCGCCATTGGCAGCAATCGGCCAGTTCTTTCTGGTCCAGGATGGCCCTTCCGCATTTTTCTTCACGTCGTCGGCATTATCGCCCAGCTTCGCGAAGAAATCGCGCCACTGCGGATCGACCGAATTCGGATCGTCCTCATATTTGGCGTACAGTTCCTCGATATAGTCGGCATTGCCGCCATAGAGGAATGAGGTAAGGGCGAAAACGTCGTTGGCCCGATCTGGGGCTTGTTCTTGCTTTGCCATAGCCTATCCGGAGCAGTGCTCCGTCTCCTTGTCAGTGGCTCATCTTGCGCGGGCCGGAAGCTTTCGACCTTCATCCCTCACGCCGCCGGGGAGGAACCGCTACAGACCCCGGCACAACTGAACTCAAACTCATGCTTTGATATTGCGTCGAAAAATGGGGCGCCCGAAAACGGGCCATTCCGCGCCGCAATATCATGATCGGAAGGTCCCGATCCTTATGCCAAACCCGGCAGCGGCTTTCGCCGCAGCCGGGATATTCAGATTGACACGCGATCTCAGCCCTTGAGGACTTCAACCAGCGTCTTGCCAAGCTGTGCCGGCGACGGCGACACGCGAATGCCAGCCGACTCCATAGCCGCAATCTTGTCTTCCGCGCCGCCCTTGCCGCCCGAAATCACGGCGCCTGCATGGCCCATGGTGCGCCCGGCCAGAGCCGTACGACCGGCAATGAAGCCGACCATCGGCTTCTTGCGGCCGCGCTTGGCTTCGTCTTTCAGGAACTGCGCCGCATCTTCTTCAGCCGAACCGCCGATTTCACCGATCATGACGATCGACTTGGTTTCGTCGTCGGCCAGGAACATTTCCAGCACGTCGATGAACTCGGTACCCTTGACCGGGTCGCCGCCGATGCCGACAGCGGTGGTCTGGCCGAGGCCCTCGTTCGAGGTCTGGAACACTGCCTCATAGGTAAGCGTGCCGGAGCGGGATACAACACCCACCGAACCCTTCTTGAAGATATTGCCCGGCATGATGCCGATCTTGCATTCTTCAGGGGTCAGGATGCCGGGGCAGTTGGGGCCGAGCAGGCGCGACTTCGAGCGTTCCAGACGCTCCTTGACGCGAACTATGTCCATGACCGGAATGCCTTCGGTGATGCAGACGATGAAACCGATTTCAGCTTCAATCGCTTCGATGATCGCGTCTGCTGCGCCTGCTGGCGGAACATAGATCACGGAAGCGTCGGCGCCGGTGCGCTCCTTGCCTTCGGCAACAGTTGCGAAGATCGGAAGCTTTTCACCCTTGGAACCTTCCCAGGTTTCGCCACCCTTCTTCGGATGGATACCGCCGACCATCTGCGTGCCGTAATAGGCAAGCGCCTGTTCGGTGTGGAAAGTGCCGGTCTTGCCGGTCAGGCCCTGCACGAGAACCTTGGTGTCCTTGTTGACGAGAATGGACATGCCTTAATTCCCCTTCACTGCAGCGACGATCTTCTGCGCCGCATCGTCGAGATCGTCGGCCGAAATGACGTTCAGGCCGCTCTCGTTGATGATCTTCTTGCCAAGCTCGACATTGGTGCCTTCGAGACGGACAACCAGCGGAACCTTGAGGCCGACTTCCTTGACCGCGGCGATCACGCCTTCGGCAATGACATCGCACTTCATGATGCCGCCGAAAATGTTGACCAGAATGCCTTCGACAGCCGGATCGGCGGTGATGATCTTGAACGCAGCCGTCACCTTCTCCTTGGAAGCGCCGCCGCCAACATCGAGGAAGTTGGCAGGTTCTGCGCCATAGAGCTTGATGATGTCCATCGTCGCCATGGCAAGGCCGGCGCCATTGACCATGCAGCCGATATTGCCATCGAGGGCGACATAGGCCAGGTCATATTTGGAGGCTTCGATTTCCTTCGGATCTTCTTCCGTCAGGTCGCGCAGTTCAACAATGTCCGGGTGACGGAACAGGGCGTTGTTGTCGAACGAAACCTTGGCATCGAGAACGCGCACGCGACCGTTCGTCATGACGATCAGCGGATTGATTTCGAGGAGGCTCATGTCCTTCTCGGTGAAAGCCTTGTAAAGGATCGGGAACAGCTTCAGGCCGTCCTCGCGGGCTCCACCTTCAAGCTTCAGCGCATCGGCAAGCTTGTTGGCATCTTCGTCGGTCACGCCCTTGGCCGGGTCGATGGCGACGGTGACGATCTTTTCAGGGGTTTCTTCGGCAACGGCTTCAATATCCATGCCGCCTTCGGTCGAAACGACAAAGGCCGGACGGCCAACGCTGCGGTCGATCAGGATGGAGAGATAAAGCTCACGCTCGATATCGGCGCCATCTTCAATGTAGAGACGGTTGACCTGCTTGCCGGCTTCGCCGGTCTGCTTGGTGACGAGCGTGTTGCCCAGCATTTCCTTCGCATTGGCAACCACTTCCTCGACAGACTTGGCGAGGCGCACGCCGCCCTTTGCATCGGCAGGCAGTTCCTTGAACTTGCCCTTGCCGCGTCCGCCAGCATGGATCTGGCTCTTGACGACATAAAGCGGTCCGGGAAGCGTCTTTGCCCATTCTTCCGCCTGTTCGACGGAATAGACAGCCACACCATTGGCGATCGGCGCGCCGTAGGTGTGAAGCAGGCGCTTGGCCTGGTATTCGTGAATATTCATCTGGTTGTCCTCTGCAAATTCCCGGCCCGTTCAACGAGCCAGTACGGATTGACAGCCGGAAAAGGCCGGAATCGCACTCAAGCAGAATTCCGGCCTTGTCTGGAACTTATTTCAGCGACGGAGCAATACCGATGCAGGCTTCGCACAGACCGGCGACGGAGGCCACCGACTTGTCGAACTGCGCCTTCTCGTCCTTGTCGAGATCGATCTCGATGATGCGCTCCACGCCATTGGCGCCGATCACGGTCGGAACGCCCACATACATGTCCTTCACGCCATACTGGCCCGAAAGCTGGGCTGCGACCGGCAGGACGCGCTTCTTGTCCTTGAGGTAGGATTCAGCCATCTGGATGGCCGATGCCGCCGGAGCGTAGAAAGCCGAGCCGGTCTTGAGAAGGCCCACGATTTCCGCGCCGCCGTCACGGGTGCGCTGGATGATCTTGTCGAGCTTGTCCTGGCTGGTCCAGCCCATCTTGACGAGATCAGACAGCGGAATGCCGGCAACGGTCGAGTAGCGCGCCAGCGGAACCATCGAATCGCCGTGGCCACCCAGCACGAATGCCGTGACGTCCTCGACCGAAACGTTGAATTCTTCCGAGAGGAAATAACGGAAGCGGGCGCTGTCGAGAACGCCAGCCATGCCGACAACCTTGTGGGCCGGAAGGCCGGAGAACTTCTGCAGCGCCCAGACCATGGCGTCGAGCGGGTTGGTGATGCAGATGACGAAAGCTTCCGGCGCATATTTCTTGATGCCCGCGCCCACCTGTTCCATCACCTTCAGGTTGATGCCCAGGAGATCGTCGCGGCTCATGCCCGGCTTGCGCGGCACCCCTGCGGTGACGATGACGACGTCTGCGCCTTCAATGGCGGCGTAATCGTTCGCGCCAGTGAACTTCGCATCGAAACCATCGACCGGAGAAGATTCGGCGATATCCAGCCCCTTGCCCTGCGGGGTGCCTTCCGCAATGTCGAAAAGGACGACGTCACCGAGTTCCTTCAGACCGGCCAGGTGAGCGAGCGTACCGCCGATCATGCCGGAGCCGATGAGGGCAATCTTGTTGCGTGCCATGATTGTTTCTTTCCTCAAATTTGATCCAGAGACGCATCAAGCCCATCCGGTTTCCTCCCCGGAAAACACTCAAGCGTTGGACCTGCGAGATAGGACTCTTTGAAGATAAACTCAACTCATTATTTTGCGACCAATGTTTTCAATCGGTTAGATTTACAGGCTCTTACGTAAACGTAAGAAAATCCAGCATTTTGGAAGCAAAAATGCCACTTCCTGCCCTCCGCAACCCGCCTGTGGCGAAGCGGCCGGCAAGCCGTCAATCCTGTCAGTCTTGCAACACGGGAACGCCCCCATCCGCAAGCCGCAAGCAGGCCCTGCTTGCGTGGGCAACATAGCCCATGAAATATATAAGTCCAGCCCATGACAGGGATGCCCCATCCCGCTTCATCGACCGTCGAACCATGCCCCGGCAGGCTGCGCCTACATTTTGAATTTCTCTCAGGCTACGCCTTCGGGTATCCCATCCAGATATTCCGCGCTCTGCATCTCGAAAAGACGTGAAGCCGTGCGGTCGAACTCAAAAGCCTCCGTGCCGCTATTGGCGATATAAAGCTTCTCCGGTTGCGCCTCAGCCGAAACGAACAGCCGCGCATGATGATCGTAAAGCACGTCGATCAGCAGAATAAACCGCTTTGCCTCGTTGCGGCGCGAATAATCCAGTACCGGCACATTATCGATAAACAGCGTCGGATAGCGGTTGGCGATCGCTATATAGTCGGATGCACCAAGCGGCCTGGCACAAAGATCATCGAACGAGAACCGTGCAGCGCCAGCAGCAGCGCGCGGCACTTCGATATCACGCCCCTTGATATGGATCACGTCAGGCTTTTCTTCCGCACCGTTCTTGTGTGCCGCCCAGGCCGCATCCATGCGGCGCTCGGTTTCAGGCCCCAGCGGGGAAAGATAGACCGGCTGGCGGTCAAGCTTTTCCAGACGGTAATCCGTGCGCGAATCGAGATTGATGACATCGACATGGCTCTTGAGAATGTCGATGAAAGGCAGGAAAAGCTGACGGTTCAACCCGTCGCGGTAGAGATTGTCCGGCGCGACGTTCGAGGTCGCGACCAGCACCACACCGCGCGAGAACAGCGCACTGAACAGGCGCGACAGGATCATCGCGTCCGCAATGTCGGTCACGGTAAATTCATCGAAACACAGAACCCATGCCTGCTGGCTCAGCGCCTCCGCCACCGGCGGGATTGGATCATCCTGTTTGGTTTCACCGCGCTTGTGCGCCTGACGATGCGCATAAATGCGCTCATGCACATCGGCCATGAAATCGTTGAAATGCGCGCGCCGCTTGCGCTCCACCGGCAAAAGCTGGAAGAACATGTCCATCAGCATGGTCTTGCCGCGCCCCACCTCACCGTGGACATAAAGCCCCTTGATGGTCGCGGCCGTTTCCCTGCGCTTGCCGAACAGCCAGCCGAGCGCGCTCGACTTGCGCGAAAGGCGTTTTGAGCAAATCTCCTCGATCAGCCTGTCATATCGGCTGGTAAGTTCAAGCTGGGCGGGGTCGGTTTCGACATCGCCCGCTGCAACCATGGCTTCATAACGTTCGCGGACGGAAGGGAAGGCTTTCAGATTGCCATCAAAAGACATGAGAGGTTCCAGTGAAACCTTGGACTGATGCGCATCTGCCGAAATCATTCGCGGTGCGCCTTAAAATTCGGCGGAGCTGCCCGAAGAAGCTCCGCCCTGTTCATCGTTTCCGGGTCAGATCAGCGCGACAGCGTCACGGCCTGCCCGCCGGTGGTCTGGCCATCGAAGCGGCCCTGTCCTGAAGAATAGAGCGAGGCAACCGTACCGCCGTTCGCATCGTAAAGGACGAGTTGCTTGCCATTGACGGCCCAGGAGGCAAGATTAGCCAGTTCACCGGGGCAGCGCAGCGGGCCTGCGCGATAGCCCTGGCCATATTTGGTCTGCGGCGTCGCGATCTTGCAGCTCTGACCACCAAGCGAGGCGTTCCAGACGCCAGCCACGGCGCCGGGCGTCAGGTCCGGTGCGGATGCAGGCGGCAGGCTTGCGACCTGTGTGCCGGATTGCGCGCTCATATCCGTGGAGGGCGCATTGGGGAATTGTGTGGGAGAATCAAGATTGCCTTTCTGCACCGTGCCTGCCGGAACAGCATTGACCGGTGCAGGCGGCGGCGGAGGCGAAACATTATCGAGATTACCAAGCCGGGAGCTCTGGCACCCGGCCAGGACAATGCCAGCCGCCGCGAGGCTGAGCAGACTTGCTTTTGAAATTCCCATCAGGTTCTCCATTTGCGCATTTCTCATCAGGGGTGGGGGCGCGCCCCGGGCGACATGCCGAAGCCATGCAATTGATATATTGGACCGATAAAATGGCTATATGGTTAAAAAAGCAACACCAGCACCTTTCATTTCTGCCTCCAAAGCCCTTCAAGAATGCTTGAAACCACCTGATAATTCTGAAACTGGCACAGGAAGGCCACAGTTTCCCCGATATTGGCGTTTGTTCTGGGGGCATGACTGCATTGCAAGTTTTCGCAATCGCGCGCGGGTACTGGCAATTTGCGGGCTTTTCCGCCATATAGACCCTCATTGTCAGGCTTGATGACCAAAGCCGCAGGAAGAATGGAACCACGTTAGTTATGGCCACAAAGGCAGCCTTCGCCAGGATGAACGGGCTCGGCAACCAGATCATCGTTGCCGATATGCGCGGGCGCGCGGATAGCATCACCTCCGCCGCAGCCATCCGTCTGGCAAGCGATAGCGAAACAGCCTTCGATCAGATCATGGCGATCCACGATCCGCGTACGCCCGGCACGGACTATTACATAGCGATCATCAATTGCGACGGCACGCAAGCACAGGCTTGCGGCAACGGCACGCGCTGTGTGGTGCAGGCGCTCGCCGCCGAGACCGGCAGGCACGCCTTTACTTTCGAGACCCGCGCCGGAATCCTGACCGCGACCGAACATGACGACGGGCTGATTTCCGTCGATATGGGCACGCCGCGTTTCGACTGGCAGGACATTCCGCTTGCCCAAGCCGTCGCCGATACGCGTAAAATCGAATTGCAGGTCGACCCGGCGGATGCGCCTGTCCTGCATTCCCCTTCCATCGCCTCCATGGGCAACCCCCATGCGGTCTTCTGGGTGGATAAGGATGTCTGGTCCTATGAGCTGGACAAGTTCGGGCCGCTTCTCGAAAACCATCCGATCTTCCCCGAACGCGCCAATATTTCCATCGCCCATGTCACTTCATCCGACACGATAGACCTGCGCACATGGGAGCGCGGCGCAGGACTGACCCGTGCCTGCGGGTCGGCAGCCTGTGCTGCTGCCGTTTCAGCCGCCCGCACGGGGCGCACCGGCCGCAAGGTCACGGTCAATGTTCCCGGCGGACCGCTCCTCATCGAATGGCGCGACGATGACCATGTGATGATGACCGGCCCCGCCGAATGGGAATTCTCCGGCACCTTCGATCCTGCAACCGGCGAATGGAGCCGCGACACGCAGGGTTTGCAGGGTTCCGGCAACGCCGACAGGGGGGCTGCCTGATGTCTGTGGAAATCGTCACCTTCGGATGCCGCCTCAACACCTATGAATCGGAAGTGATGAAGCGCGAAGCCGACGCTGCCGGGCTGGGCACGCTGAAAGACGGCGCGATCATCTTCAACACCTGCGCAGTGACGGCGGAAGCGGTGCGCCAGGCGCGCCAGGCAATTCGCAAGGCGCGCCGTGAAAACCCTGACGCGCGCATCATCGTCACCGGCTGCGCCGCACAGACCGAAGCCGACAATTTCGCCGCCATGGGCGAAGTGGACCTTGTCCTCGGCAATGAGGAGAAGCTGAAATCCAATTCCTACCGGATGCTGCCGGATTTCGGCGTTAACCAGTTCGAAAAGGTGCGCGTCAACGACATTATGGAAGTGCGCGAAACCGCAAGCCATATGGTCGATGCCATTGAAGGCCGGGCGCGCGCTTTCGTGCAGGTGCAAAATGGCTGCGACCACCGCTGTACTTTCTGCATCATTCCCTATGGGCGCGGCAATTCGCGTTCCGTGCCGATGGGCGCAGTCGTCGATCAGGTGAAGCGGCTTGTCGGCAACGGCTATGCCGAAGTGGTGCTGACCGGCGTGGACATGACATCCTACGGCCCCGACCTTCCCAGCAATCTTCGCCTGGGCAAGCTGGTAAAAACCGTGCTGGCGCAAGTGCCGGATTTGCAGCGCCTGCGTCTTTCCTCCATCGATTCCATCGAGGCCGATGAGGATCTGATGGAAGCGATTGCCAGTGAAAAGCGCCTGATGCCACATCTGCACCTGTCGCTACAGGCTGGCGACGACATGATCCTGAAGCGCATGAAGCGCCGCCATCTGCGCGACGATTCCATTCGCTTTTGCCAAACAGCGCGCGCTCTTCGCCCTGATATCGTGTTCGGCGCGGATATCATCGCCGGTTTCCCGACCGAGACCGAGGAAATGTTCCAGAACTCGCTGAAGATTGTCGAGGAATGCGGCCTTACCCATCTGCATGTCTTCCCCTATAGCCCGCGCGAGGGAACACCCGCAGCACGGATGCCGCAGGTACGGCGCGAAATCGTCAAGGAACGCGCAGCCCGCCTGCGCGCCGAAGGCGACCGCGCCTATGAAAAGCACCTCAACGCGCTTCACGGCACACGCCAGCGCCTGCTGGTCGAGAAAGAAGGTGTTGCCCGCACGGAGGGCTTCACGCTGGCCGCTGTGGATCAGGGCAATGCTGGCGAAATTATCGAACGAATTGTGACGGGACATGACGGTGAAAAACTCCTCACACGTCAGGCAGAGCCGCAAGCGGCTTAAAGCTTAAGGGCATCAGATTTCATGGCAATGGGTTTCATCAAGAAAATGTTCTCCTTCGGCAAGAAGGAGGTCGAAGAAAAGCCGGCTGAACAACCGGCACCCGATGCCGTAGAGATATCGGCACCCGATGTGACTGAAGCGCCAGTTGCGGAAGAATCTGTCATTGTCAGCGAGCCTGAGCCGATTAAAGAGCCTGCGGCTGAAACAATCGAGAAAGAAAAGGCGGAACCGGAGCATCCGGTCACCGAAATTGAAATCTCGATTGAACAGCCGCCGGTGATGGAACCGATCGCGGTGGAAGCGCCTGCGCCAGAATCTGTCGTTGAGCCTGCCGTCGAGCCTGAACCCGAACAGCCCGCAATCGCAAAAGCTCCCGAGGCGCCGCTTGCAGAGGAAGCGGCCGCACCCCGGCCGGAGCCGGTGAAGCCTAAAAAGGTGAAGGTCTCCAGGGCGGTCGAGGAAGCGGCGGAAGAAGTGCCTGCGGAAGTTGCGCCGGAGCCCAAACTTTCCTGGTTCGAGCGCCTGCGCCGTGGGCTTGCCCGCTCGTCCAGTTCGCTCAGCGATTCCATTGGCGGCATCTTCACCAAGCGCAAGCTTGACGACGACACCTTGCAGGATCTGGAAGATGTGCTGATCCAGGCCGATCTTGGGCTTGAAACCGCGATGCGCGTCACCGATGCGCTGGCGTCGGGACATTACGGCAAGGATGTGCCGGGTGAGGAAGTCCGCGCCATCATGAGCGCGGAAATCGAAAAAGTGCTTGCCCCGGTCGCAAAGCCGCTGGAACTCGACCTGTCGCACAAGCCCCATGTGATCCTCGTCGTCGGTGTCAACGGCACCGGCAAGACCACGACCATCGGCAAGCTTGCCGCAAAGCTTACCGCAGGCGGCCTGAAGGTCATGCTGGCGGCAGGCGATACGTTCCGCGCAGCCGCCATAGAGCAGCTTCATATCTGGGGCGAGCGCACCGGCTCGCCGGTTGTCTCCTCCAAGCTTGGCGCCGATGCGGCGGGGCTTGCCTATGACGCATGGGAAAAGGCCAAGGAAGCAGGCAGCGACGTGCTCATCATCGACACGGCAGGCCGCCTCCAGAACAAGGCCGAACTGATGGATGAACTTGCCAAGATCGTGCGCGTTTTGGGCAAGCACGACCCGGAAGCGCCGCACACGGTTCTCCAGACGCTCGACGCCACCACCGGCCAGAACGCGCTCAATCAGGTCGAGATTTTCAAGAACGTCGCGGGCGTCAACGGCCTCGTCATGACCAAGCTGGACGGAACCGCCCGCGGCGGCATTCTGGTGGCGATTTCGGCCAGGCATAAACTGCCGATCTATTTCATCGGCGTCGGCGAAGGCATCGACGATCTGGAACCCTTTGCGGCCAAGGATTTTGCCCGCGCCATCGCAGGAGTTGCCTGATGGAGCATCCCGTTTTTGAACGCGATCCGTCTGAGAAAAGCGAAACCGAACGCCGGGAAGTGCCGCCGCTCCTGAAGCTGGCGCTGGAACTGGGGCCGCTTCTGGTCTTCTTCTTCGCCAATGCGCGCGGCGAAATGCTGATCGAACGCTTTCCGATTCTGGGTTCCATCGGCGCACCGATCTTTCTTGCAACCGCCCTGTTCATGGCCGCAACCGTGATTGCGCTTGCCATTTCATGGTCGATGACACGCACGCTGGCCATCATGCCGCTTGTTTCCGGCATCGTGGTTCTGGTGTTCGGCGCGCTCACGCTCTGGCTGCACAACGATACCTTCATCAAGATGAAGCCCACCATCGTCAACACGCTGTTCGGCGGCATTCTTCTGGGGGGGCTTTTCTTCGGCAAATCCCTGCTCGGCTATGTGTTCGATTCCGCTTTCCGGCTCGATGCCGAGGGCTGGCGGAAACTGACGCTGCGCTGGGGCCTGTTCTTCATCTTTCTGGCCATTGTGAACGAGATTGTCTGGCGCAATTTCTCCACCGATACCTGGGTATCGTTCAAGGTCTGGGGCATCATGCCCATCACCATTGTCTTCACGCTTTTACAAATGCCGCTTATCCAGAAGCATTCGTTGACTGATGAGGAAAACACCGCATCATAACAGCCTGAAGAGGAAGGAGCGCCATGCACAGGATGGAACAAAGGCTTGAAATCGAACAGTTCATCTGCCGCAGCGATAATTACGGCGTTCTGATCCATGATCCCGAAAGCGCGCTGACAGCCACCATCGATGCGCCCGACGCCTATGCCATCGAAGCGGCACTGGAACGGCGCGGCTGGACGCTCGATTTCATCTTCACCACCCATCACCATCTCGATCATGTCGAAGGCAATGAACCGCTGAAAGAAAAGTTCGGCGTCAGCATTATCGGGCCGGAGGCCGAAAAGGCAAAAATCCCCGGCATCGACCGCACGGTGAAGGGCGGCGACGAATTTACCTTCGGGCTTTTCAAGGTGAAGGTCATTTCCACGCCCGGCCATACGGCGGGTGGGATTTCCTATTACCTGCCGGATGCGAAAGTCGTCTTCACCGGCGACACGCTTTTCGCACTTGGCTGCGGGCGGCTTTTCGAGGGCACGCCCGCCACCATGTTCCATTCACTCGAAAAGCTGGTGGCGCTGCCGGGCGATACCGCGCTTTATTGCGGCCATGAATATACGCAAAACAATGCCCGCTTCGCACTGACCATCGACCCTGACAATTCGGCGCTGAAAGAACGGGCGAAGGAAATTGCCCGCCTGCGCGCGCACGAGCGGATGACGCTGCCATCCACCATCGCGCTCGAAATGGCCACCAATCCATTCCTGCGCTGGCATGACCGCACCATTCGCGCGCGCCTCGGCCTGCAGGATGCGCCAGACGAAGCCGTGTTTGCGGAAATCCGCAAGCGAAAGGATATGTTTTGAACACACTTCCCACGCCTTATGAAGCTTTGATTTCAAGGACCAGGAGATGACGGCAATATCCCGTTTCAAGATCACAAGCCGCGCTGTGTTGCTCGGCCTTTCCCTGATTGCCATACCGGCATCGGCAACGGTTGCATGTGCCGAAAACCTGCTCGACGTGGCGCCGAAATCGACACCCCCGGAAATCAATAATTTCAAGCTGACGGAAGATTTTCTCACGCACATGGAGAAAATTCAGGAACAGCTCGGCAGCATGGAATTATCCGCAACCGAAGATGAAGGCCAAGACGCCGCGCCTTCCATTGACAAGATGGTCGCCAGCATCGAGGCAAGGCCGCAGGTTGTCGAGGTTCTCAAAGCGCAGAACATCTCGCCACGCGATTACATCGTCGGCTATTTCGCGCTGATGAGCAGCCTTGCCGCTGCCGATGCGGAAGACGAACCGCAGCTTGTCGATGAATTGAAGGACATCAACCCGCAGCACCTCGCCTTCGGCAAGAAATATAGCGAACGTATCCGCGTTCTGATCGGGGAATAAGGGGCGAGAGCATCTCCGGTAAAGGCCGTGAAACGGTTTTGCCGGAAATGCTCTGCGACAAAACTCAGCAGTCGCCGTGGCGCCTGCCGTTGACCTCTATGATGCAGACCGCATGTTTCTCGATCTTTTGCGCCATGGCGCTTCGCTTGATGGAGCCAGTCATGGTGCGGTCTATACCGTCCGGGACGATGGACTGCGCAGCCATCTTGCTCGCCTGATCGTTGAGGATCGGCACGATGATGAGGCCCAGGGCCAGTGCGGCAGAGCCGAACAGCAAGACAACCCGCATGATTCCGCGTCCGGCCTTGGTAAAACGACCGGGTGTATATTCATTGTGATCGGCACTGAAATAATCATTGTCGAAACTCATGACGCAAACTCCGGGGGGCTGGTTCGGACAATGCCGCAGCGGAGTGAATCATCGATTAACGCATGCTGAAAATAGTAAGAAATTGGCAGCTATTTCAGCCGGACCCGCCTGTCAAAGCAGATCGACCAGAAACGGAATGAGCGGCTCATCCGCCGGAGGCATCGGATAATCGCGCATGTCCTTCGGGCGCACCCATTTCAGCGCCTGCCCTTCCAGCCCGCGCGCAACGCCCTCGAAACGGCGGCAGACATAGAGCGGCATCAGAAGGTGAAAATCATCATATGTGTAACTCGCGAAAGTCAGCGGTGCGAGGCAGGGGATTTTTGTCGTGATGCCGATCTCTTCCTGCAATTCGCGAATCAGGGTTTCTTCCGGCATCTCACCCGGCTCCACCTTGCCGCCGGGAAATTCCCACAGGCCCGCAAGCTGCTTGCCTTCGGGACGCTGCGCCAGAAGCACCCGCCCGTCCTGATCCACAAGGGCACAGGCCACGACAAGAAGCATGCGCCGTTTCTTCACTTCGGTCATTTCAGGCTATTCTCCCGATAAGCGTAACCATAGGCCTCCTGAAAGCCGAACCTTTCATAAAGGGCAAGTCCGGCCACATTATCCGCCTCGATTTGCAGCCACGCCATCCCGGCGCCAAGCTTGGCCGCCCATTTAAGCGCCGAGGCGACAAGATCGCGGCCATGCCCTTTGCGCCGCACATCGCGCAAGGTGGCGACATCGAACAGGCCGGCCATGGCGCCGTCCTGAACGCAGAGCACGTTGGAGACGGCGCGTCCACCCTCCTCCAGAACGAACATGCCCCTGTTGGAGTGGATGCTCTTCAAAAGCTGCGAAAAACCAGAGCGGAGTTCTTCCGGCCGCTCATGAATGGAAAGGGACGCATCGACGAAGTGGCCGATATCCTCCAGCGAAGCCCGATCCACGGCTTTCAAAAGATCCATCGCAGCCAGATCCGCGGTCATGACGATGGTTTCGTGCTTTCTTTTCCAGCCAAGCCCCTCAAGATAAGCTTCCAGCGCAGGCGGCGCGAGCGGCGAAACCCGAAAGCACGGCACGCGGCCATGGGCGCGGAAGCGCCGGACAGCAAGCTCCACGCGCTTTGGAATATCGCGCGTGTCGCCGGGATCGAGCGGATTGATCGAGTTGAGGCGCCTTGAGGGATATGCCGCGGTCATGCGTATTGCCCATGTGCCGTCATAGTAAACCGATGCGGCAGGCCATGCACGAAAACCCACGGCTTCAAGCTGGCGGACAATAGCAAGACCTGGCACCATAAACCCCTCAGACATGGCAGATCGCCCGCTCATTCCGGTGTCAGAACGGAGGGCCTCACACCATTCTCACCGGATTAACAGGCCCGAAAGCTAGCTGCGATAATCGCCGTTAATGGCCACATATTCCTTCGTCAGATCACATGTCCACACAGTTGCCTTGCCGCGACCAATGCTAAGATCGACGCGGATGCGAATATCTTCGCCCTCCATATAGGCGGAGGTGGCGTCTTCCGAATAGGCCGGGTCCCGCTCGCCCTGATGCGCCACGCGAATATCGCCGAACCAGATGGCGAGGCGGTCGCGGTCGGCCGGTTCGCCAGCCTTGCCGACCGCCATGACCACACGGCCCCAATTGGCATCTTCACCGGCAACGGCCGTCTTGACCAGCGGCGAATTGGCAATGGAAAGTGCAATCTTCTTGGCGGAGGCGGCAGACTTCGCACCGGTCACTTCGACCTCCACCATCTTGCGCGCGCCTTCGCCGTCGCGCACCACTTGAAGCGCCAGCGATTTCAGCACACGCCCCAGCGCCTTCTTGAAATCAGCAAGGCGTTTGTCGGCGGCATCGGTGATTTCGGGCGCGCCGCGCTCGGCAGCCGTTCCGGTTGCAAACAGCATCAGCGTATCGGAGGTGGATGTATCGCTATCGACCGTCACGGAATTGAAGGTTGAGCCGACGCCCTTCGACAAAAGGCTCTGGAGCGCATCGGCCTTGATAGGCGCATCGGTGACGACAAAGGAAAGCATCGTCGCCATATCGGGCGCGATCATGCCCGCACCCTTGGCGATACCATTGATCGTGACCGGAACCTGACCGAGCAGCACCGTTTCGGTCGCCACTTTCGGATAGGTATCGGTTGTCATGATCGCCTTGGCGGCTTCGGTCCAGAAATCTTCCGTCGCGCTTTCCGCCATATCGCCCAGAAGGTGCGAGAATTTGCCAGCATCGAGCGGCTCGCCGATCACGCCGGTCGAAGCGAGGAATATATCGGTCGTGGCGCAGCCAATGGCTTTTGCAGCAGCTTCCGCCGTCGCTTGCGTCGCCTCGCGGCCTTTAAGGCCGGTAAAGGCATTGGCATTGCCCGAATTGACTACGACCGCGCGCGCCTTGCCATGCACGAGATTGCGGCGGCAGAAATCAACCGGCGCCGAGGGGCACAGCGAACGGGTGAAAACGCCCGCGGCTTCTGCCGGGCGATCGAACACCATCAGCATCAGATCCGTTCGCCCCTTATATTTGATACCGGCTGCTGCTGTGGCGATGCGCACGCCATGAATGACCGGCATGGCGGGGTAGTATTTGGGAGCGAGCGGAGAAACGGACGCGGACATATGTGCCTCGAAAGCGATAGGATGTTTCCAGTGTGGCAAACCCGATTTGCGGATTCAAAAGCCTGATCCGCGCATTGGAAAGGTTTGCTGCATAAAATCAAGCGGGAAACGCAGCCTGACAAGAAAAACGCCCCGGATAATGCCGCAGGGTCGCGATCTGTTCATTTGATCGAAATGGCATCTGAAATAACAAGACATGCCAAAAAGACGCAAAGAGCGGAGCGGTCCCCTGCTCAAGCGGCTCGATGCGGCAGGGCGCAAGTCATTTTAGCACCCGAAAGATAAAGGCCATCCATCCGGCTATATGAACGAAAAGCCTTGAAAATGCGCCGCATTTCCTTCGTCTTTTCGGCTCGTATCCGAACGGATGGCCTCACACTATTGTGACCAGATTAATAGAGCCTGCCCCTCACCGGGAGGCAGGCCTATAAAACGGCCTACTCCTGCGGGGCGTCGTCTTCCGACGCATCGTCCTTTCCGGAGGCTTCCTGCGCAGCGGCCGCATCCTTCATGGCTTTTTCGATGGCAGGATCCTTATAGTCGATCTTCAAGCCATCACGCAGCTTCTTCACCGTTTCGATGTAGCGCTCGCGCATGATGATGGAGCGGATCTGGTCCTTGACCTGGTCATATGCCGGTGGCTGCTTGGTGCGGCGGTCCTCAAGCTGGATCACATGATAGCCGAACTGGGTCTGAACCGGCTCCTTGGTGTATTCGCCGGGCTTCAGCGCAAAAGCTGCCTTTTCAAATTCAGGCACCATCTGGCCTTCGCTGAAGTAGCCGAGATCACCTCCGCTGGAGGCCGTGCCATCGGTCGAGCTTGCCTTGGCAAGGTCCTCGAACTTGGCGCCGCCTTCAAGCTTCTTGATGATGGCTTCGGCTTCTTCCTTGGTCTTTACAAGAATGTGACGCGCGCGCACTTCCACCTGCGGCGGCATGGCGGCGATTTCCTTGTCGTAGCGGGCGCGAACATCCGCGTCGCTGATCTTGTCAACAATCGCATTCTTGAAATATTCGTTATGGAGCGCGCGTTCGCGCAGGAATTCCATACGGTCCTTGAATTCCTTGGTCTGGTCGAGCTTGTCTTTTTCCGCTTCACCAGCCATCGCCTTGATGTCGATCAGGGCTGCAAGGGCTGCAAGGCGACGCTGCTCGACCGGAAGGCGAGCGAACTGCGGGTCGAGATCGCCAGCAGCCTGATCGACCTCACCAACCGTGATGTCCTTGCCGTTGATGGTCGCCAGAACCTTGGACGGATCGTCCTTTTCCGCAGACGCTGCCGCCGTTGTGGCAGCGGCCTTTTCAGTGCCTGGAGCGGCATCTTGCGCAAAGACAGCCGATGCAGAAAAAGGAGCGGAAAAACTTGCCAGCGCAACCGACGCTGCAAGAACGGCCAGAGCGTTGCGGCAAGGGACTTTGAGAATGGCTTTCATATGAAATTCTCTCCTTCGGGACCGCTTACCGGCCCGATGAATGCGGCGGAATTTGGCCCGGATATGCCCTGTATTGTAACAACCGACAGGTTTTCCAGCCTCAGATGTGGCGAATCCGAAATTCGCATCACTTTGAAGCAACGTTGACATCGCTCCAAGCCCCTCTCATCTGTCCTTCGGCTTTGCGTCCAGTAAGTGGCGGGGAAAATTGTGTCTTGAAAGCGCCGGAACTGGCTGCTTTACGGTGCACTTTTCTTGCAATTGTTTCAATACGCGTGAATAAAGCATTCGACATTGCCGGAAGCGCTTCCGGCTGAACGGACAGGAAAGGACCAGAGATGGTCAGCTTTGGCGGCCTCGCCCGCAAGATATTCGGTTCATCCAATGACCGCCGCGTAAAAACCCTGCGCCAGCGGGCAGAACAGATTACTGCTCTCGAGAAGAACTACGAGAATCTGACCGACGAGCAGCTTCAGGCCAAGACCGCCGAATTCCGGGCGGCGCTGGCTGAGGGCAAATCTCTCGATTCCCTTCTGCCTGACGCTTTCGCCACCGCGCGCGAAGCTGCCAAGCGCGTGCTCGGTATGCGCCCGTTCGACGTGCAGCTCATCGGCGGCATGGTTCTGCATGAACGCGGCATCGCCGAAATGCGCACCGGTGAAGGCAAGACGCTGATGGCGACGCTGCCGGTCTATCTCAACGCGCTTGAAGGCAAGGGCGTGCATGTCGTGACCGTCAACGACTACCTCGCCACCCGCGATGCCGAAACCATGGGCCGTCTCTATAATTTCCTCGGCCTGACTGTCGGCGTCATCAAGCACGGTCTCGACGATGATGAGCGCCGCGCGGCCTATGCCTGCGACATCACCTACGGCACCAATAACGAGCTTGGCTTCGATTATCTGCGCGATAACATGAAGTATGAGCGCGCGCAGATGGTGCAGCGCCCGCATAATTACGCCATCGTCGACGAAGTGGATTCGATCCTCATCGACGAAGCGCGCACGCCGCTCATCATTTCCGGTCCGCTGGAAGACCGCTCGGACTTCTACAACCTCATCGACACCTTCATTCCGCCGCTAGCGGAAGAAGATTATGAAGTCGATGAGAAGCAGAAGACCGCGATCTTCACCGAAGTTGGTACGGAAAAGGTCGAGAAGCTGCTGGAGGCTGCTGGCCACCTCAAGGGTGAAAGCCTTTACGACATCGAAAACGTCGCGGTCGTTCATCACCTCAACAACGCGCTTCGCGCCCACAAGCTGTTCCAGCGCGACAAGGACTATATCGTCCGCAATGACGAGATTGTCATCATCGATGAATTCACCGGCCGCATGATGCCGGGCCGGCGCTATTCGGAAGGCCTGCACCAGGCGCTCGAAGCCAAGGAACATGTGACCATCCAGCCGGAAAACCAGACGCTGGCCTCGATCACCTTCCAGAACTATTTCCGCATGTACAACAAGCTGTCGGGCATGACCGGCACGGCTGCAACCGAAGCGGAAGAATTCGGCAATATTTACGGCCTCGAAGTGCTGGAAATTCCGACCAATCTGCCGGTCCAGCGCATCGACGAGGACGATGAGGTCTATCGCACCGTCGAGGAAAAATACCGCGCCATCGTGCGCGATATCCGCGCCTCGCACGAAAAGGGCCAGCCGATCCTCGTCGGCACGACCTCGATCGAAAAGTCCGAACAGCTAGCCGAGCGCCTGCGCCGTGAAGGCATCAAGGGGTTTCAGGTCCTCAACGCCCGCTATCACGAGCAGGAAGCCTACATTATCGCACAGGCCGGTGTGCCGGGCGCCGTCACCATCGCCACCAACATGGCCGGTCGCGGTACCGATATCCAGCTTGGCGGCAATCTGGAAATGCGCGTTCGCCAGGAACTTTCCGATGTGCCGGAAGGCCCCGAACGCGAAGAGAAGATCGCCGCGATCAAGGCCGATATCGCCCAGCTGAAGGAAAAGGCTCTGGCCGCAGGCGGGCTTTACGTTCTCGCCACGGAACGCCATGAAAGCCGCCGCATCGACAACCAGTTGCGTGGCCGTTCCGGCCGTCAGGGCGATCCGGGCCGCTCAAAATTCTTCCTGTCGTTGCAGGACGATCTGATGCGCATCTTCGGTTCCGACCGCATGGACGGCATGTTGCAGAAACTCGGCCTCAAGGAAGACGAAGCCATCGTCCACCCCTGGATCAACAAGGCGCTTGAAAAGGCGCAGAAAAAGGTCGAGGCGCGCAACTTTGAAATCCGCAAGAACCTTCTCAAATATGACGATGTGATGAACGATCAGCGCAAGGTGATCTTCGAGCAGCGTCTGGAGATGATGGACGAGGAAGACCTGACCGAAACCGTGGCCGAAATGCGCCACGAAGTTATCGAGGACATGGTTATTCTGCGCATCCCCAAGGATGCCTATGCGGAAAAATGGGATATTGCGGGGCTGAAGCAGGATATCGCTTCCAAGCTCAACCTCGATCTTCCGGTCGAAGAATGGGCAAAGGAAGAAGGCATTGCGGAAGAAGAATTTGAAAACCGCATCAAGGAAGCCGCCGACAAGGCTGCGGCCGAAAAGGCCGAACGCTTCGGCCCGCAGATCATGACCTATGTCGAGAAGTCCGTGATCATGCAGTCGCTCGATAATCTCTGGCGCGAGCATCTCGTCAATCTCGACCATCTGCGCTCGGTCGTGGGCTTCCGCGGCTATGCCCAGCGCGACCCGCTGAACGAATACAAGACCGAAGCCTTCGAGCTGTTCCAGACCATGCTGGCCAATCTGCGCGAAGTGGTCATCTCGCAGCTCATGCGTGTCGAGATCGTCCGTGAAGCCCCGCCTGAGCCGCAATTGCCGCCCATGGCCGGCCTGCATATCGACGGCGCCACCGGCGAAAACGATTTCGACGAAGCCATATGGGCCGAACACCAGCACGATGACCGTATTGTGCCACCCGCTCAACGCGACCCGGCCGATCCACGCACCTGGGGCAAGGTGAGCCGCAACGAGCCATGCCCTTGCGGCTCCGGCAAGAAGTACAAGCACTGCCACGGTGCATTTGAATAACAGGCTTGGGCGCGCGTTTCGATCTGGATGAATGAGATCGGCGCGCTGCGTCTGGATTGCGCTTCAAACCCCGGCGGCCATCCGCCGGGGTTTGCATATCCGGCTTATTTTTATATTACGAATATAAATCGCGTTCATGAAATATCTACCATCCATGAACACTTTTAAAACCATCTTCCGATCTTGGCTGGATTAGACCTGTTCTTTTTCTATTTATAAAGAACTTCGGCCTAGGCTGTAGTGACGAATTAGCTTGTGGTTTGGTATGGGCAAAAAATCTTCAGCTTTAGGAGCGAAACCGAAGGTGGGGTGGTTCCCCCATCGAGGTTTCGCGACGCCAAGATGGAGGTTTTTTGCCATATCCCGAAGGGACGCGGTGTATTTTGCTTCTGAATGTGTCGAAACGCCCTTGTGGAGATCACTCCACGGCGGTCGTTTCTCCTGTTCAGCAACAAAATACTCTCGCGCCAAACCATAAGTTAATTCGTCACTACAGCCTAGAGAATTTCGGGCCAGAAGTGTGAAACGCCTGCGCGGGGAAATCAGGCAGGCTACGCAGGAACGGGGTTGATGGAGAGTGCGTTTTCAGCAGCCAGAGCAGCAAACCGGTTCCAACCGGCCAAGGTCGCGGCCTTACTTCATCCGATGACGGGAGCCCATGATGGTTTGCTGAGAAAAGCCGCATCGCTTTCAATCACCGTCTTTCGCACCTTGCACATCACCCTGTTCATTCTTATCCCACGAGAATATAGGAAAGCCTCGAAGGAGAGGTTGTAATGGCTGCAAAACCTTTGCTTGAGGAATCAGCAGGCGGAAACGCCGCCCATCTTGTTTCGCAACTTTCCGACAGCAGCGCCGTGATCGAAGCGGCGAAGAAGATGGAGGAAAGCCTGCACAGCCGCGATATTCCGCGCAAGCTTGCCATTTATGGCGCAGCAGCCGGTTTTGAATTGCGTGATGAGCTGGACCATCTGAGCAATCGCACCATAGAGCCGAACATCTTCTTCAACGCACGTTTTCTGGCGCCTGCCATGCCACGCCTTGAAGACCGTGAAGTTCGCTTCATGGTCATGCGCGACGAAAATGAAACCCGAAGCCGTCTGCGCTTTGTGATGCCCTATACGGTGGAGCGCCCCGGCCTGCCACTTTCGGTTCCCGTGATTCGCTCCTGGGCCACCCCCTTCGGCCCGCAGGGCACGCCGCTCATCGACCATGACAACCCGGTCGGGGTGGTTGAAGACCTGTTCGACATTCTGGCGCGCAGGCACATCAAGCTGCCCGAAGTACTGGTTTTGCCGGAAATGCGTGCCAATGGAGCAGCCGCCAGGCTGATCCGCTCGGTCGCCATCGGGCGCCAATTGCCGGTTCAATCCATCGAGCACAAGGAACGTCCCTTCCTTGAAAGCAAGCTCGATGGCAAGACCTATATAAAGGAAGCCATCGGGGCGCATCATCGCCATGACTATGAACGATTGTGGCGCCGCCTTGCCGAGCAGGGCGAACTCGTTCACAAGGTTGCCCGCACGCCCGATGAGGTGCGCCATGCCTTTGAACATTTCCTCACACTGGAGGCGCGCGGCTGGAAGGGACGTCGCGGCACAGCCATGGCTGTTGACCGTTTTCGTGCCGCTTTCGCGCGCGAAGCCGTCAACAATCTTGCCGAATGCGACTGTGTACGCATTCACACGCTGGAACTTGATGGCAGGGTCATCGCAATCCTCATCGTCTTCATGGTATCAGGCGAAGCCTGGACCTGGAAAACCGCCTATGACGAGACATTTCATGCCTGGTCGCCCGGCGTTCTCCTGATGATCGAAGTGGTGAAGAACCACCTGGACGACCCCAATATCGCCCGCACCGATTCCTGCGCCGTGCCAGACCATCCCGTCATGACGCGCCTCTTCCGTGAACGCGAGACTATGGAAACGCTTGTCGTCGGCCTTCACCCCGGCGCGGATCGGCTGGTGCGGCAGGCGGCATCGCAGATTCACCTCTATCAGCGCACCCGCAATCTCGCGCGCATCATCCGCAACCGGCTGCGCAGTTTCACCGAGCATAAATAACGGGCAAATTAACCGATCTTACAAAAGACATAATGACGGCTTTTTGAATCTGCTGTGCAGAAAAGGTTTTTGCGTTTACAACTTATGATTGCTAGATGAGATCCTCTTGCTGCAAAATTTCGTTTTATTCATAACCACCAAGATCAACGCCAGATTGAAAGCCCAACCATGCGGTTTCCACGCCCAACCATTGCCAGCGGCCCGCTCTGTATTCTTACCGCAATCTATCTTCTGGCGTTCACCAATGCCTCCTTCTGGCAAAAGCTTGGCGCCTATTTCCACGATCATCCGCAAAAACTGATCGTCGCGGGCGCTGCAATCCTGCTCCTGCACATTGCGCTCCTGCTCGTCTTTTCAGCCAAATATGTCATCAAGCCCGTGCTGATCTTTATGATCCTCGTGGCGGCAGGCGGCTCCTATTTCACCGCGACATTCGGAACCATCATAACCCGCAGCGTCGTTGAAGCGACCTTTACGACGACGCAGGCCGAGTCGAACCAGCTTCTGACCACCGGCTTCATCCTGCACATGGTTCTCTACGGCCTCATTCCCTCGCTCCTCATCGTCTGGGTGCGCGTGAAACATCGCCCGCTTCTGCGCAAGATCGCCGTCAATACCGTGGCAATCACCGCCTGCCTCGTGGGGGCAGTTGTGCTGATCGGTTCGGATTTCGGAAGCTTTTCCTCCATGTATCGCGAACACCGGTCCGACATCATGGAACGGCTGGAGCCCATCACCCCCTTGAAAAGCACGATCCAGTACGCAGCAAGCAATCTCAAGGATAACCGCGTCGTGATGCAGCCGCTTGGCCTTGACGCCAAGCAGACCCTGGCGCCACTGCCTTCCGGCAAGAAACTGCTTACCGTCATCGTTGTTGGTGAAACCGCCCGCGCAAAAAATTTCAGCCTCTATGGCTACAAGCAGGAAACCAACCCTGAACTTGAAAAACAGGATATCGTCGCCTTCACCAATACAGTCAGTTGCGGCACAAGCACGGCTGTTTCAGTGCCCTGCATGTTCTCCCCTTTCACACGCGCGGAATATTCCAGCACCAAATTTCGCAGTTCGGAAAACCTGATGGACGTGCTGAACCATGCGGGCGTAAAAGTGGCCTGGTATGAAAACAATACCGGCAGCAAGAACGTCGCCGATCGCATTGCTATGGTGGATCTGCAAAACTCCGGTGACACCCGCTATTGCAAGGGCGGCGAATGCCTTGACCAGATATTGGTCGATTATCTGAAAGAGCACCTGAAGAATTTCAACGGGAATGCAACCATCGTGCTCCACATGACGGGCAGCCACGGCCCGGCCTATTACCGCCGCTATCCTGCTGAATTCGCCAGATTCCAGCCGGAATGCCGCACCAGCGAATTCTCCAATTGCACGAACGAGAAGATCGTTAACGCCTATGACAATACGATCCTCTATACGGATCACATCTTGTCCGAGGTTATCGATCTCTTGAAATCAAACGAAAGCCGCTTCGCCCCAGCCATGATCTATATGTCCGACCATGGCGAATCGCTGGGCGAAAACGGGCTTTACCTCCATGCCGCGCCCTATTTCATCGCGCCCAACGAACAGACCCATATTCCCTTCATCGCCTGGTTCTCGCCGGATTACGCATCCGCGACCGGGCTGGACACGGCATGCCTGAAACAGGGGGCTGCATCTCCCGCCTCGCACGACAATCTCTTCCACACCGTCCTTGGCATGATGGGCGTGAAAACCTCGGTCTATGATGCAACCCTCGACCGCTTCGCCTCCTGCCGCAAGGCGGCGGTGGCATCGCAGAGTTAGTGGGCAGAGTTAGTGGATCGAATTTGACCTTTGAATCCCGGCTGCCACATATGCTGCTTCAAACGTCAAATCCTAAAAATCCACTAGATACATATACTTGTTAGTGGTCTGCTTCCCTTAAGGCCGAACCAGAAATACATCTCACAGGTTCCATCGCCCAAAAACCAGCGATTTGAGAAACCTAACCCTGCGTGTTATCTTTGCCTCCAGGAGAGCGTATGACAGGCAGAAGGGGAGCCGCGCCGGACATTCACGAGAATGCGCCAGCCCGGCTACATAGAACTGGCTCTGTCTGGACCATCAAACCATTGCGTCTCCCAAGGGAAGAAGGAAATGCGCCATGGAATATTTGCGTTACATGAGCCCGCTGGACTATTTCCTGCTCGGCCTTATCGCGTTGCTCGTTTTCTGGAATCTAATTGGTTCGGTAATGAAGCACTGATCCTCATGAGCCTGCGGGCATGAGGAAGCGATGCGATGGTTGAATGATCCGCGCAGCATTATCCGTAACGTCGGACAGGCTTGCGCGCGTGGGTAATTGACCTTGTTTCGTTTAGCCGGTATATCCCACTCCGCTGTCCGTTTTGGACCATATCAAGCTGCTTCGGCAGCACTGGCTTACGAGTCGGGAAAGTGCGGGTGTGGTGGAACTGGTAGACGCGCCGGACTCAAAATCCGGTTCCGAAAGGAGTGTCGGTTCGATTCCGACCACCCGCACCATTTATTCTAATTAAATTATTATTTTTCAATATATTAGATAGTTTTGAATTTTAGTAGCCCCCAACGCGGCCCCTATTTTTAAGACCGATTGTTTAGAATAAATTTCAATGAACGTCATTCCGCGTCCAGAACAATTTCCCTCGCACTCTCCGAATGCGGGTTACGGATACGCAGCAATATAGTGAACCGCATCGGGTTTGCCGGAGACCCCAACTCGTGAGAAGCAGGGTCTATGACAAGCAAGACGACAAACAAGTTTTTCCTGAAGTCCCCGCTCGCGCCGTTCGAATAGTGGCTGCGCATGAAGCGGAACATCGTTCGCGATGGGCGGCAGTCTCTTCCATAGCGGTCAAGATCGGCTGCTCGACGGGCAACCTATCTTGAACCGGAACATAATTGTCGGAAGAAGGATGGCAGGCGGGCTATGGTCGAAAATCAATTAAGCGCAATGGCATCGACCATTCAGGGAGCGAGGGCCGCAAGCTGCGGGATATAGCTTTTCTGGATGATGCGCCGGCATATGACCGACAATTGCCTGGCGAAGGGGTCAAGCTCGCCCCGGCGGACGACGAGATAGATGCGTCGCGAGAAGCCCGCGCCCGGAAATTGCAGAACCTGAATGGCGGGCGCAAGTGCGATACATTTGCGAACGCATACAGGTGTCAGGACGGACCACCCCACCCCGGAAGCCACAAGACTGACGATAGATTCAACCGTTTCACACGAAAATGCAGGCGGCACATCGAGTTTCATGCGGCGGAAATGCTGCTCGACCCGCTGCGCAATGCCGGAAGATGTGCCGGACCGGATCATCGGAAAACGAGCGGCAAAATTGCGAAACTCGGCCTCGTCGCCAAACGGCTGTTCACCGCGCGAGGCCAGCACCACGAATTGCTCCTGAAACAGCTCGAATCGCTCAAAACCGTCGACATCATCGAAAGGATCAGCCGAAATCACCGCATCGAGCTCGCGCTTGAGCAGGCGTTGGCGCAGGGGCGCCGCCATGAAGCCTGTCGCCACCGAAACCGAGCCGACACGATCACGCAGCGCCTTTATCAGCATCGGCACGAGCGGGTCCGACAGGGAATCGATCAGCCCCAGCCGGAATTGCGGGATCATGCGCGTATCCGCGCCCTGCAATTGCGTTGGTATGGCCGCAGCTTCCGAAATCAGATGTTCAGCCGCCTTTATCAGCTTCTGTCCGGCAAGCGTCAGTTTCAATGGGCGCGAGCCGCGTTCGATCAGGCCGACGCCAAGGCGCTTTTCCAGATTGATTATCTGCCGCGAAACGGCTGACTGGGTCAGGTCGCTATAGGCGGCGGCAGCCGTCATACTGCCGGTTTTGCAGACTGCAATGAATATTTCCAGGGATTGCAGGTCGAAGCCCAACCGGCTGACCACCATCTGGCTTTGTTCGCTCACCAGCCGCCGCCCATGCTATAATTATGAATTTCAATCATACTAATCAGAAATATCGGTAATCGTCAATCGCCCGATTGCGGCGGAAATAGATACTAAATCGCAAGACAAATCATAATAATCCATTGAGATATATTGACTATTTTTGAAGCAACATTCGTTCATCGCCGCAATTTTCTTAATCCGCGCGCCGGACTGGACCGCTGCAACCGGATGCGAAAAACTCATTATGTTTGCAGCAGCTGCATAGTTCCATTATTCAGAAGCTACGGTTTTCTGGAGGAGCGAACCCGATGCATAAGAAGAAAATTCTTGCGATTGCCCTGCTTGGCGTCTGCTGCGCGATATCCACTGTCGCCCCCGGCATGGCTGAAACGACGCTGGAAAAAATCCAGCGCACAAAGAAAGTCACTGTCGGCACGGAAGCGGCGTATCCCCCCTTCGAATTCGTCAAGGATGGCAAGATTGTCGGCTTCGGCAGGGATCTCCTGGACGAGATCGCCAAGCAATGGGGCGTGGAAGTCGAACAGCTTGACCTGCCCTTTCAGGGCATCCTGCCGGGCCTGATCGCAGGCAAGTTCGATTTCGTGGCCACATAGGTCGGCATCAATCCCGAGCGCGCCAAGCGCTATGCCTATACGCTGCCCATTGCCGACAGCACCGCCTATGCGATCAAAAAGGCTGGCAATGATGAGATCAAGACCGTGGAAGACCTGAAGGGCAAGGTCGTCTCGACGCAGCTTGCGTCTGCCGTCGATCCGGTTGCAAAGCACCTCGACAAGCGCCTTGAAGCGAGCAGCGGCGAGGGTTTTGCCGACCTCAAACTCTTCCCGACCTTCAACGATTCCTTCCTCGCCGTTGCCAACGGCACATCGGATGCCGCCCTGGCAGGGCTGCCGGTTTTGCAGAACCTGATGAACCAGCGCCCCGGCATATTTGAGCTGGTCGGCAAGGCGTCAGACATTCCAAGCTATAATGCATGGGTCGTCCGCCCCGAAGACCAGGACCTGCGCGACGCGCTCAACAAGGCCATCCTCAAGATCAAGCAGGATGGCACCTTTGCGAAGCTCCAGCAGAAGTGGCTCGGCATGACCTATGCATTGCCCGAAAAGGATTATTTGCCGGACGGTGCGCGCTAAAATTTCACGCAGGTCCTGATGCCGAAGCCGGATCTCGATTTCGGCAGACATGCCCCAGCGGTTCGCCGGTTTCCGTAACGGCCCGCATGACAAATCATCCAACGATCACATCGAAGGAAACGACGATGGACTTCAGCGTCTCCGCCCTGGGCGGTGCCTTTCCCCAGCTTCTGCCAGCCATAGGCACCAATCTTGTCATTTCCATTATCGCCATGATCCTGGCGCTGATCGGCGGCACCGCCCTGACGATCCTGCGCACGCTCGGCATAGCCCCCTCAATGCCGTGATCGGCGTCGTCATCAGCTTCATACGCGGCACGCCAATTCTGGTGCAGATATTCCTGTTCTATTACGGTCTTCCCGCACTCGGGCTCGACCTTTCACCCATTCAGGCCGGTATTCTGGCCATCGCCTTCAACAGTTCGATCTTCATAACGGAGATCATGCGCGGCGGGCTTTCCGGCATGGATTCAGGGCCGGTGGAAGCGGCGATCGCGCTCGGCATCAAGGGCAAGGTGATCTGGACCAAAGTGATCCTGCCGCAACTCTATATCCGCATCATGCCGCCGCTCGTCAACGAACTCACCACAACCGTCAAGGGCACGGCGCTTCTCTCCGTCATCACCGTGGTTGAAGTGCTGCGCACCGCACAGCAGGTAGCGAATGCCTCGTTCCGGCCTCTCGAAACCCTGCTATGCGCAGCCATCATCCTCTTTGCCGTGAACCTCGTTCTTAGCCAATGCGGCCGGGTACTGGAAATGCGCTTCGCAGCGCGCAGAGGGTAAAGCCATGAACTTCGATTTCTCCGTCATCTTCGACAATTGGACGCTCTTTGCGCGCGGCACCTGGCTTACGATCGTCATCGCCATCGTGGCGATCGCCACAGGCTTTCTGATCTCGATCCCCATCGCGCTCATGGCGCTGTCGCACCGCAGGCCGTTGCGCTGGATTTCGAGCGCCTATGTCGAATGGTTCCGCAACATTCCCTTCATCGTCGTCCTCTATCTCTTCTTCTATGGGCTGCCCTTTATGGGCGTGCGCCTGCCGGAATCGATCGTCGGCACCATCGCGCTTGCCTTTTTCGCTAGCTCCTATTTCGCCGAAATCATTCGCGGCGCGATCCTCGCCGTTCCCAAAGGCCAGATGGAAGCGGCCAGAGCCATCGGCATGTCCTATTTTCAGGGCCTTTATGAAATCGTGGCGCCGCAGACTGTTCGCCTTCTGCTGCCGCCCTCGACCAACACCAGCATCTCGATGGTCAAGGAAACCTCCGTGCTCAGCACCATCACCGTGGCGGAGCTGACCTATCAGGGGCTCGTGATACAGGGCGAAACTTTCGCGCCGTTTGAAATCTTTCTGACCACCGCCGCCATTTACTGGATGATCACCGCCATCTTCGCCTATCTCATGCACCGCACCGAAAAAGCCTTCGGCGCCAGCCAGGGCGCGCATCACGCCCGCAGCAGCCAGGCCGATAAATATCTCTTGATCGGCGAAAGGAGACCGGCATGACCAGCCCCCTGCTCAGGATTTCCAATCTGGCCAAAAGCTTTGGCAATGTGACTGCCCTTCGCGATATCAGCTTCGATGTATCAGCGGGTGAAGTGGTCTGCATCATCGGCCCCAGCGGCTGTGGCAAGAGCACGCTATTGCGCTGCATCAATCATCTCACCGCACCTGACGGGGGCTTCGTCGAAGTTGGCGGCGAATATATCGGCCGCGAACGCAAGCCTGACGGAACGGTGCGCATGCAGTCGCATCATGAAATCGACCTCATGCGCCCGAAAATGGGTTTCGTGTTCCAGCAGTTTAATCTGTGGCCCCATTTGAGCGTTCTGGAAAACATCGTGAAAGGCCCGATCAAGGTGCAGAAACGCCCCCGGGCGGAAGCGGAAGCACAGGCGCTCGCCCTGTTGCAGCGTTTCGGCCTGCGCGACAAGGCCCATATGTTTCCCGCCGGGCTTTCGGGCGGGCAGAAGCAGCGCGTCGCCATTGCACGCGCGCTTGCCATGGGGCCGGAGCTGATGCTTTTCGATGAGCCGACATCCGCGCTCGATCCCGAGATCGTCAAGGAAGTGCTGCTTTTCCTGCGTGAGCTTGCCGATTCCGGCGTCACGATGGTGATCGTCACGCATGAAATCGGCTTTGCGCGCCACGTCGCAGACCGGATCGTCTTTCTGGACAAGGGCGTCGTCACCGAAACCGGCCCTTCCGAGGACGTGCTTTCCAACCCCGCCAATCCGCGCCTGCGGGAGTTTCTCTCGCAGATTTCATCCAATCATTCCCATGCAGGCGGCGCGTTTTCGCCCGCTGCAACGCATTAGGCAAATAAAAGGACAGTCCCATGACCGACAAGCTTACCTCCGCGCCAAAGCATGGACATACGAGCATGCTTTATTCCAAGGTTCACACGGATCTCGACACGCTCGACGCCCACATCGCCTTTCTTGGTATTCCTTACGGCTCTGCCTATACGATCGATGAAGTCACCAACGACCAGACGCGGGCGCCGACAGCAGTGCGCCAGGCGACCGACCGTGCCGTCCGCAACCTCGACCGGTATGACTTCGACGTCGATGGCCCTCTCTACGATGGCCGTGCCATCAAGGCGGTCGATTGCGGCGATGTGGTGGGCGACCCCAAGGACCCTGGCGCACATTACCGCAATGCGGAAGCAGCCGTTCGCAAGATTCTCGCCGCCGGCGTCCTGCCCCTCATCATCGGGGGCGATCACGGCATCCCGATCCCGGTCCTGCGCGCCTATGACGATCAGGGGCCGATCACCCTGATCCAGATCGACGCCCATCTGGACTGGCGTGATCACATCAATGGTGTGCATGACGGCCTTTCAAGCCCGATCCGCCGCGCTTCGGAAATGGCGCATGTCAAGGATATCTTCCAGATCGGCATCCGCGCCCAGGGCACGGCACGCCCCGAAGAATACGAGGCCGCGAGAGCTTACGGCTCCAATATCATCACAGCTTACGAATTGCATGATGTCGGCATGGACGCCATTCTCGATCGTATTCCCGATGGCGGGCGCTATTACATCACCATCGATGCCGACGGGATCGATCCTTCCGTCATGCCTGCGGTGGCTGGTCCCGCCTTTGGCGGTGTGACCTATGCCCAGACGCGCAAACTCCTGCATGGCCTTGTCAAGAAGGGGCGCGTCGTCGGCATGGATATCGTGGAGATTACGCCTTCCAAGGATGTAAACCAGCTTACCGCGATCGCCGCCGGACGTTTCTTCGTCAACCTGATTGGTGCTGCCGTGCGCGCCGACTATTTCGGCACGAAAGCAGAGCTTGAAACGGCCGCTGGCAAAACCATGAAACCGGCCCACGCCGCAGCCTGAGAGCCATCATGACAACCCTGGAAAATATTCATCCCCTGACACGGCGCGAGCAGGATTCCCTTGGGGAGCGCGATATTCCCATGGATGCCTATTTCGGCATCCAGACCCTACGGGCAGTTGAAAACTTCTCGCTTTCCGATGTTGCGCTGAACCATATTCCTGCCCTCGTTCGCGCCCTTGCAATGGTCAAGAAAGCGGCTGCCACCGCCAATTACAAGCTGCGGCAGCTGCCGGAGCCCAAATATGCGGCCATCGTCGCCGCCTGCGACAACATCATTGACGGGCTTTTGATGGAGCAATTCGTCGTGGATGTGTTTCAGGGCGGCGCGGGCACCTCAAGCAATATGAACGCAAATGAGGTTATCGCAAACCGCGCCCTTGAACATCTGGGGCGGCCGCGAGGCGACTACCAGACGATCCATCCCAATGATGACGTCAACATGTCGCAGTCCACCAATGATGTGTATCCAACCGCGGTAAGGCTGGCGCTTCTTCTCAGCCAGAACCAGGTTCAGACGGCGCTGCACCGGCTGATTGCCGCCTTTGAAGCAAAGGGGCGGGAATTCGCGACGGTCATCAAGATCGGGCGCACACAGTTGCAGGATGCGGTTCCGATCACTCTTGGACAGGAGTTCGAGGCATTTGCCGCAACGTTGCGGGAGGACACAGCCCGGCTGGAGGAGGTTGCCGCGCTTTTCCGCGAAGTAAACCTCGATGGAACCGCTATCGGCACGCGCATCAACGCCTCGCACGCCTATGCCGAACAGGCCATCGCGGAACTTT
This sequence comes from Brucella melitensis bv. 1 str. 16M, assembly GCF_000007125.1. Classification (NCBI taxonomy): domain Bacteria; kingdom Pseudomonadati; phylum Pseudomonadota; class Alphaproteobacteria; order Hyphomicrobiales; family Brucellaceae; genus Brucella; species Brucella melitensis. Next base: position 105,352 of record NC_003317.1, on the reverse strand, counting down.
CGCAGATTTCCGGTATCGAACTGAAAGCCGCCGGCAATCTCGTGGAAGCGAGCTGGGATACCGGTGCGTTCGTCACCTTTTCCGGGATATTGCGCCGGATCGCAGTCAAGCTTTCCAAGATCGCCAACGATCTGCGGCTACTCTCAAGCGGGCCGCGAAGCGGCCTTGGTGAAATCCGCCTGCCTGCGGTTCAGCCGGGATCGTCGATCATGCCGGGAAAGGTCAATCCGGTCATACCGGAATCGGTCAATCAGGTCTGCTATCAGGTGATCGGCAATGACCTAACTGTAACCATGGCAGCCGAAAGCGGGCAATTGCAGCTCAACGCGTTCGAGCCGCTGATCGTCTACAATATCCTCAGTTCCATGCGACTGCTCGGCCGCGCCATGACCAATCTGGCCGAACGTTGCGTCGACGGAATCGAAGCCAATGTGGAACGCTGTCGCGCAGGCGCGGAGGAAAGCATTTCGCTTGCAACCGCCCTCGTCCCGGTCGTGGGCTATGCCAGGGCGGCAGAGATCGCCAAGCAGGCGCTTGCCTCAGGGCAGACCGTCATGGAAGTGGCGATTTCCAAGGGGCTGGACGCATCTGCGCTCACGATAATGCTTGACCCCTTGAGAATGGCATTCCCGCCGGAAACGCACGACAAGGAGGCACATCATGCATCTGTCGGCTAAGAAGACCTCCAGTGCCGTCGCCATGCGCGCGGTCAGCAAATGGTACGGGCAATTTCAGGTTCTCAAGGACATTGATTTCGATGTCGCCAGAGGCGAACGGGTGGTGATTTGCGGTCCATCGGGATCGGGAAAATCCACCCTGATCCGCTGCATCAACCGGCTGGAGCCTTATCAGGACGGCCAGATTATCGTCGATGGCATCGCACTCACAGATGAGGCGAAATCGGTGGACGAGGTGCGGCGCGAAGTGGGCATGGTGTTCCAGCATTTCAATCTCTTTCCCCATCTGACCATTCTGGAAAACTGTACGCTCGCCCCCATGTCGGTGCGCGGCATGAGCCGCAAGGCCGCGACCGAGATCGCCATGAATTATCTGTCCCGCGTCAGGATCGCGGATCACAGTCACAAATATCCGTCGCAGATCTCCGGCGGGCAGCAGCAGCGCGCAGCCATTGCCCGCGCGCTCTGCATGAACCCGAAAATCATGCTTTTCGACGAGCCAACCTCGGCCCTCGACCCGGAAATGGTATCGGAGGTGCTGGACACCATGGTCAGCCTTGCTGAAGAGGGGATGACCATGATCTGCGTGACCCATGAAATGGGCTTTGCGCGCCGGGTCGCCGACCGCGTCATCTTCATGGATCAGGGCAACATCATTGAAAGCGCGGAACCATCCATATTCTTCGACGCGCCGAAACATGAACGGACCCGGCTCTTTCTCAGCCAGATATTGCATTAGGCTCCGGCATGAAGACAGGCAGGACGGATCGCCCCAGAATTCTCATCGTTTCCACCGGCGGAACCATCGCCTCGCGTTACGATCCGCAAACGGATTCGCTGTTGAGCGTTTCGACCGGAAAGGAACTTCTATCCTCTCTCGGTGCGCTTGCCCCTGCAGTCGATGTTGTTCTTGACGAATTCTGCAATCTTGGCAGCAACCGCATCGATCTCGATACATCTTTCAGGCTTGCGCATCATATTGATGAACGGCTCAGGGACCGAACCGTCGACGGGTGTGTGGTCACACACGGCACGGACACGCTGGAGGAAAGCGCATTCCTCGCACAGCTTACGATATCCTCGCGAAAGCCGGTGGTCTTTACCGGAGCCCAGCGCAGCGCAGACGAACCGGATGCCGACGGACCACGCAATCTTGCCGACGCAATCTCCGTTGCCGCCTCGCCCGAGGCTCGCGATCTCGGCACGCTCGTCGTCTTCGCCGGGAAGGTGCTCTCCTCTATCGACGCGACAAAAATTCATACGTCGAAGCTCGAAGCCTATGATGCCCCCGGATATGGGCCGCTCGGCGTGGTGGATCACGGCGCGGTATTCATCACAAGAAAACCGCTGGGCTATCCGATGATTGCCGCCCATTCGATCGAAACTCGGGTCGATCTCATCACACTCGCGATGGGTGCCGATGGCCGTCTCATCGAAGCGGCGATCAATTCCGGCACACACGGCTTCATTCTGGAAACATTCGGCCGGGGCAACGCCACGCCCGCAGTTGTCGATGCCATCGCCCGAGCAACGGAACGGGGCATCGTAACAATCATCACCTCGCGCTGCCCGGATGGCCGGGTGCTGCCTGTCTACGGCGATGGAGGCGGAAGCGACCTTGAAAAGGCCGGAGCAATCTTCGCCGGTCGGCTGAACGGCCCCAAAGCACGAATTCTCCTTTGTCTGTCATTGCCAACCATCCCTGTTGAGGAGCTAGGCCGCCTTTTTGAGCAGTTTGGACGATAAAAAGGAAAACGGGTTGAGCGTATCGAGGGACGGGAGGGGCCAAAAGTGCCGAACAAGCAACCGAAACGCAGCCCTTTGTTGCTGAAAGACAGCCGTGTATTTGCCTCAACGGCACCGCGTGCACTCAAACGACAATTTACAACGCAACCGATCTATCTTTCATTTTTTTCTCAATCAGCGAGAGCGTCATTCTCTGGTGACGATATAAAAGCTCTGTTGCCGCTTCGAGATCGTTTTGCCGATGCTTCTCAAGAAGCAGGCGATGCTCGTCATAGCTTCGCTTCAACTGCTCCTCATGCGCGTAGAGCGAAATGGCAACGAAAGGCTCGGCATATTCAAACAGCTGCTGGACAATCTCGGTCATCCGCGACGGATAATCGATCCCGAGAAGCTTCATATGAAACTCATTGTTCAGTCTGGCCCAGACCACCAAATCCGTTTCGGCTCTCATCTTTTCATTGATGGTTTCACATTCCTCAAGGATTTCCGGCGTAATTCTCGCGAAATTACGCTTTAGCAATATGGGTTCCAGCGCCAAACGAGCCGTATAGATATCTTCCGCATCCTGAAAGGTCAGCCCGCGGGCAACACAGCCGGAACGCGCATCGAGCCGAACCAGCCCTTCTGCCGCAAGATCGCGCAGGGCCTCACGAACCGGCGTCGAACTAACCCCCAGCATTTCCGCCAAATGGTTCTGTTTCAGGCGGTCGCCCGCGCGTATTTCGCCCGATAACATGCGCTTGCGCAGATAATCGGCGACATATTGCGCAGTCGTGAGGGGCTTTTCCAGACGACTGCTAAAACGTGGCTCTTTTACCATGGATGCGGAATCTCGATCGGCAGTTATGGGTTATAGAGCAGGAAGTTAGCTCTTGTTTCTTCCAGATTTTTACCCGCTGCCAGTAGTGCCCATAGCAATAACCGCGCCTTGCGGGGGGGATAGCCAGCCTGCGAGCATAGCGCCTTTCGTCTGAAGATCAATCTCGGAGCCATGGAACCCATAAGTCTTCGTGGCGGTCCTTCCGCCATAGGTCCGGCTGGCTACGACGACCGGAATGCGGGACGCATAGCGCTCGATAATGTCGGCTTCGTCGCCCGACACATGTCCTGCTCCAAAACCGGCGACGACGATTCCATCATATCTGCCGCTCTCAAACATGCTTCGCAGCATCTGCGCGTCACCATCCAGCAGCGATTCGTAAAAGCCGATCTTCACATCGGCGTTGAACTGCGTACGGTCAATTTTTGGCAACCGCGAAAGGGTGTTGATGTAAACCGGCGTCTCCTCATACACATATCCCAACGGCCCGCTGTCCGACGATACGAATGTCTGGACACTGAGCGCATGAGATTTTGTTATCCAACGTGCCGCGTGGATTGTATCGTTCATTGCAACAAGGACACCGCGTTCCCGGCTAAGCCTGCTCGCGGCTGTCAATACGGCCGCCACCAGATTGGCCGGACCGTCAGCACCCGGCGCGCGCGGCGAGCGCATGGCGCCGGTCAGTACGAGGGGCTGCGGATGTTCCCACAATAAATCCAGAAGGAATGCCATTTCCTCAAGCGTATCGGTTCCCTGCGTCAGCACTATGCCGTCCGCTCCCGATTTCACCTCGTTTTCAGCCCAGCCTATCACTTCAAGGCCGTGCCGAAATTTTAGCGAGGGGCTGGGAAGCTGAAAAAGAGATTGGGCCTTGATCTGCGCATAATTTCTAATCTGCGGCACAGCGGCAATGAGTGCATCCGCGGTCAGGGTCGGCACAACACCGCCTCCGCTTCCCCCCTCAACCATCGCAATCGTACCCCCGAGGGTGCCGATAGAAATTAAAGACATTTCCAACTCCCTAAAATTATGCATAATGCATTATCCATATTTGAGTTTTGTAATAGGAATCAACACGGGGAGGTCTATGTGAATCCGCTTTTGAAACCCGAGGGGCCGACATCCTATCGGTATGTTATCTTTGCAATCGTCACCATTCTTGCATTGGTGAATTATATCGACCGCGGCGCAATCTCTTATGCGTCAGAGCAGATCATCGGCGAGTATGGCTTCAACCGGGCCGACTGGGGTAGCATGCTCGGCTATTTCGGCTATGGTTATATGTTTGGCGCAATCCTCGGCGGCACGCTTTCCGACAAGCTGGGTGCGCGCAAGTTGTGGATCATCGCGGGTACGGCTTGGTCGATTGTTGCTGTCTCGATGATTTGGGCGGGAGAACTGGGCATCCTGGCGTTCGGTGGCTCGGCGCTGGCAGGCTTTGCCGTCGTCCGCATTCTTTTCGGTTTCAGCGAAGGCCCGGCCTATTCCATCATCAACAAGACCATGGGGAATTGGGCGCCCCGTTCCGAACGCGGTTTTGCCGTCGCCCTTGGCCTTTTGAGCACACCGCTTGGCGCCATGTTAACCGCGCCGATCGCTGTCGGCCTCCTTCTGGTAACCGGTTCCTGGCGCAGCATGTATATTGTTCTGGGCGCTCTCGGTCTGATTTTGATCGTGATCTTTTCCAGGATTTATACCAATCGTCCAGAGGACCATCCAAAGGTATCTGAAGAGGAAGTCCGGTTAATCCGGGCTGGGGGCGAAGTACAAAGCAGCAGCGCAAAATCACACGGTTTTGACCTGAAGGGCTTCATCTCCAACAAAACGCTCGTTTTCAACTCCATCGGCTACTTCGCGTTTCAGTACGTGAACTTCATGATCCTGACCTGGACGCCGAAATATCTCTCCGATGAGTTTGGCCTCACGCTTTCCTCGCTTTGGTATATGGGCATGGTCCCCTGGGTGGGCGCATGTGTAACCATCCTTCTGGGCGGTAAAATCAGCGACTGGCTCTTCCTCAAGACGGGCAAGCTGCGTCTGGCGCGCGGTGGTCTGGCTGCAGCTTCACTTGCCATTACGACAGCCGTTCTATTGATGATCCCGCATGCGGGATCGGCATGGGGAGTGATCGGTCTTATGACTCTGGCAAATGCCTGCAACTCTCTGCCAAATTCAGTATATTGGGCTGTAATCATCGATAGTTCGCCGACTGATAAAATGGGTACCTATAGTGGCATCACCCACTTTATTGCCAATATCGCGACAATCCTGTCACCGACCTTGGCGGGTATTCTCGCAATGTCATACGGCTATAATGCCATGTTCGTTGCCACGGCCGTGGCAACCGCTATCGGTATGATTGCGATGTTGTCGGTTAAACCGGGTCAGCGGGTCTGATGAGGCTCTCTTCCAAAGCCGTCCCTTTCTGCCAAAAGCATCGGGATTTCTCCGATCTTTTGCTTCAAGGCATTTATGGACGCAAAAACCGCTTCGCCCTTTAGCTGTGCCCCCTCTAAACAGGCATAAAGCACGAACAAAACCCATCGGCTTCCGGTGGGTTTTGTTTTGATCGGTCGGAATACTGCGCACCGGCCAAAGCGGTTTCACGGATGTCTCCAACATTGAAACCGGAACGCTTGCGGTAAATGACACGCTGGGAGGATCGGCAAATACCGCTTATATGGCGAACTGGCCGTTGATAAGAGTCTGAACGGCTTTGCCGACAGCCATTCACTTGGTGGTACAATCGGTTTCAAAGTTTCTTTCTAGGCTGTAGTGACGAATTAACGTGTGGTTTGGTGCCCAGGTGGCTGATTTTTAGCAGTGGATCTGCCAGCCGGCACAAATTGTCCCCGGAAGACGAACTCCCTGGGGACAAACGGTTTACGCGAAGACGGTTGCGACTGCCTTTTTCGTCGCTGCGACAGCCTTATCCGCTTCCTGAGGCGTGAGGCAAAACGGAATAATGGCCGAGTGCGGCATGGCGATGGACCCAATCGGATGACCATCATTTGCAGATGAGCCGCGTTCCGTCACAACCGGATTTTTGCAACGGAACCGTCAAGCGCATTAGATTTTGGTATCAGGCCGCATCCAAAGCCTGTGCCAGATCGGCGATCAGGTCGTCGGGATGCTCGATACCTATGGAAAGGCGGATGGTCGATTCCAGCACGCCGATCCGCTCACGCACATCGACCGGAACACCTGAATGCGTCATCGCCGCGGGATGGCTCGCAAGCGATTCGGTGCCACCGAGGCTTACCGCGAGTTTCAGGATTTGCAGCGCATTCAGGAAACGGAAAGCAGCAGCCTGCCCGCCCTTTATATCGAAGGAAAAGGTCGAGCCAGCGCCGGTACATTGGCGCTTGAACAAGGCTGCGATATCGGAACGCTCATCGGCAAAGGGCAGATAATGCAGCTTTTCCACCTTGGGGTGATTACGCAGGAATTCAGCAATGGCGCGGGCATTGCTGTCAGCCCGCTCCATGCGCAGGCCCAGCGTTTCCAGGGAGCGGCCAAGCATCCAGCATGAATGTGGATCGAGCTGTGTACCGATTGCTCCGCGCAGGGCCTTTACCTGGCGCACAACGGATTTTGCGCCCAGCACCGCCCCTGCAATAAGATCGGAATGACCGCCGACATATTTGGTCAGCGAATAGACCGAGAGATCGGCCCCGTGATCAAGAGGCTTCTGGAACACCGGCCCGAGCAGGGTATTGTCGCAGGCGATGACCGGGCGGCTGCCCTGCCGCGCTTCAATCTTCTCCGCCACGCGGCGAACCGCTGCGACATCGACAATACTATTGGTCGGATTGGCCGGGGTTTCGATCAAAATGACCGAAACACGACCTTTCGCCAGCGCCTCTTCGGCTGCTTTCTCGATGGTGGCCTCGTGAACACCATCCGCAAAAGCGACAGCCTCCACGCCAAAATTGAAGAAGGTCTTCGCCAGAAGCGTTTCCGTGCCGCCATAAAGTGGCTGCGAATGCAGGATGACATCGCCCGGGCGCACAAAAGCGAAAAGCGTGGTGGCAATGGCGGACATGCCGGACGAGAAAAGGGCTGCACTTTCCGCCCCCTCATAGACCGCCAGACGGTCCTCCACAATCTCGCTGTTCGGGTGGTTGAAGCGTGAATAGACAAGCCCCGCCCCGACACCGGCCGGCGGCTCCTTGCGCCCCGAAACGAAATCGAAGAAATCGCGTCCGTCTTCCGCTGTCTTGAAAACGAAGGTCGATGTGAGAAACACAGGCGGCTTGACCGCGCCCTCGGAAAGCTCCGAGTCGTAGCCATAATTCAGCATCTGCGTTTCTGGATGAAGAAGATGATTGCCCAAACGGATCTTCGATGGGCGCGGCGCAGTCATGGTTGCCTCCTCAAAACAATTACCGCGACCGGAGCGTCCGAATGATCGGACGCGCCGGATGGCGGTCAGGAGGACATTACCAGAGGTGAAACGGAATCTTATTGCGTAGTTGCAGATTGCGGCAAAATCACTTCATTTTGCGCGTTGCCCCGTCGTTCCCATGTATTGGAGATCATCTTTTACTTGATAACCAGCACCGGAACCGTGCTGAGTGACAGGACTTCCGCCGCCTGGCTGCCCAGAAGCAGCTTGTTGACGCCGCGCCGCCCGTGCGAAGCAATCACAATCAGATCGCAGTCCTTCGCTTTCGCCGCCTCGACGATACCTTGCGCCGCAGACTGATTCTCCACATGCACCGTCTCGGCATTGATACCGGCCGCTTCGGCTTCCGCCTTGGCCTTGTGCAGAATATCAGCCGCAGCCTTGGAAATTGCCTCACGATATTCCTGGAAAGCCGCCGGGCTCGATGCCCATTCGGCAGCAACCACGATGCCATAAGATGGCAACAGTTCCGTCACGGAAACAAACACCACGCCGGCGCCCGTTTCCTTGGCAAGCGTCACACCTTGCTTCACGCCCTTGTCAGCAAGTTCCGATCCATCGGTTGCGATCAGGATTCTCTTATACATCGCTCACTCTCCTGGGTGGCATTATGGGATTTGATAATGCGCCTCACCAGCTTTGCCCACATTGACCGGGATCAATCCAGCCTCAAATTCATAAACCGCGCACCCCCAACAATGATGGAATTTCCTCCCAATTTTTATCTCCTTAAAGAATTTAATTCTAAATTTTATAGAAGTCACGCACCACGACAGCTATGCCTTTGCGTCTTTTCCTCTTAAACTTTGCGCGACAGCAACGGAGAATATGCCATGAACAAGCCCCTTGGCTCCAAAGACGCCGAAGCCGCAGGTCGCGGACGCATTTATGATTCCATTCTCGATACGATCGGCAATACGCCGCTTGTGCGTATCGACAAGTTTGCCAGGGAAAACGGTGTGAAGGCCAATCTTCTGGTAAAGCTTGAATTCTTCAATCCGCTGGCAAGCGTGAAGGATCGTATCGGGCTTGCCATGATCGAGGCTTTGGAAAAGCAGGGCAAGGCTGTCCCCGGCAAGACCGTTTTCGTGGAGCCGACCTCCGGCAATACCGGCATCGCGCTGGCCTTTGCCGCAGCCGCCAAAGGCTATCGCCTCATTCTCACCATGCCGGAAACCATGTCCATGGAGCGCCGCAAGCTCCTGAGGCTGCTTGGCGCGGAACTGGTGCTGACCGAAGGCGCGAAAGGCATGAAAGGTGCGATTGCGGAAGCCGAAGCCATTGCCGAAGGCAACCCCAATGCCATCATCCCGCAACAGTTTGAAAACCCCGCCAACCCGGAAATCCATCGCCTCACGACGGCCGAGGAAATCTGGAACGATACCAATGGCGAAGCTGATATCCTGATCTCCGGTATCGGCACCGGCGGCACGATCACAGGCGTCGGTCAGGTCATCAAGGCGCGCAAGCCATCCTTCAAGGTCGTCGCTGTCGAACCGAAGGACTCACCTGTTCTTTCCGGCGGCGCGCCCGGCCCGCACAAGATTCAAGGGCTTGGTGCGGGCTTTGCACCAAAGACGCTTGATACCGGCATTTATGACGAAATCGTGCAGATTTCCAACGAAGATGCTTTCACCAATGCCCGTCTGGTTGCACGGCTTGAGGGCATTCCCGTTGGCATCTCGTCGGGCGCTGCTCTTGCGGCTGCGATCGAAGTCGGCAAGCGCTCGGAAAATGCAGGCAAGAATATCGTGGTGGTGATCCCGTCCTTTGCCGAACGGTACCTCTCGACCGCGCTGTTCGAGGGGCTGGAATAAGGCGGGCCTCAAGGCTTAGAGCGGGCTCCGGCGAATTCGTTTTAACCGGAGCCCTCTAAAACATACAGATTGAAACGCGTTTTAACGTCCGCCAGTGCGCGCCGCGCAAGCCGGGCCAGGCCCGCGCATATAATGGCGCTCGGGCCTGTAGCTTGGTGCGACGAATTCACGGATGACGTTAACGCTATCACGCAACTGAAAAAGAATGGCCATCGTCTTCACCTTCGTCGAAAATCTTGCTGTCCGGAATTGATAATGTCCGCCACAGCCAACAAGGCTAATGAAACGCTTATCGTTTCCGAACATCTTAATGAAAACTTTAACAATCAAAGATGAACAAGTCCTGAACCGGCACCGTTAATGATAAGTTAATGTAAAGGATATTGTGATTTTCCACAGACCCAACCTATTGGGGGCGGCACAGATCCTGAAAAAACAAAAGGGCTGGTTCCTCTGAACCAGCCCCGAATTTCCACCGATGAAAATGCCTTATCGCGTCGGCACGGGATGTTCGCCGCGATAGTCGTAAAAGCCGCGGCCCGTCTTGCGCCCAAGCCAGCCAGCCTCGACATATTTGACGAGCAGCGGACACGGGCGATATTTGGAATCGGCAAGCCCGTCATGCAGCACCTGCATGATGGAAAGGCAGGTATCGAGGCCGATGAAGTCGGCCAATTGCAGCGGCCCCATCGGATGGTTCGCGCCAAGCTTCATGGCGGTATCGATCGCTTCCACGCTGCCCACGCCTTCATAGAGCGTATAGATTGCTTCGTTGATCATCGGCAACAGGATGCGGTTGACGATGAAAGCCGGGAAGTCTTCGGCCACTGTAACGGTTTTGCCGAGAGCGGTGACGAAATCATTGGACTTGCGGAACGTATCTTCTTCCGTGGCAATGCCGCGCACCAGTTCGACGAGCTTCATCACCGGCACCGGATTCATGAAGTGAATGCCGATGAAGCGTTCAGGGCGATCGGTCGTGGATGCAAGCCGGGTAATGGAAATCGATGACGTATTGGTTGCCAGAATGGCTTCCGGGTTCAGGACCGGGCAAAGCTGCGCGAAAATCTTGCGCTTGATGGTTTCGTCTTCCGTCGCCGCCTCGATGGCAAGATCGACACCCGCCAGATCCTCCATGGAGTTTGCCGGGCGGATAAGCTTCATCGCGTCAGCGCGTTGTTCTTCCTGCAATTTTCCGGAAGCGACCTGCCGCGCCATATTGCCATTGATGGTAGCGATCCCCTTTTCCAGCCGGTCTGGTGCCGCATCATGCAAAAGCACGTTATATCCGGCCAGAGCGCATACATGGGCGATGCCGCTGCCCATCTGGCCAGCGCCGATGATACCTACTGTCTTGATTGCCACCGTTTTAACTCCTTCATCCGCCCGCCCGACCCGAAACCGGGTCGGGTAGTGTATAAATTTCGCGACTAGAGCATTTCCAGCAAAAGTATGAAACGGTTTTGCGTAGGAAAATGCGATAAAACAAATAGTTAGAGCGGTCCCGGCGATTCTGTTAAGACAGGAACCGCTCTAAAACCGCTGGAAAGCCGCCTTCCAGAAGACAGATTGCCCAAGAGAAAAGCAACCGGAATCTTCTAAATTTATTGGACCAATCATAAGAACCCGCCCACAAGCATTGCCAGCAAGAATGCGAAACAACTTCGCATTTCGGAAACGCTTCAGCCTCGCCAGCGCACCCGAAGGCGGTACAGCTTCCCATCAAGGGGTTCAGCACCAGGATGGGGCATTTTCGTCATATCCGAAGCGATATATATTGTCCCGCTGAATAGGAACGGGCCGTAAACGCTGGAAGCGGCGGTTTAACCCGCCGCCTCGCAAACTTGATCAGAGAGCCTTTTCAAGCTCAGGCAGAACGGTGAAGAGATCACCGACGAGGCCGTAATCGGCGACCTGGAAGATCGGCGCTTCTTCATCCTTGTTGATAGCGACGATGATGCGGCTGTCCTTCATGCCAGCCAGATGCTGGATCGCGCCGGAAATGCCAACGGCGATATAAAGGTCTGGCGCGACCACCTTGCCCGTCTGGCCAACCTGCCAGTCGTTTGGCGCGTAGCCCGCATCGACCGCCGCACGGCTTGCACCAACCGCGGCACCCAGCTTATCGGCAACCGGCAGGATCACTTCCTGGAACTTTTCAGCAGAACCCAGCGCACGGCCACCGGAGATGATGATCTTGGCCGAGGTCAGTTCCGGGCGGTCGCCGCCCGAAAGCGCGTTTTCGACAAAGCTCGACAGCGCCGGATCGGCTGGTGCATTGACGCTTTCAACCGAAGCCGAACCGCCTTCGCCGGTCGCCTGGAAGGAAGCGGTGCGAACCGTGATAACCTTCTTGGCGTCGGTGGACTGCACGGTCTGGATCGCATTGCCCGCATAGATCGGGCGCTTGAACGTGTCGGCGGAAACCACTTCCATGATTTCGGACAGTTGCATCACATCGAGAAGGGCTGCCACGCGCGGCAGGATGTTCTTGGCCGACGTCGTCGCCGGTGCGATGATCGTATCGTAATTGCCTGCCAGAGCAACGATGAGCTCTGCCGTCGGCTCGGCCAGACGGTTTTCCAGCGCATCGCTTTCAGCAAGCAGAACCTTGCGCACGCCTTTGAGCTTGGCGGCTGCATCGGCGGCAGCCTTAGCGCCCTTGCCTGCAACCAGAACGTCCACGTCGCCGCCGATCTGGGCAGCCGCAGTCAGCGCCTTGGCGGTCTGGTCGGAAAGGGTTGCATTGTCATGTTCGGCAATAAGAAGAATAGCCATTGTTTCTGTCCTTAATTCATCCGGTGCCGGAAACCTGTCAGGCCCTGGCGAAAATGGTGGGGTGCGAGAACCGGAGCGGAGCGTACCTTTCGTACGTGAGCACCGGAAGCGCAGCAACACGCCATTTGCAGACAGGCCTCACGGGTTTCCCTTTACAGTACGCCGTCGGCCTTCAGCTTCTCAACCAGTTCGGAAACCGAACCGACCTTCACGCCAGCCTTGCGGCCACCGGGTTCCTCGGTCTTCAGAACCTTGAGACGCGGGGCAATATCGGCACCGAAATCGGCCGGCGACTTTTCGTCGAGCGGCTTCTTCTTGGCCTTCATGATGTTCGGCAGCGAAGCATAGCGCGGCTGGTTGAGGCGCAGATCCACCGTTACGATGGCCGGAAGCTTCACATCGATGGTCTGCAAACCGCCATCGACTTCGCGCGTTACCTTGGCCGACCCCTCACCCAGTTCCACCTTGGAGGCAAAGGTTGCCTGGCTCCAGTTGAGAAGGGCCGACAGCATCTGCCCGGTCTGGTTTGAATCGTCATCAATCGCCTGCTTGCCGAGGAAAACGAGATCCGGCTTTTCAGCTTCGACAACGCCCTTCAGCACCTTGGCAACGCCCAGCGGCTCAACCGTTTCATCGGTCTTGACCAGAATGGCGCGGTCAGCACCCATGGCAAGTGCGGTGCGCAGCGTTTCCTGCGCCTGTGCCGGGCCAACCGAAACCGCGACGATTTCCGTCACCTTGCCCGCTTCCTTCAACCGGATCGCTTCTTCAACCGCGATCTCGTCGAAGGGGTTCATCGACATCTTAACATTCGCAAGCTCGACGCCTGAACCGTCACCCTTAACACGGATCTTGACGTTGTAATCGACAACCCGTTTGACTGCGACAAGGACTTTCATCCGCGATTACCTCTTCAATGACTTTGCAACACGACTATGCCGCCGTAAACTCCCGCCCACATGCCAAAACCCGACATGAAGCAGCACCGACAGAAACGGAAACGGAAGAGCAACCAACCGCTGCGCACCCGTCAGGAACCGGCAGAAACCTAAAGACGGTTGACGTGCACGTCAATCATGCACGGCGTGCTATATCGATTAAAATCAATTTATTCTGACAGGATGTCATTCCAAAACTGCGCCATCCCGTTTCGCGTCGTTTACAAGCCACCGCTCATGCGTTAGGCCGTAAATTATCCGGTCGCAGCCTACCCGGTCAAAACAAGGATTAGAATATGAAAACGCTCGTCATCTGCTCCGGCGGATTGGACTCCGTTTCGCTTGCCCACAAAATGGCGGCGGAACATGAACTCACAGGCCTGCTCTCTTTCGATTACGGCCAGCGCCACAAGAAGGAGCTGGACTTCGCCCAGGCCTGCGCAAAAAGGCTTGGCGTCCCGCATCAGATCATCGATATCCGCACCATTGGCGCAAGCCTGACCGGCTCGGCGCTCACCGATGACGTCGATGTGCCGGACGGCCACTACGCTGAAGAAACGATGAAAGTCACGGTCGTTCCGAATCGCAACGCCATCATGCTTGCCATCGCCTTCGGCGTCGCAGCAGCACAGAAAGCCGATGCGGTGGCGCTTGCCGTTCATGGCGGCGATCATTTCATTTATCCCGATTGCCGCCCCGGCTTCATCGAAGCTTTCCAGACCATGCAGAAACACGCACTGGACGGCTATGCCGATGTGAAACTGCTTGCTCCTTACGTCCATGCCACCAAGGCCGACATCGTTGCCGATGGCGCGAAATATCGCACGCCCTTCGAGGCCACATGGTCCTGCTACAAGGGCGCAGATCGGCATTGCGGGCGCTGCGGCACCTGCGTGGAGCGGCGCGAGGCGTTTCATCTTGCAGGAATAGACGACCCGACCAGCTATGAGGATGCCGACTTCTGGCGCGCCACCACGCAAAAAAGGAACGCCTGATGTTTCGCATCACCAAGGAATTCCACTTTTCCGCCTCGCACCAGCTCACCGGCCTGCCTGCCGATCACCAATGCGCGCGCTTGCATGGCCATAACTATATCGTCGAGGTGGAACTTTCCGCGCCCGATCTCGACACCCATGGTTTCGTGCGCGATTATCACGAGCTGGCTGCGCTCAAGCATTATATTGATGATACTTTCGATCATCGCCATCTCAACGATGTGCTGGGCCATGAACAGACCACGGCGGAACGGCTGGCAAAACATTTCTTCGACTGGTGCCATGCGCGATGGCCGGAAATCTCCGCAGTGCGGTCAGCGAAACACCGAAGACCTGGGCGGAATACCGGCCCGGAAAACCATGATGAAACCCGCAATGAAACCTGTAATGAAACCCGGCCCCGAAATCCGCATCAGCGAGATTTTCGGCCCGACCATTCAAGGTGAGGGCGTCCTGATCGGCGAGCCGACAGTCTTCGTGCGCACTGGCGGCTGCGACTATCGTTGGGCATGGTGCGACAACCTGCACGCGGTGGAAAGCCGCTTTCGTCATGAATGGAAGCCGATGAGCGTCGAAGCCATATGGCATGAAGTGACGGCACTTTCCCAAAAAAGGCCATTAACGGTGTCACTTTCAGGCGGCAATCCAGCCATCCAGCCATTGGGGGCGCTGATCAAACATGGCAAGGCCGAAGGCTATCGCTTTGCGCTTGAAACACAAGGGTCAGTGGCAAAGGACTGGTTTTCCCGGCTGGACACATTGGTTTTGAGCCCCAAACCGCCTTCAAGCGCCATGGAAACCGATTGGGACATGCTTGCCGCCTGTATCGAGGCGGCAGGCACTGGGCCGCGCACCGTGCTGAAATTCGTGATTTTCGATGAGGCCGACTATGCCTATGCAAGGACGGTTTCTGCGCGCCATCCGCAATTGCCGGTCTATGTCCAGCCCGGCAATCATACCCCGCCACCGCCCGACGCCGACGATGCCGCAATCGATATCGACGGCATCATGCGACGCATGGAATGGCTGGTGGACAAGGTGATAGCCGACGGCTGGTTCGAGGCGCATGTTCTGCCGCAACTGCACGTGCTGATCTGGGGCAACAGACGCGGCGTCTAAAGCGGTTCCGGCTAGAGCGCACCCCGAAAAGTGTGAAACGGTTTTCGGAAAAGACGCGTGTCAAAACAAAGGATTAGAGCGCCGATCTGATTCAATCAGATCGAAACGCGCTCTAAAACAGAACCGCCGCGCTCGCTCAACGATTGGGCGCCCGGCACCCAGAGAATATCGCTTGCGCCATTATCATTGACGGCACGGCCCGCAACGAAGAGAAAATCGGACAGGCGATTGATATATTGCAGCGCCTCCGGTGAAACCTTTTCGCCTTCCATGCGTGACAGCGCCACCATCAACCGTTCCGCGCGGCGCGACACGGTGCGCGCCAGATGCAGTGCCGCAGATGCTGGCGAACCGCCGGGCAGGATAAACGAGCGCAGGGGTTGCAGATTGGCATTCAGCCGGTCGATATCCGCTTCGACGCGCGAAACCTGCGAGGCGACAATGCGCAAGGGTTCGTAGGAAAGCGGTTGGCCATCGTCCGGCGTCGAAAGATCGGCCCCAAGGTCGAAGAGGTCGTTCTGGATACGCGCCAGCATGGCATCGATTTCAGCATGGGCATCCTGCGCGCCCGTATGGATACGCGCCATGCCGACACAGGCATTGGCTTCATCCACCGTGCCATAGGCTTCCACGCGCAGGTCACATTTCAGCCGCCGCGGCCCACTGGCAAGGCCCGTGGTGCCCTTGTCGCCCGTCCGGGTATAAATCTTGTTCAGCTTGACCATCTTATTGTCCGCCTGCATGACGCGCGAAATAGATCGCGCCAACAATCAAAAGCACCGCGATGAATTGCAGGAACACGCGCAATTGCATCATCTTGTTGGAAAAATTGCCGTCTCCGCCGCGCATCATGTTGCGCAACCCGATGATGAGCACGACAGCCACCGCCAGCATGGCGATCATGGCTGCGCCCTTGAACAGAACGTCCATCCCGTTTCCCTCCCCTTGCCCGCTGACGATCAGGACTGATCCGACAGCATCCGGTAAAGCCAGCGCGCAGGCAGTATGCGTCGTGCCAGAATACCGATTTTCGCCGGCTTCGTGACCGCATAATGCGGGCGTGGGCGCGGCGCCTCCAATGCGTGAAGCAGTACATCAAAGACCGCTTCCGGGCCAAGCTTGTTCTTCGATTTCGTGCCGCCACTTTCAAGCTTCGCCATCTGCTGCGGATAAAACGCGCGATGAACGGAGCCCTCCATATCGATATTCGCCCTGGCGTGCATGGCTGCATTATGGGCAAAACGCGAGGCGATCGGCCCCGGCTCGATGAGCGACACTTCGACGCCCGACCCTTCCAGTTCCATGCGTTGCACCAGCATCAGCCCCTCAATGGCAAATTTTGAAGCCACATAGGCGCCGCGCCATTTCAAAGGCACAAGGCCAAGGATGGAGGAACAATGCACGATGCGCCCATGGCCTTGCGTGCGCATGACCGGGATGATACGCCGCGTCAGGTCGTGCCAGCCGAAGAAATTGGCCTCGAATTGCGCGCGAAGCGCCTCGACCGGCAAATCCTCCACCGCACCGGGCTGGGCATAGGCTCCATTGTTGAACAATGCATCGAGCTTGCCTCCGCTGGCTTGCAGAACATTCGCAACCAGCGCGGCAATCGATTCCGGCTCGGCATAATCGAGATAGAAAGCCTCAAGCCCCCCGGCTCGCAAGGCGGCTATGTCCTTCTCTTGACGCGCCGTGGCAAAGACGCGCCAGCCCCGGCTGTGCAGCGCCGCGGCGCAATAAGCGCCGATGCCGGACGAACAGCCGGTAATGAGAATGCTTCGCTTTCCGTCCGCTGATGCCATTTCCCGTTTTCCTGCCGCTTGGTTTGCGTCACAGTGCTTGATTCGCACTCTCTTTAAAACGCCGCCGCCCTTGCAATCTCTACTCCGATGCTAGATTTAGCACTACAGTTGCAAATTCGTCAGGCAGGAAAAGTCAATCGCGAGGGCCAATCTACGGATGCAAAAAATCAGACGTTTTCTCCGTCAGATCACCTTCGATGTATGGGGACATTTCAGCACCGACGACGGCTGGGCTTTTGCCAGCCACATTGCCCTTTCGGGCCTGATGGCGCTGTTTCCATTTCTGATTTTCGCCACCTCGCTTGCAAGCTTTCTGGGCACCAGGGAATTCGCCAACACGGCAGTACACGTCATTTTCGACATGTGGCCCTCGAATATCGCAGCCCCCATTGCCAATGAAGTGAAAAGCGTCCTGACCGTGCAGCGCCACGGGCTTTTGACCGTCAGCGTGATCGCCGCCGCTTATTTCGCCTCCAATGGCGTGGAGGCGCTGCGCATTGCGCTCAACCGCGCCTACCGCGTGACCGACCAGCGATCGATCATCTTCTGCCGCCTGCAAAGCCTCGGTTTCGTGCTGGTCGGCACATTGAGCCTGATGGCGATCAGCTTTCTTCTGGTTCTGGCGCCGCTTGCCGTGCGCATTGCCGAACAATGGTTCCCCGATATTGCGCCCTTTACCGGCACAATCGCCTTCTGGCGCTATACGATTGCCGTCGCTGTTCTGGTTCTGGCGCTTTTCATGGTGCATATCTGGCTGCCCGCCGGGCGGCGCGGCCTTGGCGATATCCTGCCGGGCATCGTCATCACGCTCATCGCATGGCTTGCCGCCGCCACCGCTTTCGCAAAATATCTGGAAACCTTCGCCAATTACGTCTCCACCTATGCGGGCCTGGCCTCGATCATGGTGGCGATTGTCTTTCTCTACATGCTGTCGGCAATTTTCATTGTCGGTGCGGAAATAAATGCCGCAATCATGATTTTTCGCAAGCGTGAGCAGCAACCGAACCTCAACCTGTAAAACCAGCACGATACGGCATGGAAAACGAACCCGACACCATTTGCATTCTGGTCGATGCCGATGCCTGCCCGGTCAAGGCGGAGATTTATCGCGTCGCCGAACGGCACAATCTGCCGGTCGTGATCGTGGCCAACAGTTTCATCGCAATTCCGCGCGAGGCGCAACGCGTGGAGCGCGTGGTGGTTTCCGGCAATCTCGATGCCGCCGACGACTGGATTGCGGAACATTCCCGCCCCGGTGCCGTGGTCGTTACGGCAGATATCCCGCTGGCAAGCCACGCGCTCGAAAAAGGTGCATCGGTGATCGCGCCGAACGGGCGCATTCATACCCAAAGTACGATCGGCAACACGCTTGCCACCCGCAACCTCATGGATTCGCTGCGCTCTGCCGGAGAAGTAACCGGTGGCCCAGCACCGTTTGCGCCGAAGGATCGCTCAGCTTTTCTGTCGGCTCTCGATCTCGCCATAGTCCGGTTGAAACGCGCGGGCTTCCACGCATCCTGAACGCGGATCAAAGATTTTTGGCCGCGTCGATGAGCTTGATGGCGTCGGGGCTATCCCATGGCGCGGGGCCATTCATCGCGGCGATCTGGCAGCCATCCTTGTCCACCAGAAGCGTGACGGGCAGGCCGAAAGCGAGGTTCTTGCGCTTCAACTCGTTGAAGCTCGCCATGGAAGCATCGCGATGCAGCGTCAGGTTTTTGATGCCGATCTCGCTCAGAAAACCCTTCGGCTTGTCGTCCGAACCGGTGTCGATATTGATGGCGACAACATCGAAATCATTGCCGCCCTTTTCGCCCTGCAACTTGTCGAGGGCTGGCATTTCCTCGCGGCAGGGCGCACACCATGTTGCCCAGAGATTGACCAGAAGCGTCTTGCCCTTGTAGTCGCCGAGCGTCATCTTTTTGCCGTCCGGGCCGGTGAAGGCGATATGCGCCAGCGAAATCGGCTTTTCAGCGGCGCGCATTGCAGCCACACCCCCGGTTGCCGCCGCATCCAGCGCCTTCAGCGCATCGGCTTTCAGGGCGCATTGGGCCGAGGCCGCATCGCTTTCGGCTGCAAGATTCGCTGAAACATTCTGGTCAACCACATTGCCAGAAGGGCGCTCCATCACGTATACCGCCCCGATACCGGCAATGACACCGGCAAGGGCGGCAAGAAGGACGATCTTGCGATTTCCCGATTTCGCATTCTGTTCGGATGTCGCCTTTTCGTTGTCTTCTGCCATATCGCGTCACTTCTTTCCAATATTCCGCCAAATCGTCTTCGGGGCATATGAGCATGAGCGAACAAAAATCAAGCAACCAGATGTGGGGCGGCCGTTTTGCCTCAGGGCCCGATGCGATCATGGAAGAGATCAATGCATCAATCGGTTTCGACCGCAAGCTCTATGCGCAGGATATTCAGGGCTCGCTCGCCCATGCAGCCATGCTCGCAAAGACGGGCATCATTGCGGCAGAAGACCACAAACAAATTGAAAATGGCTTGAAAACCATCCGCAAGGAAATAGAAGAGGGCAAATTCACCTTCTCGCGCAAGCTCGAAGACATTCACATGAACATCGAGGCGCGGCTGGCGGAATTGATCGGCCCTGCCGCCGGGCGCCTCCACACCGCCCGTTCGCGCAATGACCAGGTGGCCGTCGATTTCCGTCTCTGGGTGAAGCAGGAACTGGAAAAAACCGCAGCCGCCCTCAAAAACCTGATCGAAGCGTTTCTGGAGCGCGCGGAAGAACACGCGGCAACAGTCATGCCGGGTTTCACCCATCTCCAGACCGCGCAGCCCGTCACCTTCGGCCATCACTGCATGGCCTATGTGGAAATGTTCGGCCGCGATCTTTCGCGCGTGCGCGACGCCATCGAGCGCATAGACGAATCGCCTTTGGGTGCAGCCGCCCTTGCAGGCACCGGCTTTCCCATCGACCGTCACATGACGGCAAAGGCGCTGGGCTTCCGCGAGCCGACCCGCAATTCGCTCGACAGCGTTTCCGACCGCGATTATGCGCTGGAATTCCTGTCGCTTGCCGCAATCTGCGCCGGGCATCTTTCGCGCCTTGCCGAAGAGATCGTCATCTGGTCCACGCCGCAGTTCAATTTCGTGCGCCTTTCCGACGCCTTCTCCACCGGCTCCTCGATCATGCCGCAGAAGAAGAACCCGGACGCCGCAGAACTGGTACGCGCCAAGACGGGCCGCATCAATGGTTCGCTGGTCGCACTTCTCACCATCATGAAGGGCCTGCCGCTCGCCTATTCCAAGGACATGCAGGAAGACAAGGAACAGGTCTTCGACGCTGCCGAAAATCTGGAACTGGCGATTGCCGCGATGGCTGGAATGGTGCGCGATCTCACCGTCAATGTCGCAGCCATGAAGAAGGCCGCAGGTTCCGGTTATTCCACCGCGACCGACCTTGCCGACTGGCTGGTGCGCACACTGGGCCTTCCCTTCCGCGAAGCCCATCACGTAACGGGCCGCGCCGTGGCGCTTGCCGAAAGCCGCAAGGTCGATCTGGCAAAGCTCTCGCTTGAGGAATTGCAGTCGATCAACCCCGCCATCACAGCAGAGGTCTTCGGCTATCTGACGGTGGAAAAATCGGTCAAAAGCCGCCAATCCTTCGGCGGCACCGCCCCGCAGGAAGTGCGCCGCCAGATCCGCTACTGGAAAAAGCGTATTGCCAAGGCCTGACAAACGATCAACACCATGCCATGTGGAATCATCCGCCAAGAGATGATTCCACTTTCGGGCAATTTGGGTTAGACCTATCTCCACAAATCAAATTCCGGGAACCCATGCCGATGACAGGCCGCACCGCCATTTCCTCCATGCTTCTGATTGCCGCGCTCAGCCTCACCCTCGCTGCCTGCGGACGCAAAGGCCCGCTTGAGCTGCCGCCTTCAGCCGTCGTAACCGACGATCAGGGTCATACCCAGGAGAAACCGAAGGAAGACAAGCCCTTCATTCTCGACAAGATATTGTAATTCCATCCCCCTCAAGGGACATTTCCCGTGAACCACTTTGAATATCGCAACGGCGTTCTCCACGCTGAAAATGTCAGCCTGCCCGAAATAGCCAAGGCCGTCGGCACGCCTTTCTATGTCTATTCGCGCGCAACCATCGAGCGCCATTTTCGCGTGTTCCATGACGCCTTTGCCGATATGGACACGCTCGTCACCTATGCGCTGAAGGCGAATTCCAACCAGGCTGTGCTGACGGCGCTGGCAAAGCTTGGCGCGGGCGCGGACACGGTTTCGCAGGGCGAGATCCGCCGTGCGCTTGCCGCGGGCATTCCGGCAAACAGGATTGTATTTTCCGGCGTCGGCAAGACCCCGCGCGAAATGGATTTTGCGCTGGAAGCTGGCATTTACTGTTTCAACGTCGAATCCGAGCCGGAGCTGGAAATTCTTTCAGCCCGCGCCGTCGCCGCCGGCAAGGTGGCGCCTGTCTCGCTGCGTATCAACCCGGATGTGGATGCGAAGACCCACGCGAAAATCTCCACCGGCAAGTCGGAGAACAAGTTCGGCATCCCGCGCGACAAGGCGCGCGCGGCCTATGCCCGCGCGGCAAGCCTGCCCGGCCTCAACGTCGTCGGCATCGACATGCACATCGGAAGCCAGATCATCGATCTTGAGCCTTTCGACAATGCTTTCGCGCTGATGGCGGAACTGGTGAAGGAATTGCAGGCCGATGGCCACAATATCCGCCATGTCGATGTGGGCGGCGGGCTGGGCATTCCCTACCGCACCCCCAACACGCCGCCGCCGCCACCTGTTGCCTATGCCCAAATAGTGGCGAAACACATCAAGCCGCTCGGCCTCAAGACCGTGTTTGAGCCGGGCCGCCTGATCGTCGGCAATGCCGGGCTTCTCGTGACGGAAGTAATTTTCGTGAAGGAAGGCGATGCGAAGAATTTCGTGATCGTGGACGCGGCGATGAACGATCTCATCCGCCCGACGCTTTACGATGCCTTTCACGATATCAGGCCGGTCATTATGCCGAACGACAATGCCCCGCGCATCCGCGCCGATTTCGTCGGTCCGGTCTGCGAGACGGGCGACTATCTGGGCCTCGACCGCGAGGTGGCAAAGCCCGCCCCCGGCGACCTGATCGCCATCTGCACCACCGGCGCTTATGGCGCGGTGCTTTCCAGCACCTATAACAGCCGCCTTCTCATTCCCGAAGTGCTGGGGGACGGCGAGCGTTACCATGTGGTTCGTCCGCGCCGCACCTATGAGGAATTGCTGGCGCTCGATTCCGTGCCGGACTGGCTGTAAATCCCACTATTATAATTCTCATGGCATAGCCTCGCCTTTGCCATGATGCGTGTTATCTTGTTGCGGGATAAAAATGCGATACACGCCAGAAAGGCCAGATGACGGATCATAGCAACGACAGGAAAGACAGGCCGCGCGCCGCGCGGGGCGCCTTTCTGCGGCTTTTTTCCGGGGAAGGCGCTGCTCTGCGCCGGCTACATCTGCGCACCTTTCTCTCCATCGCCATCGAGCGGCTCTGGCCGCTCGTGCTGCCGCTGATTCTGCTTCTTGCGCTGTTTGCAAGCCTGGGCTGGCTTGGTCTTTTTGCGCTGATGCCACGCTGGCTGCATATGGGTGTTCTGGCGGTCTTTTCCCTCGCCGGGCTGGTTGCCCTTTATCTCCCCTTCCGCTTCCGCCCACCGCGTGAAGAAGAGATCGTGGCGCGTATCGAGGCTGTAAACGGCCTTGTGCACGAGCCACTGGCCGTCCAGACCGGAACCATGGCCACCGGCACGCATGATCCTTTTGCAATCGCGCTGTGGCGCGAACATCAAAAGCGCATGGCGGAACGGCTGAAGAACCTGCAATCCGGCCTGCCGCGTCCGCGCGTGCCGGAGCGCGACCCTTTCGGGCTTCGTGCCGGTGTCGCACTTCTCTTCGTAACGGCCTTTGCCTATAGTCTCGGCTCGACAAGCGGGCGCATCGCCGATGCATTCAACCTCCCTCCGGCGAAGGGTTCGGCTGTTGCCCGCATCGATGCCTGGGTGACACCACCCCGCTATACGGGCCGGGCGCCGATTTTTCTCACCGCCGGCAGCGAGAATCGGAAAGCCGCTGACCCCATTACCGTGCCGCAGGGCAGCATCGTTTCGGTTCGTGTGATCGGCGGCAGCGCCGAGCGCCTCACCGCAACCGATGCCGAGGGCAAGCGCCGCGAAATAAAACCCGTTGCCGCCAGACAAGGCGAGAAGGCCGAAGAAGGCCCGATCGATAGTAGTGTCGATGGCAGCCGTAATTTCCGCTACGATCTTCAGAAAGATGAAACGCTGGCGCTTTCGGGCATCGATGCGCGCTGGAAGTTCGTCGTAACACCCGACAATCCGCCCACAATCCGCTTCACCAAGGAGCCGGAGCGGGCGCTGAACGGCACCTTGCAGCTTTCCTATGAAATCGATGACGACTACGGCGCAGCCAAGGCTGAAGCCGAAATCGTCGCGCTCGACACAGGCGACGAGGAAGAGGAAGCAGATCCTCTTTACGACGCGCCCAGACTGCCGCTTGCCCTGCCCCGTCGCGGCAGCAGGGAAGCAAGCACGTCGAAGGATCTGACCGAACATCCATGGGCTGGCCAGAAGGTGGCGCTTACGCTGGTCGTGACCGATGCCGCAGGCCATACGGGCCACAGCGAAACCCGGATCATCACCTTGCCGGAGCGGCCTTTCAGCAACCCGCTCGCCCGCGCCGTTGCCGAACAGCGGCGCATTCTGGCGCTGGACGCCACCCAGCGCGACCATGTGCTGGATATGCTGTCCGCAATCATGCTGCGCCCGGAAGAAACGATCCGGAATGCCGCCCATTATCTGGGGCTGGCCACGATCCGCACCCGCCTGCGCATTGCCGCCAGCGACAACGCATTGCGCGACACTGCCGACTATATGTGGCAGGTGGCGCTCGGTATCGAGAACGGCAATCTTTCCGCTGCCGAAAGACGCCTGCGGCAGGCGCAGGAAGCCCTGCGCAATGCATTGCAGAATGGCGCTTCGCAGGAGGAGATCGAAAAACTGACTGCGGATCTGCGCAAGGCGATGCAGGATTTCTTGCGTGAATTTGCGCAGCGCCAGCAGCAAAACCCGAATGCACGCCGACAGGCGCCCGATCCCAATGCGCGTATGCTGACCGAAAAAGACCTGCAACGCATGATGGACCAGATCGAGAATCTGGCGCGTCAGGGCTCCCGCGATCAGGCCACGCAACTTCTGTCGCAATTGCAGAACCTGATGAACAACCTGCAAATGGGGCAGGCCCAGCAGGGACAAGGCAACGGGCAAGGTCAACAGGGCCAGATGCAGGAACAGATGAACAAGCTGGGCGAGCTGATGCGCCGCCAGCAGGAAACCATGAACGAGACCTTCGATCTCGACCAGAAAATGCAGCGCCAGTTCGGCGGCAGCGACGGTGAAGGTGAATTTGGCGACGGCCTCATGCCCGGCGACGATGGTTCTGCGGACGCGGATTCGTGTCAGAACAGTCAGGGCGATGTGCCGCCTGACATGGCCGAGGCCATGCGCAAGCTGCAACAGAAGCAGAAAGACCTGCAATCAGACCTGCAAAAACTGAAAGACGACCTGAAAGGCATGGGTATTGAACCCGGAAAGGACTTTTCCGAGGCTGAAAAGTCCATGGGCAATGCCACCGATGCGCTTGGCCGCAATGAAGGCTCCGAGGCAAACGACCAGCAAGGCAACGCGCTGGACGCGCTGCGCCGGGGCGGCCATGACATGATGCAGAAAATGCAGCAGGCCATGGGTCAGGAAGGTCAGAGTCAGGGCATGAAAGGCGGCAAGGGACGCGATCCGCTTGGCCGCCAGTCAGGCACCGATGGCACGGGCTTCGGAAATAACGTCAAGATTCCCGGTGAAATCGACATCCAGCGCGCAAGAGAAATTCTCGATGAAATCCGCCGCAAGCTCGGCAATGCCCTGACGCCGCAGATGGAGAAGGAATATCTGCAACGCCTGCTGAAATTCGACTGATGCCAAAACCCGACGAGTTTGGCTCATCGGGTTGTGGTATTACTCCATCACGCGGCCGACATAAGGCAGTTGCCGGAAGGCATGTCCGACATCCATGCCATAGCCGACGACAAAATAATCCGGGCACTCGAAAGCCACGAAATCCGCGTCGAGATCGACCTTGCGGCGCATGCTCTTGTCGAGAAGAACGGCGATGGAAACACTGCGCGCGCCACGTTCCAGCATGAGTTCGCGAACGAATTTCAGCGTCTTGCCGGATTCCAGAATATCGTCGATCAGGAGCACATCGCGGTCGCGCACGTCACTGTCGATATCACGCAACAGGCGCACTTCCGTACTGGTTGTACCCTTGCCATAGCTCGACACAGTGATGAACTCGACGTCAGGCTCCACGCCCGCATCGTGCATGGCGCGGATAAGATCGGCCGCGAAGATGAACGAGCCCTTGAGAATGGAGATCGTGAGCAGATTGTGAAACTTGCGCTCCGCGATGATTGTGGCCAGTTCAAGATTGCGTTTTGCAATCTCGTCCGGGCTAAAGAGCACTTCTATCGTCTTGCCGCCAACTTCTGGCATCTGCCGCTTCTCCTGATCGTTTCAATTCGCACTTATTGGCGCGAGAAGGGCGCTCTATATCACGCTTTCGCAAAAATGCACCCTGCCCTTTCGGCGCGGTTTCGCTTATCCATTCCCCCGTCCCGAGATTTGATATAGCGTGGCCGTTATGCATCCGGATATTATAGAACTTCGCTCTTTCTACGATACCACGCTCGGCCATCTGGCCGAACGGGCGGTTCGCATGGCCCTTGCCGGCCTGTGGAGTCATGTGCCCGGCGAAAGGCTGGTCGGGCTTGGCTACAGCCTGCCCTATCTCGACCGCTTCGGCGCCGATACCGAACGCACTTTCGCCTTCATGCCCGCAGGGCAAGGCGCCGTTGCCTGGCCATCGGCGGAAAAATCGACGACAGCACTTGTTTTCGATGAGGAACTGCCCTTGCCGGATTCCTCCATCGACCGTGTGCTGATGGTGCACGCGCTCGAATATGCCGAAAATGCGCAGGAAACCCTGAAGGAAATGTGGCGCGTTCTGGCGCCGAACGGCCGCCTTGTCATCGTGGTGCCCAACCGGCGCGGTGTCTGGGCGCGTTTCGAGCATACACCTTTCGGCAGCGGGCGGCCCTATAGCCGCACACAGCTTGCCACGCTTCTGCGCGAGGCAAATTTCACCGTCAGCACGGTGAGCAATGCGCTTCATTTTCCGCCCGCCAGCCGCCGGTGGATGATGCGGCCCTGCCTTGCGCTTGAAAGCATGGGGCGCCGGCTCTGGCCGCTCTTTGCAGGCGTTCTGATCATCGAGGCGCAAAAGCGCCTTTATCAGGGCCTGCCGGTCTCCCAGCGTTCATCGCGCCGTGTGTTCGTGCCGGTGCTCGCGCCGCGCGGCACACCCGTCAGCGGATTCGCAAGGCACCGGCACGAACCGGCAAGCCGGGTGGACAGAAATAGGACATTTGCGCATTATGCCCCGCGAAAGCGTGCAGCCCGGCCATTCGCAAGCCTTCCCGAACAAGGTTTTTCTCGACTTGGGCGCGGCGGCGGGATATGCCGCCAAGGTAGTTTTAACGTGGACCTTTTGGCGGAGCCAAAATCATGACCGACATGCAGAAACCTACCCGTCCCCAGCCCAAGGCAGGCGTGCTTGACATTGCAGCCTATGTACCCGGCAAGGAACATGTGGAAGGCGTTGCCAAGGTCTATAAGCTCTCCTCCAACGAAACCCCGCTTGGACCAAGCCCCCATGCCAGGGAAGCCTACCGGCATGCGGGCGAAAAGCTTGAGCTTTACCCGGACGGGCAGGCACTGGCGCTGCGGCAGGCGATTGCGGAAACGCAGGGGCTCAACATTTCCAACATTCTGTGCGGCAACGGATCCGACGAATTGCTGGGCCTTCTCTGCCAGACCTATCTTGCCCCCGGTGACGAAACCATCATCACCGAGCACGGCTTTGCCGTTTACAAGATCCAGACGCTCGCAGCCGGCGCCACCCCCGTCACGGTGAAGGAAAAGAACGAACGCATCGATGTGGACGCCATCCTCGCAGGTGTGACGGCGCGCACAAAAATCGTCTTCATCGCCAATCCGGCCAACCCGACCGGCACTTATCTGCCTTTTGAGGAAGTGCGCCGCCTCCATGCGGGCCTGCCGCAGCATGTTCTGCTGGTGCTCGACGCCGCCTATGCCGAATATGTGCGCCGCAACGATTATGAAGCCGGGCTGGAACTCGTTTCATCCAATGAAAACGTGGTGATGATGCGCACTTTCTCGAAGATTCACGGCCTGCCCGGCCTGCGCATCGGCTGGATTTATGCGCCGCTCCACATCATCGACGCCATGAACCGCATCCGCGGCCCCTTCAACATGAATTCCGCCGCGATTGCTGCGGGCGCCGCCGCGATCCGCGATCGTGCACATGTCGAAAAATCGGTCGCCTATAACGAGAAATGGCTTGCCTGGCTCACGGAAGAATTCACCAGGCTCGGTCTGCGGGTTACACCTTCCGTGACGAACTTCCTGCTCATTCATTTCCCCGATGATGCCGCCCATTCGGCAGACAAGGCCGATGAATGGCTATCGAGGCGCGGCTATATTCTCCGCCGTGTCGGGGGCTATGGTTTCCCCAATGCACTGCGCATGACGGTGGGACCAGAAGAAGCCAATCGCGGTGTGGTAGCCGCCCTCACAGAATTTCTGAAGTAAACAAATGTCCACAATCCACTTCGATAAAATCACGCTGATCGGTATCGGCCTTATCGGTTCCTCGCTGGCGCGCGTCATTCGCCGCGAGGGCCTGGCAACGCATATCGCCATCGCCACCCGCAGCGCCGAAACCCTGAAGCGCGCCGAGGAATTGAACCTCGGCGACAGCTACACGACCAACAGCGCCGAGGCCGTGAAAGATGCCGATCTCGTCATCGTTTCGGTTCCCGTCGGATCCTCAGGCACGGTTGCGCGCCAGATCGCGGGCAATCTCAAGCCCGGCGCCATCGTCACCGATGTCGGCTCCACCAAGGCTTCCGTCATTGCACAGATGCAGCCGGAACTGCCGGAAAATATGCATTTCATTCCCGGCCACCCGCTGGCCGGTACGGAATATTCAGGCCCGGATGCGGGCTTTGCCGAGCTTTTCACCAATCGCTGGTGCATTCTCACGCCGCTTCCCGACACGGATGAAAAGGCGCTGGAAAAACTCACCGCCTTCTGGACAGCCTGCGGCTCGCGCCTCGACCATATGGACCCGCAGCACCATGATCTGGTGCTGGCCATCGTCTCGCATCTTCCGCACATCATCGCCTACAATATCGTCGGGACGGCCAGCGATCTGGAACTGGTAACGAAGTCGGAAGTCATCAAATATTCCGCATCCGGCTTCCGCGATTTCACGCGCCTTGCTGCATCCGACCCAACCATGTGGCGTGACGTCTGCCTGCACAACAAGGATGCCATTCTGGAAATGCTGGGCCGTTTCTCGGAAGACCTTGCCTCACTGCAACGCTCCATCCGCTGGGGCGATGGCGAAGCCCTGTTCGATCTCTTCACGCGCACACGTGCGGTGCATCGCGGCATCATCGATGCCGGTCAGGAAGTGGATACACCGGATTTCGGCCGTCAGGCAGCCGTACGCTCCACGGCCCCCCTCAAAGCGCCGGAAGGCGACCCAGCGGAATAAAGCCCGCGCTTGCTTTGCCCTTGCGAATGGCAATCTCCATCGTTGGATTGCCATTTTCATCCTTCGGCATGGCGGAGAGCGCGAAAAGAACCGTCGCTATATTGCCGCCCTGCGCCGGAAACACCGCCTGTCCGGCCTGCGCCAGCGATTGCGCATTGACAAGCGTGAGCTTCAGGTCGGCATTGATCAACCCGTCTTCATTGACCGAAAATGGCCCTGTCAGCGAAACCATCGCACCATTGGGCATGGAAACGAACGCCTGATTGATCGTGCCGGAATGGCCACGCAATCTTTGATAGACAGACTCGCTGTCCGACGCCAAAAGGCCTTCCGCGTCGGAAATATCGATATCTGCAACACCATCGAGTTCCGGGCTCTTCGCATTGCCGATGACTGAAGGGGCAAATTTCAGTCCCGCAAAACGGCCCATGAGCTTCAACATCCCGGTTGAGCCGTCTATTTGCACGTTCATATGTTCAAGGCTGCTCAGAGGCTCGGTCTTGGTCGGCTCCGTGCGCAGCCCCACCGCCACATCACGGGCCGCAATCTCGATCTCGGTCGGGAAGGGGCGCGCAAGGCGCGTATTGGACGTGAACTTGCTCCAGTTCACTTCAAGCGGCGAGATACCCGGAAATTCGATAAAGGCCGGGCCTGTCAGCGCATTCGTGAGTGAATAAGGCGCGTAAAGCGGCGAGCCGGAGCTGAATTTGCCCGCGCGAAACGCCATGCCCTCAGACGGGCGCTGCCAGGAAATGCTGTCACAGACCACATTGATGCGCAGCGGATAGCCGCCCATGTGCAGATTTTCGCATTGCACACCAACGCCTTGCGCATCGAGCCGGGCCATATCGGCTCTGGCCTTTGCTTCGAGCCGGTCCGCAATATAGAACCAGCCTGCCGTGTAGGCCGCAATGAAAACCGGAACAGCGATAACCAGGGTTATGGTGCGCTTTCTGAATGTCTTGCCGCCAGTCCCAGCATACGTCATGGAAGAAGCCTTATATCCATCAGATGTTCAGGTTCGCTCTGGGGAGATGATGGCGAAAAATATCCCCGTCCCTCACCTGTTTTGCTCGCCAAGTGTTGGTCATATTATGACAGGAATGCGTGTTGTGAAGGGCAGCCTCGTGAAAAATCACGGGATATCCGGTAGTTAACCATGGAATTATGCCGCAGTTCGGCGAATAGTGGATGCCATAATGATGGAGCATAGGAACGATTTCTGGGTCTTCGGCTACGGATCGCTGATGTGGCGGCCGGGCTTTGCACATGTTGAAACGGTGCGTGCCCGCCTGCATGGCTATCGCCGCAGCCTGTGCATCTATTCCCACGTTCACCGCGGCACCCCCGACCATCCGGGTCTGGTGCTCGGCCTTGATACGGGCGGTTCGTGCCTGGGCATCGCCTTTCGCGTGCCGGGCGACATGACAGACGAGGTTATGACCTATCTGCGCGAACGCGAAATGGCGAACAAAGTTTATCACGAGAAAAAGCTTCATTTGCGGCTTGCCGATGGACGCATCGTTGAAGCCGTCGCCTATGTTGCGGATCGCCGCCACAGGCAATATGCGGGCCGCATGACGAGTGAGAAAGCAGCCGCCATCATTGCTTCGGCACAGGGCGAATCCGGCGCAAATATCGACTATGTTACCAATACGCTCATGCACCTGCGCAATATGCGCGTTCGCGATCATGCGCTCGAACACATAAATGAGCTTGTTCTGGCTGCGGCAAGCCGGCAGGCAAACAATGCAGCCTGAGACGGACTGAAATAATCAACACTCTTTGATGATCCGGGATGACCCGGAAAATATTTGGTGGAGCTGAGGGGGATCGAACCCCTGACCTCGTCATTGCGAACGACGCGCTCTCCCAGCTGAGCTACAGCCCCACACCGCTTCCCAAAAGGGAAGTGCCCTCTTCAGGCGGGCGCATTCTTGAAACCTTCACGCTTTCCTGTCAAGGACGATATTGCCGCAACCGGGCCTGTTTCGGTTGCTCTCAAAATATAAAATTGCGCATCCACCACCGGCTGCACTTGTTCTTGCCCGAAGCAACGGCTACATCTCGGCCAATTGTTACGGAGGCCTTTATGATTGCATTGTTCCGCACCATCGATCTGGCGCTCGATATCTATACCTGGATCATCATCGCTAGCGCCATTTTCTCGTGGCTCTATGCGTTCAATGTCGTCAATTCCAGCAACCGCTTCGTGGCTTCGGTGGGCGAGTTCCTCTATAAAGTCACCGAACCCGTGCTGCGCCCGATCCGCAATCTCCTGCCCAATCTCGGCGGGATCGACATTTCGCCGATCATCCTTCTGCTGATTATCTTCTTCATCCGCCAGTTCATGTGGACGACGCTGCTGCCGATCCTGCTTTAAAGCGCATCCCGAAAAGGGTGAAACGGTTTTCGGATAAGATGCGCGTCAGAATAAATAGTTAGAGCATCGGTCTGATTCATTCAGATCGATGCTCGAAAATGCGGCAAAACAAAGAGATAGAGCGGTTCCGATGGTTCTGTTAAAACAGGAACCGCTCTGGAAACAATCGCTTACTTGCCCTTGGCGCGCTCGATAGCTTCCACGATGAATTTGCGGGCATAGTCTTCATCGCCCCAGTCGCCGATCTTGACCCACTTGCCGGGTTCCAGATCCTTGTAGTGCTCGAAGAAATGCGCAATCTGCTTCAGCGTGATCTCCGGCATATCGGTATAGTCGTGGATCTTCTCATAGCGGCGCGTAAGATGCGGCGAAGGCACCGCGATAATCTTCTCGTCCTTGCCCGAATTGTCTTCCATGACCAGAACGCCGATCGGGCGCACATTGATCACGCAACCCGGAATGAGCGGGCGCGTGTTGCAGACCAGAACGTCGATCGGATCGCCATCTTCCGAAAGCGTATGCGGCACGAAGCCGTAATTGCCCGGATAGGTCATGGGTGTGTAAAGGAAACGGTCGACGATAAGCGCGCCGGCCTTCTTGTCCATCTCGTACTTGATCGGCTGGCCGCCGACAGGCACTTCAATGATTACGTTGACGTCTTCAGGAGGATTGGAGCCGATGGAGATGGCATCAATATTCATGATGTGTCCTTTCGTGTCGCGCTCTGATAACGGGTTTCAGGTTCGGGTGCAAGAAAAACGAAAGTTCAAGAAAACGCGGCGAATTGTCGTTCTCGCAACGCAATTGAACGTGATCGGATGACCGCGATCGGCTCATGAACTTTCGGCAAGGATCACACGCCCAGTTCCTTCAGCCTTTGAACGGCGGTTGGCGGCATGGGAGGCGGATTGGGGTCGCGGCTTGCAGCCACGAGAAATTCGTCGCAGACCGTTTCGGTGGATTCGATCAGGCGACGCAGGAATTCTTCCTTCGGCAGCCCCGCCGGGATGGGCGGAAGGATGCGCGAGCGAATGGTGCCGGGATAACGCAGGAACTTGCGGCGCGGCCAGTAAAGCCCGGCATTATGCGCAATCGGCACGACAGGCAGATTGAGCGCCTCATAAAGATGCACGATGCCGTATTTGTATTGCGGCGGCGCCCCCGGCGAACGGCGGGTGCCTTCGGGATAGATGAGGATCTGGCGGCCTTCGGCAATTGCCTTTTCCGCGCCCTTGGTGATGGAATGCAGCGCCTTCACCCGTGAACCGCGGTCCACCGGGATCATCTGCATCTTGGCAATATACCAGCCGAACAGCGGAATGCGCATCAGCTCCCGCTTCAGGATCAGCACCGGATCGTCCAGATAAGGCAGAAAGGCATAGGTG
Source organism: Brucella melitensis bv. 1 str. 16M (assembly GCF_000007125.1). NCBI lineage: Bacteria > Pseudomonadati > Pseudomonadota > Alphaproteobacteria > Hyphomicrobiales > Brucellaceae > Brucella > Brucella melitensis. Next base: position 72,740 of record NC_003317.1, on the reverse strand, counting down.
TCCCAGGCCGACTGGTGCTTGGGCGCACAGATATAGGCCCCTTCCGGTATGTTCTCCAGCCCTTCGACCACACAATCGGTACCGGCAATATGTTTCTGAAGCCACAGATTGACCCGCGCCCAAAGCTCCGGGACGATCCAGGCCTTCTTGCGCGGCAGGATGAAATAAAAGGGCGTATAGAGGATCATCTGCACCAGGGTACAGATATAGAACGCCGCATTGAACAGGATGGAGCGCAGATAAAGAAGCATCGTATTGGCGAGGGCCCCCGCTAGAGCATTTCCAGCAAAAGTGCGAAGTGGTTTTGCATTGGGTAATGCGTAAAAACAAAGAGATAGAGCATTTTGCAGCCCAATGGAAATATCTGGCACCCGATATATCAGGAAGACGGCGGTTTTCCATACGGAAAATATGCGCCGTCACACTGCTTTATTCGCGCATATCGCCGCCATGAGAAGCGCCATTGCCATAAAACGAGGCGCTGCCAAGCCGAACAACGGCGCCCAGATATTTGACATATTCGGTGAAGAGCACACGCAGCGTATCACCTTCGGCAACCCAGCTCTGCTCGCGCTTTTCCCCATTCACCACCGGATAGGGAATGAACTCCACATCCTTCATGCGCGACGACATTTCCAGAATGCTGCGCGGTATATGGTAATTATTGGTGACGACGATGACGCGGTGGTAATCGTTTGCCCTTATCCAGCGCTCGCTTTCCGCCGCATTGCCCACCGTATTGAGCGCCGTACGGTCGAGGTCGATACAGCAGGCAAACAGGCTCTTGTCCGCATGGGTGGCCCTTTGCAGCGCCTCCTCATTAGTGGATGGATGCACACCGCTGATAAGGAGGCGCTTGCCGCGCTTTTCCTTCAAGAGGTTGATCCCTGCCTTGACGCGCGATTGCCCGCCGGTCAAAACCACAATTGCTTCCGCCGGTTCGCTCAAAACGGGCGGCTGCATTCCCGTCACTTTTTCACTGAACACCAAGAAGCCACCCAGAAAGGCTATGACTGCCAGGAAAAGGATGATCGAAACAGGTTGGAGGCGCCGCAATATCCGCATCATGACAGACCAGGCGAATCTGGCCGGTGTGCCCAGGAACGAAGGTACAAATGCATCCTGATGGCTGCGGCGCCATATATCTGCTTGCGAACTGCTTCCTGTCCGTCTTTGTGCCACTGCATCGTCACCTGTCCAATACCCGCCCGATGCCGCTTCCGTAACTTGTGTTTCCCTTATCTTGCTATCATAACCCGCACTGCGGCGATAACTCGAAAAATTACCGGATATTTGCAGCTTTTTGACGGTTCGTGCGGGAAAAAAACTCATTCGGCACGCACTCCCGGACCATCCATGGTCGCAAGCTGGCGAATGACGGTCAGCCGGCTTGTCAGCATGGTCAGAATGCTGACCAGAATGATGATGCCCGCAGCCCCCAGATAACCGTCGCTTCCAATGGCAAAATTGCCGAACATGGCAGCGGCCTGATCCCCTTCCGGCGTCGCTATCTGATAGGATGCCCACCAGGAGAAGACGAGGAACACCAGCATCGCCGCCGCCCCACCGAAAAGCGCGCCCTTGAGCGCGGTGCGGAAGAAATGCCACTCGAATTCACGCGCCACGAATTTGGATTCCGCACCGATGAAATGCAGCACCTCGATGATATGGCCATTACCGGACATCGCGCCGCGCGTGGCAAAGATGACGGTCAGAACCGTCGCGGCGATAACCAGCGACAGAACCGCCGTCCCAACCAGAACCGTCGTATTGGCCATCGAAACAAGCCGGTCCACCCAGGTCCGGTGATCGTCGAAGCTGGCAGCGGGAATGGCCCGTGTCAGTTCCGCCCGCATGGTTTCAAAATCAGGCGGCGCATTTTCATCGATCGTCACCACCACAAGGCGCGGCACGGGAAGCTCATCAATATTCAGGCCGCTGCCCAGCCACGGCTCCAGCAGGCGGGCCGTCGCTTCCTTGTCAATGATGGCCGTGCCCTTCACCCCCGCAAAACCGCGCGCGATCTCGCTTGCCTGTTGCAGTTCCTGTTCGATGTCCTGCCCCTCGACAGGGCGAATCTGGATCGTGGCTTCCCGCGCGATCTGGCTTTGCCAGGCAGCCGCCGAAGCCCGCACCAGCGTCACGCCGCCAAGTGTGAGGCAGGCAAGAAAGGTCATGATGGCAATGACGATCACCAGCGCGTTGCCGGTCACGCTGCCATCCGGCACGATGGGGCTTGGCCCCTGCCGCCGTCGGCGCTTGCCGACACGCACAAGCACCATATCCTTCAGGTCTTCAAAACGGGTTTTGATATCGGAGAGATCAATCATAGATATCGAGCCGCCCCTGATCGAGAATCATGCGCCGCGCATTGACCTGGTCCATGAGGGAAAGATCGTGCGTGGCGATGATGACAGCCGTGCCGGAACGGTTGAGTTCGGTAAAAAGGCGCAGCAATCGCTTTGCCAGCGGCGGGTCCACATTGCCGGTCGGCTCATCGGCAAGCAGAAGTTCCGGCTGGTCGATGAGCGCACGCGCAATTGCCGCGCGCTGCTTCTCCCCGCCTGAAAGGACGGGCGGCAGAACGCGCATACGATCGCCAAGCCCGACCCAGTGCAAAAGCTCCTCCACCTCATGGCGGTAGGTCGCCTCCTCCTTGCCGCGCACACGCAGCGGCAGCGCGACATTCTCATAGGTCGTCATGTGGTCGAGAAGGCGGAAATCCTGAAACACAATGCCAATGCGCCGGCGCAGCAGCGGAATTTCCTTATGGTCAAGCCGCGCCACATCCTTGCCGAAAATATTGATAAGCCCGCGCGTGGGCTTCAGCGCCATGAACAGGAGGCGCATGAGCGAGGTCTTGCCCGCGCCGGAAGGGCCGGTCAGGAACTGGAATGAACGCGGCGGAATATGGAAGCTGACATCCCGCAGGATCTCAGGCCCCATACCATATCTCAGGCCGACATTCTCGAAACGTATCACCGGGTCAGCTTCTCTTCATTGTCCGCAACAGGCCAGGGCGGGTGCCCGGCTTTTGGCGGATGATATCGATATCGAACCGACCTTTATCCCCTATGGTTAACGTCGGGTTAATCTCGCCGGTATGACTGTAAAAAAATGTTGGCGGGCAACAAAACGCCACCCGGTGCCGCACGAAACTCATCGTCAAAACGCAGAGGAAGATGACTTCATGATGGCATCACGTCAAAGCCGACGCAAACGCGCTGCGACACTCCCTTGACCGGCCATAAGGGGCCAGCATCAAAAGCCAGCCGTATTGAGTTTGGGCTTTATTGCCAGCAGCCGAGATTGCGGCCTTTAAGATTATGCGCATCGATATTGACCACCAGTTTCGGGTCTTCGCGCAGAAGCACCATGGTGGTGCGTTGCTTCAGATCGATCTTTTCCCAGCCCGCGCATTCCTTCGGCAGGGGTGCCGTATTAATGCTGACCTTCTCCGTCCAGGCAGTGGCCGTACAGCCGGAAAGAGCAGCGACAAAGGGAACAGCCATCGCAGTCCGCCAGATAAGCCTTTTTGTTCCCGCCTTGAGATCAATAGTCACCCTGGCAACTCCTGTTCTGCCTCGTATCCCGACGGGGCAATCAACCCACCGGACTGATTGCCGATCCCGCTTCGATACGTCGGATAATGCTTAAAAAGCAAATACATAGAGCGGTTCCAACGGCTTCGTTTCAACCGGAACGCTCCACGCTGGAATCAAGCCGCCCAACAAGCAACTTATAACGCGCGATACCGCCCTTTCGCAACCTGTTCCCGCAATAGCCAGCCTGCACGCAAGCACCTGAACAACCCGCATTGCCGGCCTATTTAACGAATAGCTAAAATAATATATCCGGGCCAACTTAAATGATTTATGAATATAAAAAAGGGTGCACATTTCAATTTGCTGAAACAATAATGGAAATACCAAAAATATACAGAATCTAAACGATATTGCTGCAATAAATATGCGACTATATATTCTTGGATACCTAATTCGCATACTTGCCGTATCACTACACGAACTCTGGGGATTTCCATGTTGAACAAATTATCGGCTGAATTTTTCGGAACATTCTGGCTGGTCTTCGGAGGGTGCGGCAGCGCGATTCTCGCCGCCGCTTTCCCTGAACTGGGTATCGGCTTCCTCGGTGTTGCCCTTGCTTTCGGTTTAACCGTCCTCACCATGGCCTATGCTGTTGGCGGCATTTCCGGCGGACATTTCAACCCCGCCGTATCGCTCGGCCTCACCGTTGCCGGGCGTCTTCCGGCCAAGGATCTGATTCCCTATTGGGTCGCGCAGGTTCTGGGAGCCATCGCCGCTGCTGCCATCCTCTATGTCATTGCTTCTGGCAAAGATGGCTTCTCGGCTGGAGGTCTCGCCTCGAACGGTTATGGTGAGCTTTCTCCCGGCGGCTACAGCATGATGGCCGGCCTGCTCATCGAAATCATCCTGACGGCCTTCTTCATCATCATCATTCTGGGCTCGACTTCGTCGCTTGCACCAGCGGGTTTCGCCCCGATTGCGATCGGCTTTGGCCTCACCCTCATCCATCTGGTCTCCATTCCGGTTACCAATACGTGGGTAAACCCGGCGCGCTCGACCGGCGTTGCCCTCTTCGCCGATACGGCAGCCCTCAGCCAGCTCTGGCTTTTCTGGGTTGCACCACTTGTAGGCGCGGTAATCGGTGCAATCATCTGGAAGGGCCTGCTCGGCCGAGATTAATCAGAAGGGGTAGTCTCGGTATTTGATGGGCCGGATTCGAATAGCATCGATCCGGCTCACAATCCGGGCCTGCGCTGTTTTAGAGCGCATCCCGAAAAGTGTGAAACGGTTTTCGGAAAAGATGCGCGTCAAAACAAATAGTTAGAGCGCCGATCTGATTCATTCAGGAGGAACAGCCGATATAAGACCGCGTGCAGACAAATGTGCTTTCGTCATGTTAACGTTACGGTGCGGCTGCGCCATACTCGCGCCCAACTGGTAGCCTAGAGCATTTTCGGACCAAGAAATGCGAAGCAGTTTTGCGTTGGAAATGCGACAAGCAAATAATTAGAACGGTTCCGGCGATACTGTTAAAACAGGAACCGCTCTGGTTAAACAGAATGATGAAAAGAGAAAGTTTGCCGATGTTGTTCTCCCGTTTTTCCGCGTTCGCAAAAGCTGGACGTGTCGCGGCCGTGCTGGGAATGGGAATATTGGGCGTCGGCGTTGCGGGGGCTGCTCTCGCGCCGGTTCCGGTTAAGGCGCAGGGAGCGGATGGCGGTATTGCCGCAGCCCAGCAGATCGCCGATCATTTTTCATCGGCGCGTACGATGACGGGCGAATTCGTGCAGTTCGGCCCCAGGGGTGAGCAGACTGGTGGCACGTTCTATATCGAGCGTCCGGGCAAGATCCGCTTCAATTACAACAATTCTCCGATCCGCGTGATTTCAGACGGAGATTCGGTTGTCATCAACAATCGCAAGCTCGACACATGGGATCTCTATCCGCTTTCAAAAACGCCGCTGAAACTGCTTCTGGCCGACAGGATCGATCTTGGTGGCGGTCGCCTTCAGAGCGTGAAGCAGGAACCGGACATGACCACGCTGGTTCTGGGCGACAAGTCGGTATTCGGTGATTCCAAGATCACCATGATGTTCGATCCCAAGTCTTATGATCTGAAGCAATGGACGATCACCGACGCGCAGAAACTCGATACGACCGTGATGATCTTCAACGTACGCACCGGCGTGCGCTTTACCAACGATATGTTCAAGATCGATTACCAGCGCATCGCGATGAAGCGCAAAGGCCAGTAATCATATCCCCGTAATCATACTCTTGTGACATGAGTATGTTTGCAATTATCGGATAAATGGTTAGTTTCGCGACCAACCTGTCAAAAGTCGCGAGTTCTTTCCATGGCCTTTTCCATTGCTACCTGGAACATCAATTCGGTGCGTCTGCGCATGCCGCTTGTCGAGCAGTTTCTGCGCGATTATCAGCCCGATGTTCTGTGTTTGCAGGAAACCAAGTGCCCCGACGACCTGTTTCCCGCCAAGGGTTTTCGTGCGCTCGGCTATGAGCATATCGCGATCAGCGGCCAGAAAGGTTATCACGGGGTCGCCACGGTTTCACGCCGCCCGCTGGACGGTGTGGAGAAGGTAGACTTCTGCAATATGGGCGATTGCCGCCACCTGAGCGCCGTCGTTGAGGCGGGCGACAGGAAACTGCGCATCCATAATTTCTATGTACCGGCGGGCGGCGACGAGCCGGACCCGGAAATCAACCCGAAATTTGCGCACAAGCTGGCATTTCTTGAGGAAATGCGCGCCATTATTGCCGACCGGAAGGACGGATGTTCATCGCTTCTCGTCGGCGATCTCAACATCGCGCCGCTCGAAAATGACGTCTGGTCGCACAAGCAGCTTTTGAAGATCGTCAGCCATACGCCGATCGAGACCGAAACGCTGGAAGACCTGCGGATCAAGGGCGGCTGGAGCGACCTCATGCGCCATCTCATTGCGGCGGACCAGAAAATCTATACCTGGTGGAGCTATCGCGCCAAGGATTGGGATGCCGCCGATCGCGGCCGCAGGCTGGACCATGTATGGGGTTCGGCTGATCTGGAAAGCCATAACAAGGGCTTGCAGGTGCTGCGCGATGCGCGCGGCTGGGACCGCCCTTCGGATCATGTGCCGGTGATTGCGACTTTCGATCTGGATTGAGAAGATCAGTCGCGGTTTGCAAGCCGCGGCGCGACCTGCTCGATCTGGCCGATAAGCTCGACAAGATTGCGGCTGATATGCGCATGAAGCGCGGCGGCCACTTCCGGGTATTCTTCCAGAATGCGCCGGAAGATGGAGCGGCTGATGCGGATGACTTCGGTTTCCACATCCGCCACCGCGCCGGTGAGACGAGTGGTCTGGGCGATGAGCGCCATTTCCCCCAATATCGCGCCGGGGCCGACAGGGCGGATCGTGACCCGCCCTTCATCACCTTCATGAAACAGGGTAATCGTGCCGGTAACGATGATATAGGCGCAATCGGCACTCTGGCCCTCGCGGAAAAGCTCGCGTCCCGCACGCAGGACAAGCCGCTCCGCACCGAAGGCAAGCAGGCGCAACTGTTCGGGCGTGAAAGACTCGAACAGGCCCACCGTGCCGAGAATGCGAATATCGTCGTCTAGCGCCATGAGTTGTCAATACACCTGCATCGGGCGCTGTCCATTATGGGACAAGCTTATATCCCCCGCTTTCTGTCACGAGAAGCGTCGCATTTGACGGGTCTTTTTCGATTTTCTGGCGCAGGCGATAGACGTGGGTTTCAAGTGTATGGGTGGTCACACCCGAATTGTAACCCCAGACTTCCTCAAGCAGCACATCGCGGCCGATAACCTTGTCGCCGGCGCGATAGAGATATTTGATGATCGCCGCTTCCTTTTCGGTGAGGCGGATCTTGCTGCCCTTCTCATCGATAAGAAGCTTCTGGCCGGGCTTGAAGGTATAAGGCCCCACGATGAAGGTCGCATCCTCGCTCTGCTCATGCTGGCGCAACTGCGCGCGCACACGCGCCAGAAGAACCGCGAACTTGAACGGCTTGGTGACATAGTCGTTGGCACCCGATTCGAGGCCGAGAATCGTGTCCGATTCGGTGTCGTGGCCGGTCAGCATGATGATTGGCGCCTTGAAGCCGCCCTTGCGCAGAAGCTTCACCGCTTCGCGCCCGTCCATATCCGGCAGGCCGACATCCATGATGAGAAGGTCCACTATGCCATTGCGGGCGGTCTGGATGCCTTTTCCGGCGCTGTCTTCCTGCAATATCTGGAATTCTTCGCACAGCTCCAGCTGTTCGACGAGGATGGAACGGAGATCTTCGTCATCGTCCACAATCAGAATAGTACGGCCTGTCATGCCTGTCCTCGTTACTCTTTGATTTAAATCGTTCTTGGTGTTTTATCGCATTTAATGAAGCCAAGTTGAAGCGGCGAAACGCCAAAGAAATTTTTGCGCCGCGACAACGTCCGTCAAGTCTGGCAGGAATCGGGTTTCCGGGCTTCAAGCCCTGCATTGCCCGATCTCGAAAGACCTTGAAAACATGCATGACACGGAGGCGAAGGCTTGGCCAGAGACAAAATCAGCCGGGAGATCGGCATCATCCATGTGCGGGCCAAGCCGGGGCACAAAACCCGTGGCTTGCTTGTTGCGGGCAATTTGGTGCTGGAATGCGCTCTTGGCAAGGGGGGAATAAGCGCCTTCAAACGCGAAGGCGACGGCGCGACGCCTTTGGCGCGCATGCGTTTGCTTTATGGCTACCGGCGCGGCGACAAGAAAAACCTGCCTTCCTCACGCCTGCGCCTGCGCCGCGTTCGCCCATGCGACGGCTGGTGCGATGCACCCGGCGACCCTAATTATAACCGCCCGGTGCAACTGTCCCACAAGGCCAGTCATGAAGATATGTGGCGCAAGGACGACCTCTATGATGTCTGTATCGTCATGGACTGGAACATCGCGCCGCGCAGGCGCGGTTGCGGCAGTGCGATTTTCTTTCACCTCGCGCGGCCCGGCTATACGCCGACGGAGGGCTGCATAGCATTGAAGCGCGCCGATATGGCGCGCCTCCTGCCGCATCTGACAGATCGAACCGTCATTCGTGTCCTGCGATGAAAACTCCAGTGGATCGTAACGAGCCACGCGCACTTCGTTGCCACTGGCATCCGGTCGCTATTGCAGAACTTGAACTCGTTGAACATAAGAGGCAACCGGCTTTGCATCCGCAAATTCATCAAGCAGAATGTGGAAGAGGCATCAGTATGCGGTGTTCTCAACCATATAGAACATAATCCGACCAGAGTGGAACGAGGACACTCAAGATTATGCTCTATATGGAATATCAAAGACCGGAATCTGACTGTACTTACCTCCATGCACCAAATCCGGTGCAATTTCAGGTCTTTGCGGGACAGCAGCATAATCGCGTCCAGAAATAAGGTTGCATATGTCCCGCAAAGTTTTGTGACAGATTGAAATTCACAACACAACCCGGTTGTTTCGCTTATGTAAAATTAAAGTTTCGGCTATTCTGTGCTCCGTTGGAACTTGCAGTGAATCTGGCTTGACCTCGCTGGAACCACTGGGCGAAGGTTATCTCGAACCACCCATAAGTGTTTGTTCGCATCGTGATGTTTGTAAGCCCGGAGGTATTCTGAGGGGGACTTACCAGATTGGCTATTTCATTAGCAGCTAGAGCGAACATAAGGCTGGTGTTTCCGCTTAGAGATACCAAGCTACACTGCACTAATGCACCTGCTAGCGGCCGACCATTTTGAAACACAGTAACCCTTGCGATATCTCCACGTCCTGTCGGGATAGGTATGTTGTCTACTACGGCGTCAATCTGAATAGTATAAGACGGCCTCACCGGAGGAGATGGTGGCGGAGGCGGACATGGTGGCGGAGGACATGGTGATGGAGGAGGCGGAGGAGGAGGAGGCGCTGGATTGATGAAATCAACCCGCGCATTCGGGGTTGACAATGCAAAGGCCTTGTCGGGTTGAGTAGTTGTTACCAATGCGGCTTGAATTCCGACACTTCCCTCTTCAGGGCCTTTGTAACTGACATCGACTGGGATAGTCGTCTTAGTGTTTCCAATCTGAACGAATTGCATAAGTGACGGGCCGGACGAAACACTGTTTGGCTCACCGATTATATTTACATAATTATTTATAATCCCACTAACCCCAAATGTAGAAAAATTAATGAGACAGTTTGTTACGGGGTTATTGGGGCTGGGAATTATTTCAGCAAAAACTCGCGCTGCCTTACCATTATTTGAATACCCAAGCGGGTCAGTAGCTGAAACACTGAAAGAAATAATATCAGCCGAGACAGCAGCAAAATGCACATCACATTGATCTGAAACCTTACCATCGGCATCCAGCACACAGGTTACAGTAACTGTTCCTCCTCCTGCGGCATTTCGGATAATTATTGCGGTCGCGGTTCCGTCATTTCCTGTTGTTGCTGACAGCTTCTTTGTTTGCCCTGTCTCAAATACAGCCGCGTCATTCGACGGAAGGCTAAAAGTAACCCCCTGCCCCACGAATTTCTGGCCGCCATCTCGTGTTAATGTTGCAGTAACCAGGTCGAAGTCTGTCCCATTGGACAAAGCATTGTCTTTATCCACCTTCAGTTTAAGCACAGGAGGGCAACACTTTTAAATGTATAAGGAACAGCATCCGTGACAAGAGTGTTATTAAGTGTTGGATATACTATAATTTTACCTGTTTCACCAATTGTATCGGTAAAATCAGCCGTCGCAACCATAGCAGGGTTTGCATTGATGTTTGCTTTTTTCTCACCATTAGCGACGAATACAGCATTACCTTCTGTAATTTCAAAAGTAAAAACAATGCCTGGAACAAAGTCCCCTCCGTTATCCAGAGAAGCGATGGCCGTGTTCACAGTTTTTCCATCAGCCGCGGAATTATCCTTGTTCACCTCTAGACTTATTGATGCATCAACTTTTAGGATAATACTATTACTATCTAGGTTATCTGACATATCATACCTCAAGATAATTCTTTAAAAAGTATGTCTTTACTAAAGTAAGCCAATGCAGACTTACTTGGAAAAAATGAAACTTTATATGTACCCGGTTTCTCCGCACTAACTTCAAATTCTGCCGTATAATCCACTATTTTTACCGTAGGTAGATTCGGCCCAGCCATACGTATTGGAAAATTTTTATTAAACATGTTCTTACTCAATGATAAACTATCAGGAATAACAATAAATATTGTATCATCAGAACTTGTATCAATGTATCTTTTATTGAAAACGATACTAATTATACATATAGTATTCCCATCTGCTATGCCGACAGTATTACAGGAAACAGAATCAATCGCAGAGCTGAGGTTGGGGTCTGTTACAGGAACATAATCATCGAAGGAAACCGGCCTGCTGAAAATTTCGTCCGTCTGGCCGCAACGTGTAATGTAAATCTGATCTTGTATGCTCGCTGCAACTGCATCTACATGCAGTTTATCAATTCTAATCAACACCAACGGGGCGACCCCGTTTTCATCGAAATAGAAATTACAAACATCTGCGCCACCAACATCCTGGAAGCGCACCTTGCCACGCCCCCGCGCGGTCAGTTGCATATTGGGCGGGCCCTGTATGACAGCAATATTGGCAGGCATTAGATAGGGGTAGTCGTCTGTGTATCCAGCAGCACCCTCTGTAATATCAATCTTGAGATCTTTCTCCAGAGAATCTTCCCGAACATCGAAGGTCAGCTTTTGCGATATACCAATATTCTGTACGGTATCAGTTACTTTTATCTGGATGTTATACTCGTTTCCTGCCGAGAAATTATTCGCCACCGGGATAGTAAATTGGGGAGGCTTACCGAGCCTCGGAGTGGGGCCCGTAGGATCCTGGGCCTCTATAGGCTGCGAATCTATCACCACATCATTCAGGAGCAAAAATGCAGTTTGATCCGTCCTGATACTATCCCAAGGTGCGCATGTTGCCACTACACTGCCATTAACGATATTAAGATAAAGGACTGGCGGGCTTTGAGTGGTGTCCAGTTTGTCTATTGTGGGAGTAATATCCCCCAATGCAGCAAATATATTGTCCATAGCGCTTTTCTACATATTTCTTCTGTTCAAGAGAGTGTTGTTCTTTAAAAATCTTCATCGTGAATGAGAGTTATTATAACCTTCCGTGGGGCTGGAGCATGTTCCCAAAAGTGAGAATTTGTTTTGGGGTAACGACATGCTTTAGAGAGGTTCCGGCTAAAGCCGAGTCGTTGGAACCACTCTATTGCTTTGATTTTGCGCATTATCCGACGCATCGACGCCGGATCTGAAATCAGTCCAATGGATTGATTTCCCCGTGTATGCGCTTCGCACTTTTCGGGAAATAGTCCAGCTCGCCAGGTGTCTGATCCCAAAGCCGTAATATCTTGTTGCAATGGTGTTTTTCTGCGCTTCGGGTATTTTTATACCTTCACCTACGTCACATTCCGCTCTCGAAAATCACCATTCATGCGGCAGTTTTGCGCTTTTTTGTTCAGATATCGAGGTTAAGGCATCCATCAACAATCAGCGAAGCGCTTCTACTTTGATTTGGATTGTCACTGCCATCGGGTTCGGTAACTTCAATGAAGATTTCGTAGCTCTCGCCGGGCCGAAAATGCTTTTCGGTGGTGATGCTAAAGACCGGTGGCGCGGCGAAGCGCCCATTCAGGAAAAGAAGTTGAATAGATGTGATAGCGGCCTTGTTGATATAAAGAGTGGCTATCTGCGTCGATCTGATATGGTCCCAAGATTCGCACGTGATAATTGTTTTTGATGATTTGGAGATACTTACTTTATCTAAATCACTATTATCTATTATAAACGGCTTGATATCTCTAAGTAACTTTTTCATTTTTAAACCTATATTACCCTTGTAGAAAGAACACCTTGCGTCAATGAACTCGCTGCGATCGGAGTTGTAGCGCTCGCGGGCGTTATCTCATAATACATCTTATAGAGATTGCTTCTTTTTGGATCTTTTGGGGTTCCGTAGCCCGATATATCATCAAAAGGAATAATTATATTAAATGCTGAATCAGTTGGGTCGGTGATGGTTTTGGTATATGTGAAGGGATTGACCTGGAAGTTATCGTCGCTCTGAAAATCGCCTTGAAATGTAGCGTGAAGAGTTACTATGTCGTTTTGCTTTAAAGTATACGACATTTTGTCGGCGAGAGTTGTTTTATCCTTACTCAGATCTATTGTTGTTGTGTAATCTGTTGGATTTCCCTGTATAAATATACTTCCAAGATTGATAACACCGCCATTAGGATCCACCAGGGGGCCCAGAATCTGATTTTCGGGGTTGGGGGTAGGCAGGGGACCAAACAGCTGCAAAAGGGTTGTTTTGGAATTAATTAGATCCCCGTTACTTGTACGGATGGTGTATAGAAAATTATTTTGCGGTTTTGCCGATGATGATCCAACGTTAAGGTCTGCCGCATTCGCGACTGTCAAAGCGCTACCATTCTCATTTAAATTCGTTCCTGCTATTTGGTTTTGGAACTTATTGTTTAGAAAAAGAGCAATAAATTCGTTGGGACTCGTATTTTTATTGTTTATTGTAACCGGAAAGGTAGTATCGGTATAATTTGATAGGTCTGGACCGATATCTGTATCTGGCGCTTCCAGCTCAGTTCCAAAAGCCGTATCAAATATATAAACAAAAGCACTTGCCCCTCTTATTGTATTCGTCTCACAGAATATTCTTAGATATCCAGGATTCTGATTTGTTGCGATAAAAATCGTTGCTACACCAAGTTTATTTGTAGCTTGGGCAAATCGGGAATCGCTCCTTGGGTCCTGCGGGGTTAACGGCGCCAGACTGATTGGAGTTTTACTTGCACTGTAAAAAACACCAGTTTGAGTGGCGCTTGTTTTTCGCACATCTTTGACTGTAAAGGTGACCGAGCTGTCGGGAATAGGATTCCCTCCTTCATCGGTGACTGTTACATCCATCTGAGTGACAAGTGTAGCATCACTGTCAGGCGTGCCCGGAACGGGAGAAACTTGTAAGGCAGGGCTGGGATTTCGCGTGATCACGGGAAAGCTTACGCTTGGCAAAATGCTGAAGCTTGTTGCGGAAGCTAGCCATTGTGTACTATCGCCAGTTTTGTTGCCGCTGGCGCTACAAACACCATAGGCTGCAGCAATTACTGTTATACTTGCCGTATAGACATTAGGGTTGGCGGAATCCTGGGTGATTGCTGCGTCTAAAGACGAGCCGCTCGCTACCTTTACATTTCCATTCGGGTTTGATGCGAAAATAAATGTAAACCTGTCAGTTCCAGGCTTCGGGGCGTCATTTCCATTACCATCATATGTCAGTGTTGCGGTTATAACCTGCGATCCAGCGGGCGAGCTAATATTACTAACCATTATATTCGGTATATTATTTATTACTGCCGATACAGCCATTTTACCCTCTAATATAATTAATAGATTATAGATACTTATATTTATTAGAAGTATAAGTAAATAGAATACGTATTGATAGTAATTTCAATAACTGTTATTATAAATCCGATTTACTATATTTTGAATTATAAAATTACATCCTTCAATTATTATATTTAAGACATTTTTACTTAAGAGGACAATAATGCTACTTCATTCTCGATGGAAGCTGCTATTGTTGGCAGGGACATGCAGCCTTTGCTGGTATAGCGCGGCTGCGCAAACAAAGTATGGCTCTGGCAACGGTATCGGAGGGACTGATGCGGCCGGCAACGCTGTGGGCGGGGCAGGAGGCGACTTTGTTCATCAGGGCGGCGAAGGTGGGGGAGCGGCTGGCCAAGGGCCCGTTGCCCCTACCATTCCCGGAAATGGTGGAAATGGAGTTATAGATGGCAACGCGCTCTCCACAGGCGGGGTACTTGGGGCGACGATTGTCAATGCAACAGACCCACTGCCGAGTGGAACAAGTATGAATGGTACGAACGGCGCCGCCGAAGAGCGTTCGGGTGGCGGTGGTGGCGCAGTACTGGCGATTATTAATGCCCCTCAATAAACGGTCAGCAGCTTTATTATTAGCGGGGCAGGAGGTGAAGCTTCTATGGGGGGAGAGAACAAGGTACCGCGCGGCAGCGGTGGTGGAGGTGTCGCATTTGTGCTGAATGGCCAGATATTCACAGTTGCGGCCAGCGCCAGGATACTTGGAGGCGGCGGCGGTGCGAGGATTATTGATCCTGTTACGGATGCCGAAATGGGCGGAGGAGGCGGACTTGGGATCATATTAAATACCGGCACACTGGTGGTCGACGGCTATGTAAGCGGAGGCAGCGGGGGCACGCCGAAATCGACCGGAGACTATACGAAGGGGCAAGTACCGGAAGGGTCTCCCGGTGGTGGTGTCTATATGAGGTCATCCACAACAGTTAATCTTTCTTCTACAGGATCCATATTATCTGGAGCTATTAGTACTCCAAAGATGAAGTCTCCACCTGCCCTCATCCTGGATGGAAGTGATAGCGTCATCAACAATCAAGGCACAATTGCAAGACTATTTCCCTCTATACCTGAATTATTTAGTGTAGATGCTAACGTTGTTCCCGCGATATATGTGCGCGGCGATAGGAATTATATTATAAATTCCCATATAATTCTTGGGAATGCTACAATAAATAACGGACAATTTGCTTCAACTTCGGAGGCGATCGAATTTGATGGCAATGATAATACTCTGGAGCTTTGGGGCGGGCAGAGTATGCGAGGGGTTGTTCGGGTTACAGGCGGAGGCACGGGAAACCATCTTATTCTCGGCGGTGCGAATGCTGGCACTTTCAATTTTGGCTTATTGGATCAGATAGATCCTGGCAGCGAAAACCGCCAGCAAATGGGCTATATGGGCTTTGTTGATTTTGTCAAAAATGGCACGAGCACCTGGAGTGGTTCAGGTGCGTCCATGGCAACGGGGCCATGGACGATTGATGCCGGGACGCTGGCATTGACCGATGATGGCAGCCTTGCATCCCATGCAAGCGTGACCTTGAATGCCAATCTCGATATTTCCGGCATCACCAATAGTACAACGATGCAGAACCTTTCCGGCCCTGCGAACAGCACGATTAACCTCGGCAGCAAAACTCTTGCACTGAAGAATACAACAACCCAGACCTTTGCGGGTGTTGCTTCCGGAGCGGGCGGCAATATCGAGCTTGACCAGGGAACGGTAATTTTTACAGGGGACAATACTTA
This sequence comes from Brucella melitensis bv. 1 str. 16M, assembly GCF_000007125.1. Classification (NCBI taxonomy): domain Bacteria; kingdom Pseudomonadati; phylum Pseudomonadota; class Alphaproteobacteria; order Hyphomicrobiales; family Brucellaceae; genus Brucella; species Brucella melitensis. The sequence continues at coordinate 56,969 of NC_003317.1, read as the reverse complement.
TACAGGTACGAGCACTATCGCAGCAGGAGCGACGTTACAGCTTGGTACCGGCGGTACGATTGGCAGTATCGCGAGCGACGCCGCAGTCAACGGACAGCTTATTTTTAATAGGTCTGATAGTTTTACTTACGATAAAGTAATAAGCGGCACAGGCAGCATACAAAAACTGGGCGCGGGCATTCTGACCCTTTCCGGCAATAGTGATACATACACCGGTTCAACATCGGTGGATGTGGGCGGCCTATTTGTAAGTGGCACTTTGGGCGGCATGGTTGCCGTTAAAGGCGGAACAAGCCTCGCTGGGACGGGCACGATCGTCGGTGATACAACTATAGCCGATGGGGCCACATTGATCGGCCAGCAAAACCATACCCTGACCTTTCAGAATAACTTGGAGTTGGCAAGCGGCAGTATTGTGAACGTGACGCTCGGCAAGGCGCCGAACGCACCGGGTTTGTTTAATGTTTTGGGCGATCTGACGTTAAATGGCACATTGAACATACAGGACATGGGCGATTTCGGCCCCGGGCTTTATCGTCTCTTTGATTTTGGCGGAACCCGGTCTGGTAATCTGACATTGGGATCGGTCCCTACAGGAACAGATCCGTCATTATTACAGCTCATTACCACGACACCAAACCAATATAATCTGTTTTTCGGCGGTCAGCCTGGCTTCAATATATGGGATGGGGGCAATTCAGCAGATCACGATAACGGAGCAGTGGATGGTGGCGATGGTGTGTGGGATGCTGCCAATAACAACTGGACCAAACTTTCCGGTGCCGACAACGGATCATGGGTTAATGGCGCACTCGCACAGTTTGGTGTAAAAGCCGGAACAGTTACTATCAGCGACAATCCGATAACGATCCAGGCAAGCGGTCTCGTATTCTCGACGGATGGTTATCTGCTCACGGGTAGCAGTATCATTCTTGATGATCCCGTAGATGGCATACCGACGGTTCGCGTCGGCGATGGCAGTCGCGCCGGGGCGGCCATGAGTGCGACAATAGAATCAGAGATAAAAGGTAACCAGGGCTTAAAGAAAGTCGATTTCGGTACGTTGGTTCTGACAGGAACCAACAGCTATACTGGTACAACAACAGTAGGCGAAGGCACGCTCCAGCTTGGTAACGGTACCGCGACAGGAAGCATTCCTGGCGATGTGATCGTGGATTCCAATTCCTACGGTTATGGCACGCTGGCCTTCAACCACAGTAGCGCGGTAACTTTTGGCAGCTCGATCAGCGGTGGTGGCAAGGTTGTACAAAAAGGGAGCGGTACCACTACTTTCACCGGCAATAATACTTATTCGGGAGGTTTGACTGTTGAACAAGGTACGGCTGAAGCAGGTATTGCCGATAATGCTTTCGGTTCGGGCCCGCTAACAGTACAGGCGGGAGCTAAAGCTGATCTTCATGATTTTAACACGTCAGTCGGGGGGCTTATTGGGGCAGGTGATGTAACGCTCGGCAGCGGAACATTGACTGTCAATCAAGGCTTCGACAGTATTTTTTCCGGCGTCATATCTGGAGACGGGGGGCTGAACAAAAGCGGCGCGGGGCAGTTAACTCTTTCAGGCGCCAATACTTATGGCGGCGCCACGACCATTGATGGAGGGGTGCTCCTTCAAGGTGAGAGCGGAGCTTTCAGCAGTAGTTCCGCCTATCGAACCGGCGCAAGCGGAACCGTGGATTTAGGCGGGTTCGACACCAATATGGCATCGCTTGACAATGCCGGTCTTGTCAATTTTGGCGGCACGGGGTGCGCAACACTCCATATTGCCGACAATTATGTCGGACATAATGGCATTGTTGCGATCAATACCGTGCTGGGTGACGATAACTCCCTTACCGATATGCTGAAAGTGGAAGGAAATACGTCCGGTACCACCAGCCTCAAGGTTATTAATCGGGGCGGCGTGGGTATGCAGACAGCCAACGGGATCAAGGTGGTTGAGGTTGTCGGGCAGTCGGACGGCGTGTTCAGCTTGTTGGGTGATTTCACCACAGCGGACAAACAACAAGCGGTGGTTGCGGGGGCCTATGCTTATACGCTGCATCAAGGCAGCGTCGATAATCTCGATGGCGACTGGTATTTGCGTAGCCAGCTAAAAGACACGCCGACGCCAACACCAACACCACAGCCACAATTTAACCCTGGAGTTCCACTTTATGAAGGGGCGGTGCAAAATATGCAGCGGCTGAACCGTTTGCCGACATTGCAGCAACGCGTCGGTAATAGCTACTGGAACGGTCCTTCTTATCCGGCCATTGAACAGGGTGGCGCTCCTGCTGGTGCCGATCCGGCTTCGTCACCTGTGGCAGGTGTTGTCACCAGTGATAATGGCATCTGGGCACGTATCGGCGGCGATTACAGCAAACTTCAATCCTCGAGATCTCTCACGAATATGAGCCAGAATATCAGGACTGTGATTATACAGTCAGGTGTCGATGGCAAGTTTTATGAAGCAGATACTGGCAAACTTATCGGCGGCATCAATGCGCTTTATGGTTCTGCGATATCCCGTATTAACTCGCCGTCGGGTGATGGGGATGCAACGACCAGTGCCTGGGGGCTGGGCGGAACGCTCACATGGTATGGGGAGAGCGGGTTCTATGTGGACGGTCAGGCACAGATAAACTGGTACAATAATGACTATAATTCAGATACAGCCGGAAAGGGGCTCGCTGATGACAAAAAGGCAACGGGATATGCTGTGAGCATAGAAACAGGGCAGCGTTTTAATATAGGTGAACGCTGGTCAGTGACACCGCAGGCACAATTGATGTGGTCAAAACTGAGCATGGATACTTTCAACAATATATGGGAGGCCAATGTCAGCTTGAACGATAGTGACAGTTTAATTGGTCGGGCTGGTGTTGCGCTGGATTATCGGAATGCCTGGCAGGACGATGCCGGACAAATTGTGCATACGAATATCTATGTTATCGCCAATATTTATCAGGAGTTTATGGGTAACGGCCGCGTCGGAGTTGCAGATACGACGTTCTCTGTGAAACAAGACGTTACATGGGGCGGCGTAGGCCTTGGAGGAAGCTATGCTTGGGCTGACAACAAATATTTGATCTATGGCGAAGGCGCTATCAATACGTCATTGAACAATTTTGCTGATAGTTACGACGTTAGAGGTACGCTTGGTTTCAGGGTGAGGTGGTAATGGCTCTTTGAGAGCCAGCTTGAGCTGCCCTTTTTAACCGGACTGCACTTGCTTCAAGAACGTAGAGAAGAGTTGCATTTATCTTCCATCGCTTGTCCCTGCCGGAAAAGCGTAAGTGAAAGGGCCTGATCCAGGAAAGATCAGGCCCTTTCTGCCGAAGGGCGGTTTACGGCATAAAGGGTGGGTGCGAAAATGGCGAGGATCGCCCCATAGGGGATCAGCATCAATGTGCCCATCACAACCTTCACGATAAAATCACCGAAGGCGAGCGAAGCCCAGAGCGGCACGCCGAGACCAAGAAAGGATGCAGGCTCGGCAAGCGACGAATCGAGCATACCCGTCAGCCCGTCGATCCAGGAGAAGCTTGCGGCAAAGGCTATTGAAAAGAACAGGATCGTATCCAGAACCGAGCCGAACATGGCAGCGGCAAAAGGTGCCTTCCACCAGCTCTGGCGGCGCAGCCGGTCAAAAACGGTGATATCCATCAACTGCGCAACGAGGAAGGCCGAGCCGGAGGCAATGGCGATGCGTGGCGTCGCAAGCCAGATCGACATGACCACGCCCAGCACGAAACCCGCATAGACGACCTTGCGCGCGGCAGCAGGGCCGAAACGGCGATTCGTCAGGTCGTTAACCAGAAATGCAACGGGATAGCTGAAGGCGCCATAGGTGAGCACTTCGCCGAGGCCAAAATGCTGGAAAGGATATTGCACCAGAATATTCGACGCGGCGACTGCAACGCACATGGCGAGGATAGCCGGGATGAGGCGCGAAAAAGATGGCTGCGGCAGCACGGAGATCTTGGCTGGCATTTTTTTATCCTGGGTGATGGAACCAGCAAAAAAGGCCGACGAGTGCCGGCCTTTTTTGTCAAACTGTAAGGCCGTAGGCTTAAGCGGCAGCTTCAGCCTGCTTCTTTGCGATCTGGCGCTTGAGCAGGCGGGCGCGCTGCGAAAGTTCCTTATCGTCGGATTTGACGAGGAAGGCATCGAGGCCACCGCGATGTTCGACCGAACGCAGGGCGTTGGCGGAAATGCGCAGGCGATAGCTCTGGCCGAGCGTTTCGGAGATCAGCGTAACATTGCAGAGGTTCGGCAGGAAACGGCGACGCGTCCTGTTGTTCGCGTGGCTGACATTGTTGCCGTACTGGACCGACTTGCCGGTCAATTCACAAGCGCGGGACATTTTGGTCTCACCTTCAATTGCGTTCTTTTCAGGCCCCGACCCGAATGTCCGAACTCAAGCATTCAAAGCAACTTACTGCTGCTGGCGCGCGATCTCGGACAGGCGGCCTATTGGGAAAGTCGCGTTTCTATAGTGACAGCCGCCGCTACAGTCAAGTGAGATTCCGCTGAACCTGCCGAAAGACGCGGTTTTGCAGCGCTCGCATGACCGTCATGAAAGGTTGCGATCATAACTTCGCCCGTTTTGCTTGGCCTAAACAGATACTGTATCGAAGAATCCCACGCAACTTTTTGGCGGTGCAATCCGGTTGAAAACCTGAACTGACATGGCCCACCGGACATTCGCGGAAGGAATGCCGAATATGACAGATGTCTTGCTCCTGCTGAAAGCCGCATGGAAGCGATCGATCCGCTATGGTGCATTCACCCTGGCAGGACTGGCAATCGCGAGCGGAGTGGCGAGAGCAGATGATCTCTATAGAACCGAATATGATATCTCGATTTTCGGGCTTTCCATTGCGCGCGCAGCTATCGAAACCGTCGTCAGTGGGCCGAACTATAACCTGAACGGCCGTTTCGTGACATCGGGCCTTGCCCGCATTTTCGACAATACGGATGGCACCGTGCACGTCACAGGCAGTGCGGTAAAAGGGGCTATCGTCCCCAAAAGCTTCGATCTCGCCTATAAACATGGCCGCAAGGACAAGAGCACGGCAATCCGTTTCATGAATGGAGACGTGGTTGCAGCACAAAACCAGCCACCCGTGAAAAAAGACGATCCCTGGGTGGAAACCATGCCAGGCGATCTCCTCAATGTCAGCGATCCGCTGAGCGCCCTCATGATCCCCGCAAAGGATGCGCGTTCGGTCTGCGACCGCTCGCTCAGTGTTTTTGACGGCCAGACGCGCGTGGAAATAAAGCTGGCCTTCAACGGCACTGAATCGTTCACCACGGGTGGCTTTACTGGCGAATCAGTCATCTGTTCGGCGAAGTTCATTCCGGTTTCAGGTTATCAGAAGGGCAAGAAATCGATCGATTATCTGGCCAACAAGAGCCGGATCACCATCTCCTTTGCTGCGCTCGGCAATTCCGGCATCTATGCGCCGGTGGTGGCGCGTATCGGCACCCGGATCGGAACGCTGAAAATCGCAGCCACCCGGTTTGAAAAAGTGGAATAGAAAAGTCCAGAGCGCATCCCGAAAAGTGTGAAACGGTTTTCGGAAAAGATGCGCGTAAAAACAAAGCATTAGAGCGCGTTTCGATCTGATTCAACCAGATCGAAACGCGCTCTAATGCGTGGGGTGCAGGCATTCATCGTGATTGCCGAGTATCTCGATCACCCGGCACTGGTCAACACGGCCATGGGCGGTGCTGTCGAGCATTCGCAAGAGTTCTGTTTTCAAGGATTGAAGCCTGGCAATGCGAAGCTCCACTTCTGTCAGGCGGGCACGCGCTATTGCATCGGCTACCGCGCATGACTGGTCGGGCTTGTCCTGAAGGTCGAGAAGCGTGCGGATGGAATCCACCGCAAACCCCAGATCGCGCGCATGGCGGATGAACAAAAGCCGCTGGATATCCCTGGCATCGTAAAGGCGGCGATTGCCCTGTGTGCGTGGCGGGACGGGCAGAAGGCCGATCTGCTCGTAATAACGGATTGTCGGCACTTTCACACCGCTTGCCTTGGAGGCCTCGCCTATCGGGATGCTGACCATGATTTTTCGCTTGCTCCTCTAGTTACTAGAGGATGTAAACCTTGGTTCGAGCAATTCAAGGGGGATATCAAAGACCGTGAGTGAGCCAATGAACCAGATCAGCTTTCGTGTGGACGGTATGGATTGCGCCTCCTGCGCAGCCAAGATCGATACGGCGGTTCGGCGTGTGAAGGGTGTCGAGGATGTTTCCGTTTCGGTGACGGCGGGTACGGTGACGGCGGGTACGATGACAGTGCGTCATGATGGCAGCGGTGATATTGAAACCATGGCGCGCAAGGTGCGCAGCCTCGGTTATGGTGTGGAGCAACTGGCCAAGGAAAGGCAAGCGGCAGTCCACGACCATCATCACGACCATGACCATCATCATGACCACGCTCATGCTGAAAGCCCGCTGGAAGCTGCACCCAACAGCCTGCGCTTCCGCGTGGATGGAATGGATTGCGCCTCCTGTGCCGCGAAAATCGATACTGCCGTGCGCCGTCTGGCGGGTGTGACCGATGTGTCGGTTTCCGTCACCAACGGGACGATGACCGTCAATCAGGATGGTTCGGCTGATAGCAATGAGATTGCAGCCAAAGTTACGGCGCTGGGCTACAGGACGGTGCTTGCGGAAAATGGGAGCGGCGCGGCGCAACCGGCAGCGCCGGCTGGAAGCCTGTCATGGTGGCAGACGAAGAAAGGCCAGACGATGCTTGCCTGCGGTGGCGGGCTGCTTGCCGCCTATGCCATTGGCCATCTCTACCCTGCGGTGATGCACTGGGCCTTTATGGCGGCGATGCTGATCGGCCTCGTTCCGATTGCCTGGCGCGCCTGTATGGCGGCGGTCAATGGCACGCCTTTTTCCATCGAAATGCTGATGACGGTCGCGGCGGTCGGCGCAATTATCATCGGTGCGACGGAAGAGGCGGCAACGGTGGTTTTCCTATTCCTCGTCGGCGAATTGCTGGAAGGTGTCGCAGCCGGCAAGGCGCGCGCCAGCATCCAGTCGCTGGCGACCCTCGTTCCCAAGACGGCCTTTCTGGAGCGCAATGGAACGACCAGGGAGGTTGCCGCTGAAAGCCTTTCCATCGGTGATGTGATTTCGGTCCGTCCGGGGGATCGTATGCCAGCCGATGGCGAGATCATTTCAGGCGAAAGCGCCATCGATGAAGCGCCCGTGACCGGTGAAAGCACGCCGGTTGGCAAGGGCGAAGGTGATGTGGTTTTCGCGGGCACGATCAATGGTGACGGGCTTTTGCGCGTGAAAGTAACCGCGGCGGCTCAGGACAATACCATCGCCCGCGTCGTCCGTCTGGTGGAGGAGGCACAGGAGGCCAAGGCCCCGACCGAGCGTTTCATCAATCGTTTCTCGACCTATTATACGCCGGGTGTTGTGGTTGTGGCGGCGCTGGTCGCGATCCTGCCGCCCCTTTTTGCGGGCGGCGTCTGGGACGAGTGGATCTATAAGGGGCTTGCCATTTTGCTGATCGGTTGCCCTTGTGCGCTGGTCATTTCCACGCCTGCTGCCATTGCTGCGGCCCTTTCTTCCGGTGCGCGGCGCGACCTTCTCATGAAAGGCGGCGGGGTTCTGGAAACCGTCGGCAAAATCACCACGGCCTGCTTCGACAAAACCGGCACACTTACCGAAGGCAAGCCCAAGGTGACGGACGTTCTGGCAGGCGCGCTGCCGGAAGACGAGGTTTTGCGGCTTGCCGCTTCCCTTGATGCCGGTTCCAGCCATCCGCTTGCGCTTGCAATTGTCAGTGCTGCTGAAGAGCGGGCGCTGAAACTGGCGGAAATCACGCAGGGCAAGGCGCATGGCGGCAAGGGTGTGTCGGGCGTCGCGGGCAAGAGCGTACTTTTTCTCGGTTCGCGCAAGGCTGCGAATGATATTGCGGCGATCCCCGATGCGCTGGCCGGCCGTATTGCCGCCTGCAACGATGAGGGCAAGACTGTTTCCGTGCTGGTTGCCGATGGCAGGATTGCTGGCGCCATCGCCATGCGCGACGAGCCGCGCGCTGACGCTATCGCTGGCCTGAAAAAGCTGAAGGACGGCGGCATCGCCACCTTGATGCTGACCGGCGACAACCGCCGCACAGCGGAAGCCATCGGGCGTGATCTTGGCATCGAAGTGCGCGCCGAGCTTCTGCCGGAGGACAAGCAGCGCATTGTCGGCGAATTGCGCAAGGAAGGACGGATCGTTGCCAAAGTGGGCGATGGCATCAATGATGCACCAGCCCTTGCCGCAGCCGATGTGGGCATTGCCATGGGTGGTGGAACCGATGTGGCACTTGAAACCGCCGATGCCGCCATCTTGCACGGGCATGTGAGCGATATCGCGGAAATGGTTGATCTGTCGAAGCGGACCATGCGCAATATTCATCAGAATATCGGCATCGCTCTGGGGTTGAAGGCGGTCTTCCTCGTCACCACGGTTTTGGGCATTACCGGCCTCTGGCCTGCCATTCTGGCCGATACGGGTGCAACCGTTTTGGTGACAGTCAATGCGCTGCGACTTTTGAGACAACCTGTACGCTAGAGTGCATCCCGAAAAGTGTGAAACGGTTTTCGGAAAAGATGCGCGTCAAAACAAAGGATTAGAGCGCCGATCTGATTCAATCAGATCGAAACGCGCTCTAGAACATTGAAATTTCTCAGCTTTGAAAAGTGAGTATACCATCGCCACTATTCTTGCAGGAAAGCTTGCAACGTGTCCGTTCCCGTTAGTATCTACAGTTTACAAAATAGTAAGCGCCGGGATAATTGCAGTTCATTATTCTCAATAGTTTTCCTTTAGAACATTTTCGAGCCAAAAGCGTGAAACGGTTTCGCGTCGGAAAATGTGACAAAACAAAGAGATAGAGCGTTCCAATGATTCCGTTTTAAACGGAACCGCTCTAGACGAAAGGGAAAACAATACACGTGTGTAACTGTATGAGGCTGCGATGCATCTGGAATGCTTTAAATGCCATGACACGCCTCCTAAAATCGTGCCTGGGCGCCCCGAACGAAGCTGGATGAGTAGTTTTCACTCACGCGCACCTTACCGATGTCTTCCATTAACTATGGCGAACTCTACAGGGTGGGAAATACTATGTCCTACAGATATAGAAGTAAGCTGGAACGGAGGACTCGCAAAACAAGATTTGCTCGTAAAAAACGTTGCGAACGATTCTATTTCTATTGAACATTTCGCCCAATCTCACTTTTCACACGGCATCCTCACCTTTCACACTGGATATCTTTTCCGAACACCAGCCAATTTTGCACTATGGGTAAACGGTGCACCTAATCATATAAAAGACGGTATTCAGCCGCTGACCGCTCTTGTGGAAACCGAGTGGCTTCCTTTTCCATTCACCATGAACTGGCACATGACACGGCCTGGCACCGTTCGTTTTGAAAAAGGGGAACCCTTCTGTTTCATACAGATAATCGAACATAAAAAGATGGATGATGTCGTTCCGACCATTAAAGGTTTAAGCGACGATCCGACCCTCAAAGCCCAATACGAAACATGGTCTGCGTCCCGGAGTAATTTCAATCAGGCGCTCGCTGACCAAGTCCCGGAAACGGTCAAGCAAGGCTGGCAAAAGAAATATTTTCGTGGCGAAATCATTCCGTCATCGGCAGAAGAAATCCTTGCCAAAAACCACATTCATAAAAGAAAACTCAACAACCCTATTTCTGAATAATATATTTTAATAGTATAGGAAGTAATATGTCTAACGCGACATTAAACTACACAATAACTACTTCCCAAGCCATTATGTTTGATAACGCCAACTCATACATTCAGATACAGGTGTCGCCTCTAGATGGTTCGAGTGAAGCTGCATATGTCGAGTTACCGGATGAAGTAGCAAACGATAGACATATACAGAAGATGTTCTCATCTACTGAAGGAGGAACGGTCACGAATGGAGTTTTATTCGATATATATTTTCCACGGCTGCCCAATCTGTCATCAATGCCTATAAAAATATATCCTGCCGGAACAGATCCATCATTAATAAATGAGAGCACGCCTTTTTTCTCTACCACCCTTTCCCTCGGGAGCGCGATGGCGGGCAGCGCCTTGTTGCTCGGTCTGGAAGATAAAGAAAAAAACGTACGCGTGCTCCCCCGAACAGGAACACCCGCACAGCCAGCTTCATATACATGGACTGCAACAATATTACCTGAAGCCACCAGCCGTATTATAAATGCGATTGTACATGTAACAGATCTTTATGATACCAATTTTATCAAATCCGTAAACTTCAAAGCAAATGGAGTCGATATTTCACCAATAATCGATCCATTGACAGGTAAACACCATTTATATTTTAAAACGCTAGCCAATGGGTTAGCAACTCTGGAAATTACTCCAACGGGAATAGCTTGCTGGGGCCATTTAATATATTGGCCTTTTGCTGATAATGCTTCTGAAGTGGCACGTATTGTTATTTACGATACAGACCGTTTTGGATTGGGTTTATTTGGACCAATTCCCGATAAAAACCCAATAACATTAAGTGAATATACTCCCCCCAATGGCCCCTCCTTTACAATACATAACGATGCGTCACCGCGAGCCATCGATGACGGTGGGAGCTTATATTTCCTGATTAATGATAGCTACAACATAACAGTGCCATCATCTTCTAATAAGAATATAAAAATTACGGCATCAACCCACTCTATTAATGGATCGACAGGTGAATCTCCATAAGCCAATACTGCAAGATATATTTATACGAAACAAAACGGAGACACCTTAACTTCTCCTAAATACTCGTTCTTCGCATTCTCGGGTGTACAATAGCGTTCACTTTGGTTCCGGCGCAAATTTTTGTTTAGAGCATTTTCGAGCCAAAAGTGCGAAACGCCGACGCGGGGAAATCACTCCACCAGGCTGATTTCTGATCCGCTTCGATGCGTCGGATAACGTGTAAAAACAAAGAGATAGAGCGGCTCCCGCTTTCGGGAGACATGCTCTATCTTCGACCGGCACGCCGGCGTCCGCGCACGGAAGCGGCAGCCCCCTGCTCCTCAAAGAGCGAGGCAAGTTGTTCTGTCATTGCGCCCGCCAGTTCTTCCGCATCGACGATTGTGACAGCGCGCTGGTAATAACGGGTCACGTCATGGCCGATGCCGATGGCGATCAGCTCCACCGGAGAGCGCGTTTCAATCTCCTCGATCACGGCCCGCAGATGCCGCTCCAGATAATTGCCCGGATTGACGGAAAGCGTCGAATCGTCCACCGGCGCACCGTCTGAAATCATCATCAGGATCTTGCGCTGTTCAGGACGGCCCAGCAGCCGCTGATGCGCCCAGATCAGCGCCTCGCCGTCGATATTCTCCTTCAGAAGCCCTTCGCGCATCATCAGGCCGAGATTGCGCCGTGCCCGCCGCCATGGCGCGTCGGCGCTCTTGTAAACGATGTGGCGAAGATCATTGAGCCGCCCCGGATTGGCAGGCTTGCCGCGCCCAAGCCATGCTTCGCGCGATTGCCCGCCCTTCCACGCCTTGGTGGTAAAGCCCAGAATTTCCACCTTCACACCGCAACGTTCCAGCGTACGGGCAAGAATATCGGCACAGGTTGCAGCCACCGTGATCGGACGGCCGCGCATGGAGCCGGAATTATCCAGCACGAGCGTCACCACCGTATCGCGGAAATCCGTATCGCGCTCCTGCTTGTAGGAAAGCGGCTGCGTGGGATCGATGACGATGCGCACCAGACGGGCCGAATCGAGATAGCCCTCTTCCAGATCGAAATCCCACGAGCGGTTTTGCTGCGCCATCAGGCGGCGCTGCAAACGGTTGGCCAGACGCCCTACCACGCCCTGCAAATTGGCAAGCTGCTTGTCGAGAAAACCGCGCAGGCGGTCCAGTTCCGCTTCGTCGCAAAGGTCGGTCGCCTCGACTTCCTCGTCGAATTCACGCGTAAAGACCTTATAATCGACATGCTCGGCAAAATTGGCGAAAGGCTGGTTCGGACGGCGCGTATCGCCCGGTGTTTCCGCATCGATATCCTCGCTGTCGTCCATTTCGTCGGCGGAAGCATCCGCCGCGTCCATCTCGCCCTGTTCGCCTTCATCGCTGGAACTGTCCGACTCTTCGCTTTCAGCCGAATCGGAACCTTCCTGATTTTCGTCGCCGCCTTCCTCGTTTTCATCGGAATCCGGCGTCTGCTCGTCATTCTGCTCTTCGTCGTCGCTCGGCTCTTCCTGCGAAAGCTCTTCCGCCATATCCATGGAGGCGAGCATATCGCGCACCGTGCGCGCAAAAGCCTGCTGGTCTTCGAGGTTCTCGCCAAGCCGCGCAATATCGGCAGATGCCTTCTGCTCGATCCAGTCGCGCCACAGCTCCAGCACCTGGCCTGCTTCCGCCGGGGCCGGACGGCCTGTCAGCTTCTCACGCAGGAGAAGCGACACCGCCTCTTCCAGCGGCGCATCTTCCTTCGTCGTGACAGCGGAAAAATTGGCACGGCTATATTTATCGGCCAGCATGGTGGAGAGGTTATCCGCCACGCCAGCCATGGCGCGCGCGCCGATGGCTTCCACACGCGCCTGCTCGACCGCATCGAAAATTGCCCGCGCCTGCTTGCCTTCCGGCGCCAGCGCGGCATGAATGCGCGGATTGTGGCGCGCCTGACGCAACGCCATGGAATCGCCAAGCCCCCGCGTGACGGCAATGTCATGCGCGGTCGGGCGCTTCGGCAGATCGGGAAGGCGGGCGCGATTGGCGCTCAGCGCCGGGCGGTCATGGCTGAAGGCCACTTCCATTTCATGGTCGCCGGAAATGGCGCGGACGCAAGCCGTTATCGCACGCTTGAACGGCTCGGAATCGACCGGACCCGTTTTACGATCACGCGAATTATCGCCTATTCCTGACATTTGGCCCGACATCTGCCTATCCCGACTTCACTTTGCAGCAGACGGCCCCGCCTACATCAAATCATGGAGCGCCGCCGCCGGATGATCCGGCGACGGGCCTTTTCTCATCAGGCGAGAACGATATTGGCTGCCGATTCCGGCAGTTCCACGCCGAAGGCACGCTGATAGAATTCAGCAACCGTCGCACGTTCCAGTTCATCGCACTTGTTGAGGAAGGTCAGGCGGAAGGCAAAGCCGACATCGTTGAAGATTGCGGCATTCTCGGCCCAGGTAATGACCGTGCGCGGGCTCATCACGGTTGAAAGATCGCCGTTGATGAAAGCCTGGCGCGTCATGTCGGCCACGCGCACCATCTTGTTCACGATCTCGCGGCCTTCGGCATTCTGGTAATGCTTGGCCTTGACGAGAACGATATTCACTTCATTGTCGTGCGGCAGATAGTTCAGCGTCGTCACGATGGACCAGCGGTCCATCTGCGCCTGGTTGATCTGTTGGGTGCCGTGATAAAGGCCCGTCGTGTCGCCAAGGCCGACCGTATTGGCGGTTGCAAACAGGCGGAAAGCGGGATGCGGACGGATAACGCGGCTCTGGTCGAGGAGCGTCAGGCGGCCCGACGATTCCAGAACGCGCTGGATGACGAACATCACATCCGGGCGACCCGCATCATATTCGTCGAACACCAGCGCGACATTGTGCTGGTAGGCCCATGGCAGGATGCCGTCCTTGAATTCCGTAACCTGCACGCCTTCCTTCACCACGATCGCATCCTTGCCGACAAGGTCGATACGGCTGACATGGCTGTCGAGATTGACGCGGACGCAAGGCCAGTTGAGGCGGGCTGCAACCTGCTCGATATGGGTCGATTTACCCGTGCCGTGATAGCCCGAAACCATCACGCGGCGGTTATAGGCAAAGCCTGCGAGGATCGCGAGCGTCGTCTGGCGATCGAAAAGATAATCCGGATCAAGTTCCGGCACATAGGAATCGCCCGCCGCATAGGCCGGCACCATCATGTCGGAATCGATCCCGAATACTTCGCGTACCGAAACCGTGGTATCCGGCAAATTGGCTATATCCCGCTCAACCTTGTTCATCATGCCTCCAGAGCGGCAGGACTGTCCGGCCGCGACATCCAAGTATCATCCGGGGCACGTTTTCCCGGCAAGCCGGATATGCGCCCCGTCCGTGTTCAGTTGCGGGCATCCGTGCTTGCATCCGCGCAAATGGCGCGCGGCAGAAGAATGTCCGTCAAGGGCAGTGAGCCCGGTATCCGGTCCGCCACCCATATTCCCGTGCGCATGAAACAGGCCGCAGTTCCAAGGCCCCGCGGTCCATGCCATCCGGCAGGCCGATCCGGTTTCCCATGCCTGCTTGCCGGGTTTAGCAAAAACCCGCCTGCTTGAGCAATTGGTAAGCCTGGATCACATCACGGAATCGCTCCTCGGACCCACGGTCTCCACCATTTGCATCGGGATGGTGAAGCTTTACCAGCTCTTTATAGCGCGCCTTGATCTTATCGCCAGTCGAATTTGCATCAAGACCGAGCGTTGCGAGCGCTTTCAGCTCCAGAGTGCGCGGCTTGCGCTGCGCCTTCTGGCCCGGCGCGTGCCCCTTGGCCTCCTTGAAGAGATTGAAAGGGTCGCGGATACGGTTGTGATAGGAGGCCGAGCCGGAGCGCATCTTGGCCATATCTGGCGAGGTGCGCACCTTGGCGGTGGAATTGGCCGCTGTGGACCAGGTGGGGCGATGGCCCGTTATGGCATCCTTCTGGAACTTGGCGATATCGCCATCGGACAGCCCGGAGAAATAATTGAAATTCTTGTTATATTCCCGGACATGATCGATGCAGAAATGGAGATACTCACCCTCGCGCATACGCCCGACCGGCGCACGATGCGTGCCCGGCTTGTCGCAACCATCCCACTGGCAGCAGGGAGCGCTGGACTTTGCTTCCGTAGTCTTTTTGGGGCGGATACGGATGCTGTCGAAATATTTGGAGTTCAGTGTCATCGAATCGGATTATGCGGATTAAGAGTGGCTAAACAAGAATTGACATTTCGCTCAATCTGGCTTTGAGCCATCTCAACACGGCGAAATTTTGAAGCGGGTAACTTTCCTGTGCGGATTTGCCCCACCTTTTGCAGCCGAAGCAGCGTTATATGAGGCGCAGCGCCTATATGGGGAGAACCGGCCCGAATGTCCATGCACAATAGCAAACAAAGCTCGATGGAAGCAAAACTCACTGCGGCTTTTGCACCTGAAAAGCTTGAAGTCATTAATGAAAGCCGTCTCCACGCTGGCCATCACCGCGATGGTGGCCATGAAGACGACACCTATGACGGCGCCGGCGAAACCCACTTCCGCATCCGCATCGTGGCAGAGGCTTTCACCGGCATGAGTCGCGTGCAGCGGCACCGCGCCATCAATGATCTCTTGAAAGAGGAACTGGAAAGCGGCGTTCACGCGCTGGCACTGGAACCTTCCGCCCCCGGAGAAGCAGCGCGGGGCTGAGCAATCATCCGCGCGGCAAATAGCTTATGCGCGCCCGGCGGCTGAAATCTGCGCCGGTTTTCCGTCTGCATCGAGCGGCACGATGCGCAGCCGCGTCAGCCGGTTCTTTTCCTTTTTCAGCACCGTGAAGCGCTTGCCGTGAAAGGTGAAGGCCTGCTTCACTTCGGGAATGGTCTGGGTTTCGTGTATCACCAGACCGGCAATCGTGGTCGCCTCTTCATCCGGCAGGTTCCAGTCCAGCGCACGGTTGATATCGCGGATCGGCAGCGAACCGTCCACGATGGCCGAACCGTCCGGTTGCAGGCGCAGGCCCTGCATATCGATATCATGCTCGTCGGAAATATCGCCGACGATTTCTTCCAGAATATCTTCGAGCGTGACCAGCCCCTGCACGTCACCATATTCGTCCACGACAATGGCAATATGCGCCTTGCGCCGCAGGAACGCATCGAGCTGATCCTGCAAGGTGGTCGTATCGGGTACGAACCACGGCTTGCGCGCAACTTTCATGATGTCGATGCGCGTAAAATCATTGTCTACTTCGTAGAGCGCCCTCAGCAGGTCCTTGGTGTGGATGATGCCGATGATATTGTCGATATCGTCGCGCCAGACGGGAACGCGCGTATGCGGGCTTGCCAGGATCTCGCCCACGATCTGGTCTGCGGGCGTATCGGCATTGATGGTGCCCATCGCGGTGCGGTGCACCATGACGTCGCTGACCTCAAGCTCTTTCAGATCGAGAAGACCGCCGAGCTGATCGCGGTCCTCCTTGATGAGCGACTTGTCGCGATGCAGCACCTCGACAGCCCCGCGCAATTCTTCCTGCGGGCTGAGCATGGAGCGCCCGACGGCAAGATTGATGCCGAACAGCCGCAGGATCACCCGCACGATCCAGTTCACAGCCGCAGAAAGCGGCCCCAGCACGAGCACCACCAGCGACACGCCACGGGCAACATTGAGCGAAAAACGGTCCGGGCTTGAAATGGCCCAGGATTTCGGCAGCACTTCCGCGAAAATGACCAGAATGACCGTCATTGCCAGTGTGGCGTAGGCCACGCCCGCGTCACCGAAAAAGGTCAGGAACATGGTGGTCGCGATCGAGGACGCGAGAATATTGGCAAGGTTATTGCCGATCAGCAGCACGCCAATCAGCCGGTCACGTTTGCCGATCAGGCGCTGCACGACGCTCGCCCGCGCATCGCCGTGCTGTTCCAGCGTAAGCATCCGGGCGCGCGAGGCGGCTGTCAGCGCCGTTTCTGAACCGGAAAAGAAAGCCGATAGAATGACGCAGAACAGAATAGTGCCGCACAGAACCCAAAGCTCGATACTCATTCCCGTGTTCCCCTAGAATTTTCACAGAACAAATAGTTAGAGTGGTTCCAGCAAATCTCCGCTCTAAGCTATGGCGAGGCGCTCTTTCAGAAATTCCAGCACGGCAGCAGGCGGTACGTCCTTTGCGATGAAGGACTGGCCGATGCCATGCGTGAGAATGAAGGTCAGCGTACCGCGCGTCACCTTCTTGTCCTGCGCGATATAATCCATCAGCTTTTCCGCGGGCGGCAGGCCGCCCGGCACCTCGGCCAGCGAAACCGGCAGGCCGACAGCTTTCAGATGCGCTTCCACCCGCTCTGCCGCTTCAATACCGGCAAGGTTCATCCGGGCCGAAAAGCGATATGCCAGCGCCATGCCGATCGCGACCCCTTCGCCATGAACGAGACGGCTGGAATCATAGCCGGTTGCGCTTTCCAGCGCATGGCCGAATGTATGACCGAGATTGAGCAGGGCGCGGTCGCCGGTTTCACGCTCATCGCGCGCCACGACCGCAGCCTTTGAGCGGCAGGATTCGGCAATAGCCTTTGTGCGGGCCGCACCGCCGGAGAAAACCTCCTGCCAGTTCGCTTCAAGCCAGGCGAAGAAATCCGGGCGGTCGATCAGGCCATATTTTGCGACTTCCGCATAACCGGCACGGAATTCACGCGGGCTCAGCGTATCGAGCACCTGCGTATCGGCCAGCACGAGTTGCGGCTGGTTAAAGACACCAACGAGGTTCTTGCCATGGGCGGTATTAATGCCGGTCTTGCCGCCAACGGAGGAATCGACCTGTGCAAGAAGCGAGGTTGGCATTTGCACGAAATTCATGCCGCGCCGCACAATCCCCGCAACAAAGCCGGAAAGGTCGCCCACCACGCCACCGCCCAACGCCACCACCGCATCGCCACGCTCCAGCTTTGCCGCCAGAATGGCGTTGGTGACGGTTTCAAGCGTCGCAAAGGATTTGGATTTTTCTCCAGGTGCGACAATCACCGGCGTGGAATCGATACCGGCCCGTGCAAAGCTTGCCTGCAAACGCTCAAGATGCACTGCCGCCACATTCTCATCGGTGACGATGGCGACACGAACCCCCTTCAGCCGCTTGGCGACTTCCTCGCCCGCGCGCTCGACAAGCCCCTTGCCGATCAGAATATCGTAGGAACGATCCCCGAGCGAAACCGGAACGGTAACACTATCGGCAACGGTTGTGGGCGCATTCATTGGTCAGCTCCTGCTGGTATCCGGTGGACGAAAGACCGGACACACGAAACAAATAAAGAAAACGGCCCGTGGACCGCTTCAGGTTTCGGCCGTCATCCGGCGGAAGCGGCCTGTTCCTTTTCCAGATGCGCCGCCAGAACCTCGATCAGTTCTGCGGCAATCACTTCCTTTTTCTCATCGCGCGTCATCAGATGCAGCTCGGCCAGCGCATAAACCGGGTAGCGCTCGTCCATCAGCCGCTGCATGACGCCGCGCGGATCGCTGTTTCTCAAAAGGGGACGGTTCTGGCGGCGCGAAACGCGCTCCATCAAGACGTCGAGATCGGCATTAATCCAGATGGAAATCCCCGCTTCGGCAATCGCCGCGCGGGTTTCGGCGTTCATATAGGCGCCGCCGCCGGTCGCCAGCACCATGGGGCCGTCATCGAGAAGGCGCAGGATCACGCGACGTTCGAGATCGCGAAATTCCACTTCCCCATAGGCCTCGAACAGTTCGGCAACTGTCATCCGCGAAACAGTTTCAATTTCCGTATCCGCATCCTTGAACGGCAGGTTGAGCATGTTCGCCACCTTGCGGCCGATGGTGGATTTTCCGGCTCCCATCAGGCCAACGAGAACAACCACTTTACTGCCGAGCAGCTGGCGGATCGTTTCCGTCTGCCTGTGAAGATTTGTTTGTTTGTTCGTACCGCTCATCAGCCTCTTCCGTTCCACCCCGGTTCCACATGAAAAACGAAGCGGCGTCAATTACTTTCATGGTTTTTGTCGCGCTCGGAGCGGCTTTTTCACGCGATCACGCCGCCTCCTTGCTTTCGTCTCAATGGCACAGCATAAAAGATACATGCCGACACTGACGCGCCTTGTTGTTTTTCTAGCCCTTATCGCTGCCCTCATCTACGGCGCGATGTATGCGCTTGCGAATTTCATCAAGCCGGACCAGCACGAAATTGCGGTCGAAATTCCAGCTTCGAGCCTTCATCCCGTTCCCATTGCCCCTGCCGTCCCAGACCAGTCATCCAGGTAATGACAATGCGCGCTTCACTGGCAATCGAGAATTTTCTGGAAATGATGAGCGCCGAACGCGGCGCGGCACAAAATACGCTCGAATCCTATCGGCGTGACCTTGAAGCCGCCGCCGAAGAGCTTGCCGCAAAAGGCGTGAACCTTGCCGAAGCGGAAACCGGGCATATACGCATGACCCTCGACACCATGGCAGCACAGGGTTTTGCCCCGACCTCGCAGGCGCGCCGCCTTTCCGCCTTGCGCCAGTTTTTTCGCTTTCTCTATTCGGAAGGTTTCCGGCAGGACGATCCGACCGGCATCCTTTATGCGCCGAAAAAACAAAAGCCCCTGCCCAAGATCATGAGCGTCGAAAATGTCGGCAAACTGCTCGACCGGGCTGCACTTGAAGCCAATGAGGCGGCGGAGCCGGGCGAACGCATCAAGGCATTGCGCCTGCACGCCCTTCTGGAAACGCTCTATGCGACGGGCTTGCGCGTGTCGGAACTTGTCGGCCTGCCCGTCACCGTGGCGCGCACCGACCACCGCTTTTTGCTGGTGCGCGGCAAGGGCTCGAAGGATCGCATGGTGCCCCTTTCCCGGAAAGCGCGCGATGCCTTGCAAAAATTTCTGACCCTGCGCGATTCCCTGCCCGGCAGCGATGATAATCCCTGGCTCTTCCCGGCTTTTTCCGAAAGCGGCCATCTGGCGCGGCAGGTTTTCGCGCGTGAATTGAAGGGGCTCGCCGCCCGGGCAGGGCTTGCTGCTTCCTCAGTCTCTCCGCATGTGCTGCGTCATGCTTTCGCCAGCCATCTTTTGCAGAACGGCGCAGACCTGCGCACGGTGCAGCAATTGCTTGGCCATGCCGATATTTCGACCACGCAGATCTATACGCATGTGCTGGAGGAAAGATTGCATAAACTCGTCAGCGAACATCATCCGCTTGCCGATTAGCCCGCCTGCGGTTATGAGAAAACCGGAAATTTGCAAGATGAGCCCACAGTGAATATGTAAGGCGCCGTAATACAGCCTTCTTCATGTCGGCCATAGAGCGGCACGTCCCTTTGTAAAACGCACGAATAGTCAGGTCCGATGTATAACTATCTCGATTTTGAAAAACCCGTCGCCGACCTCGAAGGCCAGATTCTTGAGCTGAAAAAACTCGCGCAGGAACAGGGCAGCGTCGAGATGGGCGACGAGATTAGCCGCCTCGAGAAACGCTCGGCCGATGCGCTGAAGGATATCTACCGCAAGCTGACGCCCTGGCAGAAGGCGCAGATCGCCCGCCATCCGGACCGTCCGCATTGCCTTGAATATATCGACCGGCTTTTCACCGAATTCACGCCGCTTGCCGGCGACCGCAAATTCGCCAATGATGAAGCCCTTCAGGCTGGTTTCGGCCGTTTCAACGGCACGCCTGTCGCCATTATCGGGCAGGAAAAGGGTTCCGACACCAAGACCCGCCTCAAGCATAATTTCGGCTCGGCCCGGCCGGAAGGCTATCGCAAGGCCGTCCGCATCATGGAAATGGCCGACCGCTTCCAGCTTCCGCTTATCACCTTCGTGGATACGGCAGGCGCCTATCCGGGCGTCAGCGCCGAAGAGCGCGGCCAGGCGGAAGCCATTGCCCGCTCCACCGCCGAATGCCTCAAGCTGCGCGTGCCGGTGATCTCGATCATCATCGGCGAAGGCGGCTCCGGCGGCGCCATCGCTATTGCGGTGGCAAACCGCGTCTATATGCTGGAACATTCGATCTATTCGGTCATCTCACCGGAAGGGGCAGCGTCGATCCTGTGGCATGATTCCACCCGTGCCAAGGATGCCGCCTCCAACATGCGCATTACCGCGCAGGATTTGTTCGATCTCAAGATCATCGACGGCATCATTCCTGAACCGCTCGGTGGTGCGCATCGCGGCAAGGAATCCGTGATCGACGCCACGGGCGACATCATTGCCGCCTCGCTGCGCTCCATGAAGGATATCGACGGTGAAACGCTGAAACAGGAACGCCGCCAGAAGTTCCTGGAAATTGGTCGCAACATCTGATTTTAGCCATAAACTGGAAGATAGATCATCCGGGGAGCCTTTGGTTCCCCGGATTTGCATCATGCTGCAAATTCAGCCATATTACCGATGCGTTGGATTTGGGCTATCTGAGCAAGGATTTATAAACGATACCGTAAGGTTTTGTTGTTAAACTTTGACCTTCAGGAACGTGGCTTTTGCTCATAAAGTCTCTGGCGTGGCTCTAACAGACTTGATGCGACATGAAGATCAAAACCGCACTTCTATGCTCCATTCTGGCAACGGCCCTGCTGGCAGGTTGTCAGGGATCGTCGGTGTCCGACCTCGCCATGCGGGCGGAAAAGCCCCTTCCCCAAAAGATTGTTGCCAAGATGCAGGCAAAGGGGATGCCCCGCACGTCGCCGATTCTGGTGCGTATCTTCAAGGAAGAAGGCGTTCTGGAAGTCTGGAAGCAGAAGAATAACGGCAAATACGACCAGATCGCATCCTACGAAATCTGCAAATGGTCCGGCAAGCTCGGGCCGAAATATATCGAGGGCGATCGTCAGGCGCCGGAAGGTTTCTACACCGTTCGTCCCGCGCAGATGAACCCGCATTCCAACTATTATCTCGCCTTCAACATCGGCTTTCCCAATGCCTATGACCGCGCCAACGGGCGCACGGGCCAGCATCTGATGGTGCATGGGGCATGTTCGTCGTCGGGTTGCTATTCGATGACGGACGAACAGGTCGCCGAGATTTATGCCTTCGGGCGCGACGCCTTCAAGGGCGGCCAGCGTGAGTTCCAGATTCAGGCATTTCCGTTCCGCATGACCGCGGCCAACATGACACGCTACAAGAACGATCCGAATTATTCGTTCTGGAAGATGCTGAAACAGGGCTACGACGCATTTGAGACCACCAAGGTTCCGCCGAAAGTCGATGTCTGCGAAAAGCGTTACGTGTTCAACGTTCCGACGCCGGATGGCCAGCCTTTGTCGCCGACAGGCGCCTGCCCGCCTTCGGTCGGCGGCGAGGCCATGTCCTATGCCTCTTACGAAAAGACCTTCCAGACGGCTTTCAGCGCCGCACAGAAAGCCCCTGCCCCATCAATACAGGGTCTTGCGGAAGCAAAGCTCGTTTCCGCATGGAGTGCAGCGCGGGCACGCGGCGAAAAAGTAACGCGCGAGCCGCCGTCACTTTCACCCGCATCGGCTGAAAAGCCGGGCGCACCGGATATCCGCCCCGCAACACCGGCCATCCAGCCGACCGCCATTGCAACGGCTCCGCAGCAGGCTGCACCTGCAACACCGGCTCCGCAAATCGCATCCGTGCCGGTACCGCAGCAAAACCCGGCAGAAGCGACTGCCGTGGCCAATCCGCAGATGTCGTCAATGACGATTGCCAGCACCGTTGCGCAGAATATTGAACAGCCGGGACCAAAGAAGCCGTGGTGGAAAATCATCGGCAACTGATTTCCGATCAGGAAAACACACCTGTTTACGACCTGAGGGGGCTGAAATGCCCCCTTCCGGTTTTGAAAACCCGCAATCGTCTGGAAAAAATGGCAAGCGGTGCGCTTCTCTGGGTAGAGGCGACCGACCCTCTGTCCGGTATCGACCTGCCGCATTTCTGCGTACAGGAAGGCCACTCCCTGATTGCGCAGGAGCGGGAAGGCACGCTTCACCGCTTTCTCATTCGCAGGAAATAAAGCAAATACTTACCGGCTTACCGGCGGGGTGAGAACCCCGGAATGGCCAGCGGATTTTCAGTCATGGCTGCGCGGTCGGGCCTGTCGAGGCCGGGCCGGCCCAGAAAGGCATCGAAAAGTTCCCGCACATAGGCCTCCGGCAAGTCCTTCACAATCAGGACCAGAAGCGTTTCGCGCTTGCCTTGCGGCCATTGCGGCAGGCGCGCGGGCGGATGGAAAATCTTCTGCACACCATGGATGACGACCGGGCGGTCCGGGTCTTCGGCAATCTGCACGATACCCTTCATGCGCAAGAGCTTTTCACCATGGGTCGAACGCAGAAGATCGAGAAACATCTCGAAGGTCGAAACCGGGATCGGCGCATCATGGCGCAGTGAAAACGAACGGATCGCATCGTCATGATGATGATGATGCGCATAGCCCTGATCGTTATGGTGATCGTGATGGTGATCGTGGTGATGATGGTCGTGACCGCAATCCGGCCCGCACACATGGCCATGATGCTCGTCCTCATAGGCTTCGGCCTTAAGCCAGCGCCGCACATCCGCCGATTTCGTCTGCGGGTTATAAAGCCCGCATTCAAAAAGCGCGGCATAGCCTGTGCGCTCTTCCCCCGCTTCCAGAATATCGGCTCCGGGGTTAAGCGTGCGCAACCGTGCCTTCAATGCCGGCAAGCCAGCCTGTGCTTCCGGCAGATCGGTCTTGGTGAGGATGATGCGGTCGGCCATGGCTGCCTGTTTGACGGCTTCCTCATGATTGTCGAGCGTTGCCATGCCGTTCACCGCATCCACGGTAGCCAGCACGCCATCAAGCCGGAAAACCTGCGTGAGAAGAGGATGACCCATGATCGAATGCAGCACCGGGGCCGGATCGGCAAGCCCCGTGGTTTCGATGATGACGCGCTTCAGCGCCTTGATGCGGCCGGTCTGCAACCGGTCGATGAGATCGGCCAGCGTATCGACCAGTTCACCGCGCACTGTGCAGCACAGACACCCGTCAGCCAGCTCGATCACGCCCTCGCTCGCCTGCTCGACCAGCAGATGGTCAATGCTCACCTCGCCGAACTCGTTGATAATGACTGCTGTATCGCTGAGCGCCGGATCTTTCAAAAGCCGGTTGAGCAGCGTCGTCTTGCCGGAGCCAAGAAAGCCGGTCAGCACGGAAACGGGAATGGGATCAGGCATATCAGTTGATGGCCGTTGTCTTTACGCCTGGCGCGCGCTGCGGACGCGGCATTGGCACCGGAACCCGCGAAATGCCGGGCTGGCCGGGCCGGTTGATCGAACCCGGTTCGGAAACCAGCCTCACCTGCACGGCAATCGGATCATGGTCCATGGCGTGAATATAGGGTGAATTGATCTTCAGCCGGCCTTCTACCTCGCGCCCGTCCCAGCGGTCGGCCATGGCCTGCTCGCTACAGATGGCCTTGCGCATATCAACGGCCTGATTGAGATTGGCTGTCTGCGCCGGGCGCAGCGTGGCAAGCGTCGGCCCGCCGGAACTGCGCGCGCGAAACGCATCGGTCATCATTTGCGCGGCCTGGATCGCACGCGTTTCCTGGCGATCCGCACCCAGTACGATTGCCAGCAGCGTGCGGCCGTTGCGGGTGGCCGAACCTGCAAGGTTGAAGCCTGATGCGCAGACGAAGCCCGTCTTCATGCCATCCGCACCGTCATAGCGGCCAAGCAGGATGTTGTAATTGGCCTCAACTTTCTTGCCCGCACCCGGATCGATCGCTTCTGTCGCGAAATAATGCGCATATTGCGGAAATTCGCGGCGCAACTGCACGGCAAGAACCGCAAGATCGCGCGCTGTCGTATAATTGTTCGGATCATGCAGGCCATTCGGATTGGCGAAATGCGAGCCGAACATTCCAAGACGCCGCGCCTCGGCATTCATCCGCTGCACGAAGGCAGCTTCCGTTCCGCCCACGGCTTCGGCAACGGCCACCGAAACATCATTGGCAGACTTGACCAGCATGATGTTCAGCGCCGTATCAAGCGTCATGATCGAGCCGGGCTTGTACCCCATCTTGCTCGGCGGTTCCTTGGAGGCGTTGACCGTCATGCGCACCGGGGATTCCAGCGTCATCTGGCCGGACTGAAGCGCGCGGAATGTGACATAGGCCGTCATCATCTTGGTGAGCGAAGCGGGATACCAGCGCTGGAAGGCATCCTGCTGTTCATAAACCTTGCCGGTGGCCACATCGACGGCAATGGACGGATTGGCCGCCGCGCCCGACAACGCGATACCGGAAAAGGCCACTGCCGCAAACCAGATTCTCAATGACTTCGACATCATTCCGCAGTTCCAATCACAATGGCCCGCAATTTTTGCGGGTTATCGCAGCAGCCTCGTAGCGAACCGTAGCAATCGTCACGATAACGATTCATAAGCACTTCGGGCATGGGAGTATAACCCAGATCCCAGGGCGCCGAACTGGCATGACAGGCTCGAAACGCGCTCGGTCGGAGGATTTATGTTCCTTTATCTATGCCATGTGGCAATGAAAAGGCAAACAGGGATTGCCCGTTTTCACCGAAACGTCATATCCTGTTTCTCTCAAATCACGCCCGGTCCGGGAGCCACCCAGATATGCCAGTGTTAAATCGTGCTATTGAAATGCAAGCAGAAATTGCCGCGTGGCGACGAAAACTGCACCAGAATCCCGAACTGCTCTACGATGTGCATGAAACTGCGAAATTCGTCGAAGAAAAGCTGAAATCCTTCGGTTGCGATCAGGTGGAAACCGGTATCGGGCGCACCGGCGTTGTCGGTATCATCAAGGGTCGCCACGGCGATGGCCATGCCATCGGGCTTCGCGCCGACATGGATGCCCTTCCCATCACGGAAACGAGCGGTGCCGAATGAGCCTCGCAAAATCCCGGCAAAGCCCACTCCTGCGGGCATGACGGCCATACCGCCATGCTGCTGGGGGCCGCGCAATATCTCGCCGAAACCCGCAATTTCCGTGGCTCGGTCGCACTCCTGTTCCAGCCCGCCGAAGAAGGCGGTGCAGGCGGCCTTGCCATGGTCGAGGATGGTGTGATGGACCGCTTCGGCATTTCGGAAGTCTATGGCGTCCACAACATGCCGGGCCTGCCGGTCGGTCAGTTCGCCATGCGAAAAGGCCCGATCATGGCCGCGACCGATGAGTTCGACCTGTTTATTACCGGGCGCGGCGGCCACGCGGCACAGCCGCACCGCACGATCGATCCGATTCTTGCCGGCTCGCAATTGATGATTGCGCTGCAAGGCATCGTGTCGCGCAATACCGATCCGCTGGATTCGCTTGTGATCTCGGCCACGAAATTCATGGCGGGCGAGGCCTATAATGTCATCCCTGAAAAGGCGAAGCTTTCCGGTACGGTGCGCACCTTGAAAAAGGAAACGCGCGCCTTTGCCGAACGCCGCATCCGCGAGACGGCGGCGGGGATCGCAGCCGCCACCGGCGCGGAAATCACCGTGCGCTACAAGAATAATTATCCCGTCACCTTCAACCACGACGCACAAACCGAATTTGCAGCCCGTGTCGCGGCGACAGTTGCAGGCGAAGGCAAGGTGGATACGAATATCGAACCGATGATGGCGGCGGAAGATTTTTCCTACATGCTGGAAGCGCGCCCCGGCGCCTATATCTTCCTTGGCAATGGCGACACACCCGGCCTGCACCACCCGGCCTATGATTTCAACGACGATGCCATTCCTTATGGGGTGAGCTATTTCGTGGCCGTGGCCGAAACGGCGCTTGCCGCGTGAAACCGAATAAAACTGCCCACCTTGCTTTTTGCGGGGTTGGCGACCGAGATGAAAAACAGTATGTGTCTGAAAGCATTCACAATGCCGGAATCACCGGCGAGTGCGCATCGGTTGGTCCCGTAGCTCAGTAGGATAGAGCGACAGATTCCTAATCTGTAGGTCACAGGTTCGATTCCTGTCGGGATCACCACCGAACCATCACCCGTCATAAGGCCAGTTGGCCTGCGAGAAGAGCCCGCCATCAACCCATAATGTCTGGCCGGTCACGAACCGGGCTTCATCGGAAACGAGGAACAGAACAGGCCCCGAAATATCCTCCGGTACACCAACCCGGCGTAGCGGCGTGATCGGAGCCCAGCTCTGCGCATAATCAGGTTGTTCCTGCGCGGTGCGCTCATTGAGGATAGCACCGGGCGCAACGCAATTGACACGGATGCCGTGGGGGCCAAGCTCCACAGCAGAAGCCTTGGTCAATTGTTCTATGCCACCCTTCGACGCCGTATAGGAAACCAGTTTCGGAAAAGCCAGCTTGTTGCAGCCGGAACCGATATTGACGATGGCGCCGCCCTTGTCGGCTTCCACCATGCGCTTTGCGGCAGCCTGCGTGTTGAGAAAGCAGCCTTTCAGATTGGTGCGGATAACATCGTCCCACCCCTCTTCGGAAAGTTCCAGCAAGGGCGCCCAGGTCTGGATGCCCGCATTGTTGACCAGCACATCCGGCGCATCGCCAAACCAGTCGCAAGCCTCGTCGAAGAAGGCTTCCACTTCGGCCCGCCTGCCGACATCGCAGCCAAGCCCAAGCGCCTGACCGCCCGCCTCCTCAATGGCCTCGACAAGTGATTGTGCGGCATCATCATCATGCCGATAGCTGAAAGCAACCGCATAACCTGCATCTGCAAAGGCCGAAACCAGATGTCTTCCAATGCCGGTGCTGCCGCCCGTCACGACCGCGAATTCACCCATGAAAGCTCACTCCCAGAACTGTTCCAGACGATAAACTTAACCGGTTTTCCGCACTGGTAAACCGGCAAAAAGGAAAATAGCTTTCAGGTAAGGACGAGGAGGAGACCATGAACCCCGATATAAAAGAAGCCAGCGGCGCATGTCATTGCGGCACCGTACGATTTCGCGTGAAATTGTCTGACGCCTTCATAGCGCACGGCGCTGCACCTGCTCCTATTGCCGGATGCGTGGTGCGGTGGCCGTGTCAGCCGATCTTGATGGGCTGGAGATCCTTGAAGGTGAAGACGCACTGACGCTCTACACATTCAATACAGGCACAGCGAAACACTTCTTCTGCTCGAAATGCGGAATCTACACATTCCACCAGCGCCGCTCCAACCCGCGCCAGTTCGGTGTAAACGCGGCCTGCCTTGAAGGTGTTTCACCTTTTGATTTCAAGGTTATTCCGGTCAATGATGGCATCAACCACCCATCCGACAATCCAGATCAAACCGGTTCATGTATTATTGGTTACTTATATTATAAATCTGAAACAACATGAGAAATTTAAATTCAAAATAATACTAAACTTTTGCCATCAATAGAACATATTAAATTGAATAATAAATATTGTTAAGTCATATCTGATGGAGACATATTTTGTATAAAAAGTACTTTATCGCAACGTTTGTAGCATTTTTTTCTCTGGCCATGGCGCAAGCAAGTTATGCGGAAACTGCATCCACTAATGATCTTATGATTATTGCAACCCCGAAAACTCAATCTGCAACAAGCAGCGGAGATAAGGTCTTCTTCAGCCAGACATTCGACATTGGTGTTGCCAATACGGGTGCCACCGACATCAATCTGGATAAGGTTTGCTTTATCGCCCTTGGTGATAAGGGAAAAACTTTCAACGCCGATACGATTGATCAGAAGCTTACATCCGGCCTGCTGAAATCAGGAGAGTCGGTGAAAGGCTTTGCCGCTTTCGCTGGATCAGACAAGTCTATCTATGACGTACGAATTGTAAAAGCGTCGGAAAGCTGCAAGTAAACCGATCACAGACACAACAACTTCGCCGAAGCGGCAATACGTTCCGGCGAAGTTGTTCATCCTGCCGGGCGATATTTTTCATTTCTCTCCCAGGAAAATACGGCTGGCGGCAGCGGATCGAGGCCGCGAATAATGTCTGCTCCCTTTTCGCCGATCATGATGGTCGGCGCATTGGTGTTGCAGGAAGGAACACGCGGCATGACCGAGCTGTCGCAGACGCGCAGGCCCTCAAGACCGCGCACCTTGAGGTCGAGATCAACCACAGCCATGGCATCGCCGCCCATCTTGCAGGTGCCGACCGGATGATGGTCGGTCTTGGCATTGGCGCATGCATAATCGAACAGATCATCGTCTGTAACCACCTTCGGCCCCGGCAGGCGTTCGGCCATGACATAGGGCTTCAATGCATCCTACTGCATGATTTCGCGCGCGATCTTCAATCCTTCAAGCGACATTTTTCGATCATGCGGATCGCTCCAGTAATTGGGGTCTATCAGGGGAGGCAATGCCGGATCATTGGAAGCAAGCCGCACCGTCCCGCGCGAGCGCGGATGCAAATAGGCGGAGTTGAGTGTCACGCCAGCATTCTTGAGCTTCTCGACACCTGCCTCAATGCCCGACCCCAACCCCAGATGAAACTGGATATCCGGCGAGCGGGCATCCGGGTCGGCATACCAGAAGCCGCCGGTTTCAAACAGGCTCGATGCCACCGGGCCGGAGCGTAGCAGCACATATTGCAGGCCGGCGGCAAGCGTGCGATGCAGCTTTGCCACGCCGTCATAGGTGTGGTCACCGGTGCATTCGGCAATGACAAACAGGTCAAGGTGATCCTGCATGTTTTCACCGACGCCCGGTAGATCGTGTTTCACTGCAATGCCAACCTTTTTCAAATGATCGGCCGGGCCGATGCCCGATTGCAGCAAAAGTTTCGGCGAGCCGATGGCGCCGGACGAAACGATCACCTCACGGCTCGCCCGCAAGACCTCGCCGCTCATCAGTGCAACGCCGGTGGCGCGTGTCTTTTCCAGCACGATAGTGGCTACCTGCGCATTCATACGGATTGTCAGGTTCCGGCGATCCCTGATCGGCGCAAGATAGGCAAGCGAAGCAGAAGAACGGCGGCGGTTGCGCTGGGTAAGCTGATAAAAGCCGACGCCTGCCTGCTCGCGGCCATTGAAATCCGGATTATACGGGATGCCCAGCTCCTGCCCGGCGCGGATATAGGCATCGCAGATCGGCAGCGGCGCGGATGGCATGGAAACGCCAAGCGGCCCGCCATAGGCATGATAATCGTCGTTGAAACGCTGATTGTCCTCGGCGCGTTTGAAATAGGGCAGCACGCTGCGATAATCCCAGCCGTTACAGCCCTCTTCATCGCCCCACAGGATCGTAATCGGCGGCATTGCCGCGCGTATAAATCTGCGCATTGATCGAGGAGCCGCCACCGATGACTTTCGCCTGCGTATAGCGCAGCACACGGTTCTTCATGTGCTTTTGCGGCACGGTTTGCCAGCCCCAGCTTGCCACCCCCTTGGTCATCTTGGCAAAACCGGCAGGCATGTGGAACAGCGGATTCCAGTCGCTTCCACCGGCTTCCAGCAGCAACACTTTTATCGATGCATCTTCGCTCAGGCGATTGGCGAGAACGCAACCGGCAGGCCCGCCTCCAACGATGATATAATCGTAATGCATCGCGCTACCCTTATAATTTTGCAATCGACAGGCCGCCATCGGCATGGATTGCCGAGCCGGTCGCAAAGATGAAATCGCCACCGGCAAGCCCGGCCACGATGGCGCCAACATCGCTCGCCTCGCCCCAGCGCTTCATCGGCACCAACCCGCCTTCGATCAGCGCGTCATAACGCGCGGCAACCTTTGCCGTCATATCGGTGCGGATAATGCCGGGGCGCACCTCGAAGACACCGATCCGCGCTTCGGCCAGACGCAGTGCCAGCCCTTGCACGAAGGCGGTCAGCCCCGCCTTGCTGATGCAGTAATCAAGCCGCTCCGGCGATGTCATCACGGAAGAAACCGAACTGATCGTCACGATGGAGCGTGGAAAGCGCACTTCGTCTGCGGCCAGCATGGCCTTCACCACGGCCTGCGTGAAAAACACCGTGCCGCGCAGGTTCACATCCATGATCGTGTCGAAATTTTCAGGCTTCAGGGCAAGAAAATCGCCGCGCTCGACCGCACCCATACCCGCATTATTGACCAGACAATCAATGCCGCCGAACGCATCCAGCACGGCAAAAACCGTCGCCTCATGGGTTTTCACGGCAGCGAGATCACTTTTAAAGAAAGCCACTTTTCCACCAAGCCCGCGCAATTCGTGGATGACGGCCTCGTCGCTTTCGCGGTCGGTGATCGCCAGATCAAACCCCTTGGCAGCCAGAGCGCGGGCAATGCCAAGCCCGATCCCCCGCCGCCCGCCAGTCACCAGCGCTACAGGTCTTTGACGGCTCATGCAAAACCCTCCCGCTTGATACGGTCTGCGACGCGCAAGGCTTGCGCGGCGATGGTCAGCGCCGGATTGACCGCTGCCGATGTTGGCAGGAACGACGCATCGACCACGTAGAGATTGGGGTGATCGTAAGCGCGGCAATAAGGATCGAGCGGCGCTGTCGCCGGATCATTGCCGATGCGCGCCGTGCCGCATTGATGCGATGGCGTGCGCCGGTCGAAGGCCCGAGACAGAACCACCGGAAAACCCACCGCCCGAAGCGCGGATTTGAGTTTTTCCACCAGCATCAGATGCTCTTTCCAGTTACTGCGCACCCAATGCAGAATGATGCGGTCGCCATCCACACTCACGCGGCTTTCCGGCGATGGTAGGTCTTCGCTCATGGCGTAAAAATCAATTGTGTGCCCGGCGATGCGGTTCAAAAGCCATTCGGGCACGTGGCGCATATTGGATTTCAGGATTGCGCCCGACACCCGCCCCAGCAATTGCACATTGCCAAGCGGCGGCCCGCCTGCCCCATCCGACAGATAGTAATCATTGAAACCAAAAGTCTTCTGGTAGACGCTGTCATTGCGATAGCGCGGATCGAAGGCAATCACGGCGCTTGCGTTGTGGTTCATGAAATTGCGCCCGACCTGATCGGAGCGATTGGCCAGTCCCGAACGCAGCAAAAGTGCCGCCGACTGCACGGCGCCAGCCGATAGAATAACGAGCTTTGGGCGCAGGACCAGCGCCTCGCCGTTCTTCACATAATGGACTGCCGTGATTGCTTTTCCATCCGGCCCGGCTTCCAGCCGCCTCACCTGCGCGGACGTTTCCAGCCGGACATTGGCATATTGAAGTGCTTGCGCAAGCGGACAGGTTTCCGCATCCATCTTGCCATCGTCGCAATTGGGATGCGCATCCCATGGCGTTCTGGCCTTTGCCAGCCAACGCTCAATATCAACACCCAATGGCAAGGAGGCCGGATGCAATCCCGCCTTCTTCAGCCGTGCCCGCATATCGGCAATCGGGCGCTCATCACGGATAGCCGCATAAGGATAAGGCTTTGAATGATGCGGCTCGGTCGGGTCGTCGCCCAATTCACCGCGCACCTGAAACAGTTCTTCCGCCTTGCAATACCACGGCTCCAGTTCGTCATAGGAAAAGGGCCATGCGGGCGACACGCCTTCCAGATGCGCAAGCTCTTCAAAATCCTCACGCCGATAGCGGATCAGCACCGCGCCGTAGAATTTGGAATTGCCGCCGACATTGTAATAATTGCCGGGATTGAACGGCGCACCACTGGTCTCGTACCACAACTCCTTCGGACGAAAGAACCCGCGCTGGAAAATGGCGCGCGGGTCACGGTTTTCCGGCCTGTCAGCCAGGCGCGCGCCCGCCTCCAGAATGAGAATGTCGGCACCCGATGCGGCAAGACCTGCGGCCATTGTCGCGCCGCCGATCCCCGATCCGATGATGACAATATCCGGCTGTCCTCCCAAAGCCGCCTCCTCCTATTTCGCTTGCGGCATCCACCAGCCCGTGCGCGCGCCGATATGCATGTTGAGCGTTTTGGTTTCGGTGTAATCCTCCACCGCATGACGGCCGAGTTCACGCCCCAGACCCGACTGGCGATAGCCGCCGAAAGGCAATTCCGGCGTGCCGTCCATGAATGTGTTCATCCAGACCGTGCCCGCCCGCACCTTGCGCCCGATGGTCATGCAGGTATCGAAATCGCGGCTCCACACACCTGCCGAAAGCCCGTAATCAACCGCATTGGCAATCGAAATCGCCTCTTCCACCGTATCGAAGGAAAGAACCGACAGAACCGGGCCGAAGACTTCCTCACGCGCCACCGCCATATCGGCCTTCACGCCCGCCAGAATGGTCGGCCCCATATATTGGCCAAGGCCGAGATCCAGAACCTCACCGCCATGGGCAATGGCCGCACCGGCCTTTCTGGCCTGATCGACATAGGCGCCAACCTTTGTCAGATGTTGCGGCGTGATGATCGCGCCGACCTGCGTGCTGGCATCCAGCGGATCGCCGACGATTACCTTTTTCGACAGATCGGCGACGCGCCCGACAATCGCATCGACAACCGAGCGATGCACAATCAGCCGCGAACCGGCATTGCAGCACTCGCCCGCATTGAACCATGCGCCGAACACGGCGGCATCGATGAAGGCATCCATATCCGCATCCGGAAACAGGATTTGCGGATTCTTGCCGCCAAGCTCCAGCGACACTTTTTTCAGCGTTTGCGCCGCATTGGCCATGGTGAGCTTGCCCACGCCTGTGGAGCCGGTGAAAGACACCATATCGACGTGCGGATGCGTGCTCATATGCTGGCCGACATCCGCGCCCGTTCCGGTGACGATGTTGACCACGCCGTCTGGAACCCCTGCCTCGGCCAGAATTTCGCCAAGCAATAATGTCGAGCCGGACGTCAGTTCAGACGGTTTTACCACCGCCGTACAGCCCGCAGCCAAAGCGAAAGGCAGCTTTTGGCCGACAATCAGGAACGGAAAATTCCATGGCGTGATGATTGACACCACGCCAATCGCCTCGCGCAGCACGACACCCAAAGTGCCATCGCCCAGCGTATTATAGCTTTCGCCATGCAGGTCGCGCGCAAGGGCTGCCGCATAGCGCCATATGTCGACAGAACCGGAAATTTCGCCGCGCACCTGCGAAATTGGTTTGCCGGCTTCAATCGCATCGAGATAGGCAAGCTCTTCGGCCCGCGCCTCGATCAGATCGGCGGCTTTGAGCAGAACCAGCGAACGCTGCGAAGCGGTTTTCGACGACCAGCGCCCATCGTCAAAAGCCTTGCGCGCGGCTGAAACAGCGCGTTCCACATTGGCCTTGTTGCCCGCCGGATAGCGGCTCACCGTCACCCCATGGCCGGGGGCCACGCGCTCAATGCTCTTTCCGCTGTCGCTGCCCACCCATTTTCCATCGATCAGCATGGAGAATTCGCGAACTTCCAGCCCGGTCAACGGCTGTGGCTTAACGATCGTGCTCATTACCATTTTCCTTCAAAATTCGCTTCGCGCTTTTCGGTAAACGAGCGCACCCCTTCTTTCAGATCGCCCGTCTTGGCGGCAAGAATGGAGCCAAGCGCCTCAACGGCGGTTCCATTGTCCTCGCCATTGGCGACGGACAGCATCAGTTTGGAAATTTCGAGCGCGGCGGGGCCGCGTTTGGCCACCCGCGCCGCATAGGCCAGCGCGGCCTGCAAAGCCTCGCCCGTCTCGACCACATGATCGACCAGCCCATGCGACAGGGCTTCATCTGCCGTAAACATTTCGCCGCCCAGCACCATGCGGCGCACGATCTGCGCCCCGAAACGGCGCACAAGGCGCTGCGTGCCCGACCAGCCGGGGATCATGCCAAGCGAAGTTTCCGGCAGGCCGATCTTCGCCTGTCGCTCAACAATGCGGATATCGGCGGTTCCCGCCAGTTCCAGACCGCCCCCCCAGCGCATGGCCGTTCATGGCCGCGATCAATGGCACGCGCAACGTCGCCAGCCGCTCGAACACACGATGCCCATAGCGCACCCATGCATGGCCGAATTCTTGCGGCTCCATGCCACCCCATGCCTTGATGTCACCGCCTGCGGAAAAAGCCTTGCCCTCACCGGTCAGGATTGCGACCCGCACGCTACTGTCCGCCTCGACCTGATCACAGGCGGTAGAGAGTTCCTGCAAGAGCGGTATATCGAGCGCATTGAGCTTTTCCGGCCGCCTGATTGTCATGACCGCGATGAGGTTTTCGATCGAAATTTCTATTCTGTCAGCCATGTCACGCCTCCAGCTTTCGCGCAGGCTTTTGCGGCAGCGTAAGCCCGATCGGCTCTTCGCGGAACAGCGCCTCATCCATGAGCTTCAATTGATCCGAGACAATCAGCGGAAACTCAGCCTGATCCAGAATATGCGCCTGCAAATCCACACCCGGCGCGATTTCGGTCAGCACAATGCCTTGCGGCGTCAGCTTCATCACGGCGCGCTCGGTGACATAGGTGACATCCTGCCCCTGCTCGACGCCACGCGGGCCGGAAAAGACGATCTTCTTGGCACGCGCGGTAATATCGACAAAGCCGCCAGCGCCCGCCGTCACATGCGGACGGAAGGAGAGCTTCGACACATTGACCGAGCCGTCGCGCCCGATCTCAAGGAAGGACAAGAGCGAGGCATCGAAGCCCGCCCCCTGAAAATAGGTGAACTGATAGGGCGACGGCATATAGGCGTCGGCATTGGACGCACAGCCAAAGGCAAAATCCAGAAGCGGCACACCGCCGACCGCCCCCTGCTCGATTACCCATGTCACCGCACCATGCAGGCCCTCTTCCAGCAGAATGCGCGGTACATTGGCGGAAATGCCAAAACCCAGATTGACCGCACTGCCCGCCTGCAATTCCTGCGCGACACGGCGCGCAATCGCCTTTTGAATATTGAATTCGGGCAGACGGAACGTATCGAGCGGGCGGAAAATCTCGCCGGAAATTGCCGGGTCGTAAAGCGTCTGCGTCGTCTGCTTCTGGTCTGGATCGACCACGATATAATCAACCAGAACGCCCGGCACACGCACATCATGCGGTTTCAGCGTGCCTTCCCTGGCGATGCGTTTCACCTGCGCAATGACGATGCCGCCATTGTTGCGCGCAGCCAGCGCCTGATCCAGCCCGCCGAGAGTGGCCCCCTCATGCTCATAGGTGAGGTTGCCGCGTTCATCCGCCGTGGTGGCGCGGATGATGGCCACCTGCGGTGCAATCGCCGGAAAATAGAGCCAGTCTTCACCCTCAAAACTGACGCGTTTGACGACAGGTGCCTCACGCGCCTTGTCATTCATCGCCGTACCCTGGCGCTTGGGATCGACAAATGTATCAAGCCCCACCTTGGTCAGCACGCCGGGCCGCCTGGCCGCCGCCTCGCGGTGCATGTCGAACAATATGCCTGACGGAATATTATAGGCTGGAATCTCGTTATTGGTAATCATCTGCCAGATCAGCGGCGGTTCGGCACTGGATGGCCCGGATGGATAAGAACCGGCAAGGATCTTTTTCAAAAGCCCCTTTTTGGCAATGTAATCGACGCCCCTGATGCCGCTCATATCACCCGCAGCAATGGGGTGCAGCGTGGTGATATTTTGAGGATGGCCGGTTTCATCAAACCGCTCGCCAATGGCTTTCAGCATCATATCCGGGCAACCGAGGCCACTGGACGAGGAAACCGAAACAACCGCATTGTCGGGGATAAGTGCAGCGGCTTCAGCAAATGAAATATGCTTGCTCATAAGTCTTAAAGTCCTGAATGAACGGCGGTGGCTTTGCCGGTTTTTGCGGCCTCAAGCACGGCCAGCCCGGTGGCGAGCGACCAGATGCCATCCTCCAATGTGGCCGATGGCTGGCCTCTTCCGGCAATGGCATCGTGAAAAGCCTGCAAGGCGGTTTCGTAGAGATTTTTGTGGTCGAGCGGCAATTCGTGTTCGCCGTCCTTGTCCCGCAGGATGACGGTCCCGACCGGCTTTTGCGTCATCACATTGCGCGCAATGAGCGAACCTTCGCCGCCATGCACCCCGAAACCGGTTTCGGCATATTTGGCGGTGAAAGCATCGTGAAACTGGGCAATCGCCCCGGATGGAAAACGCAAAACGCCCATCACGCCATCTTCCAGCCCTTCTCCACTTAAGCCGCCCTGTTGACTGAAAGCGACCGCCTCGACCGGATTTTCCCCCAGCACAAAACGCAGCGTATCGGCATCATGCACAGTGATATCGAGGACGACACCGCCGCCCGCATCGGGCCGCTCAATGCGCCAGCCCTGTAAGTGTGGCGGCAAATAAACCGCATGGAAAACCCGCGCGCCCAGCACCTTGCCGATCCGGCCTTCTGCTACGGCATCGCGCATGGCGCGGTGGCTTGCCGCATTGCGCAAATGATGATTGGTGCCTGCCACCACGCCCGCTGCGCGCGCCGCTTTCAGCATTTCATGAGCGTCACCAATCGTCAGCGCCAGCGGCTTTTCGCACAGGATATGCTTGCCCGCTTGTGCCGCGGCAATGGCCTGATCGCCATGCAGTTCATTGGTGGTGGAGATATAAACCGCGTCTATTTCCGGGTCGGCCAGCAGCGCATCGAGGCTCGTCACCGAACGGGCGATGCCGTTCTCGTCTGCATAGGTTTTACCGCGCGCGGCATTGGTGCTGTAGACGGAAACGACCTCGCCACCCGTCGCGCGAATGGCGCCGATCACCCATTCCTTTGCAATGGTGCTTGCGCCTATAAGGCCCCACTTTGCCATTCAAATTTCTCCTCCGGTTTTCTGAACGGCGCGCCGCAACTTGCACGCACTGCAAGACGCACCGACAGACGCTGCGCCTCCGCCTCCACCCGTTCCGAATTGATTTGTTTCAGCAAAAGCTGCGCCGCACGTTCTCCCAAACCTTGCGGATCGACAGCCACGGTCGTCAGTGCCGGAACAGCCGTCTTTGCCTCGATCACATCGTCAAAGCCGACGACGCCAAAATCCCGGCCCGGTTCCAGATGCGTGGCTCGCAAGCCATCGCAGACACCAAAAGCAACCGCATCGTTGAAGCACACCGCCGCCGTCGGTTTCATGCCCTGCCGCAGCATCTGTTCCAGCGCCTCAACCCCACCAGCGCGTGACGGCGCAGAGGTGAAAACCAGCGCCTCGTCGAAGGCAATGCCCGCTTGCTCCAACCCTGTGCGATAACCGGCAAGACGCTCGGAAAACACCGCTATATCCGCATAACCACCCATGAAAGCGATGGCGCGATGCCCCAGCGACACCAGATGCTCGACCGCCTTCGCCACGCCGCCGCGATTATCCGAAACGATGGAGGAAACACCCGAACCCGGCACATCGCGCACCATCTGCACAACCGGAAGGCCGCTTTTCGCCAATGGTTTCAGATCACTGGCCTCAGTTCCACGCGCTGGCGAAACGATCAGCCCGGCAATGCCATGTTCGCGCATTGAGGCAATCACTTCACGCTGGCGATCAATGCTTTCCGCCGTATTGGCCAGAAACTGCACATAGCCCGCAGACTGCATCACGCGATCCACACCTACCGCCAGTTCGGCAAAGAAACTGTTGGTCAGATCATTGACCACAAGGCCTATGATTTTCGATTTCGCCTGCCGGAGATTGGCCGCCGAGCGGTTATAGACATAGCCCAGTTTCTCGATTGCCTCCTGCACCTTGGCGCGGGTTTCGGCATGGACCAGCGGACTGTCACGCAGCACCAGAGAGACGGTCGATTTCGACACGCCAGCCTCGCGCGCAATGTCGATAACGGTGACGCTGCCCTTGCTCATGATCTGCTCCGGTTTCGACCGCCGATTTAATTGGAACGTTCCAAGACTGTCAAGACCCAACAGAAAAACCGCCTACCGCTTTGGATTCAACCCGAATCCGAGCTGGTTTTCGGCGTATATCTTTGCCGGAAATGCGCATTGAATGCTGAAATGCGCTTAAATCACAATTTCGCCACAATTTTTAACCGAATTGCCATTTGGAACGTTCTAAACTAATAAGCGGACATTCAGGCGGAGGAACGACACAGGCATGAGCGACCATCAACTGACATTGCCGGATGACAAGGCAAGCCTGCGCTCCTACACGCTGATCGGGACGCAAACCCCGCGCCCCAAAAGCTCGCCGCAATTCAATCGCATCGCCTATGCGGCAGCGCATGTCGTTTCCGATCCGCTGAAAGATACCCGCCCATGGAACGACCCGGCCATCGACTGGGAAGCGACCATGGCCTTCCGGCATCACCTGTGGGGCCTCGGCTTCAGGGTCGCGGAAGCGATGGATACATCGCAGCGCGGCATGGGATTGAACTGGGCAGGCGCGCAGGAACTGATCCGCCGCTCGCTGGCTGAGGCCAGAACCGTAACCGGCGCCGATCTTGCCAGTGGTGCGGGCACCGATCATCTTGATCCAGCGGAAGCAAAAAACCTCGAAGACGTCGTCAAGGCTTATGAAACACAGGCCGGTTTCATTGAAAAACACGGCGGGCGCTTCATCCTGATGGCAAGCCGCGCGCTGGCCCGCATTGCAAAGTCACCCGATGATTACGCGAAGGTCTATGGCCGCATTCTCGCCCAGGCGCGCGAGAAGGTCGTGCTGCACTGGCTGGGCGATATGTTCGATCCGCAACTCAAAGCCTATTGGGGTTCGGAAAGATTTGAAGACGCGCTCAATACGGTGATTGGCATCATCGAAGCCAATCGCGACGAGGTTGAGGGCATCAAGATTTCGCTTCTGGAGGAGCGTTACGAACTAGCCTTGCGCAACCGCCTGCCGGAAGGCGTACTCTGTTTCACGGGCGACGATTTCAACTATGCACCGCTGATCGAAGGCGACGGCAACAGGCACAGCCACGCGCTGCTCGGCATTTTCGATGCCGTCGCACCGCAGGCTTCCGCCGCTATGACAGCATTGGCCAATGGCGATACCCGCAGATTCCGCGCCATCATCGAACCGACCGTGCCCTTATCGCGTAAAATCTTTGAAGCACCGACGCAATATTACAAGGCGGGCATCGTGTTCCTCGCCTGGCTGAACGGCCACCAGACCCATTTTACCATGCCGGCGGGAATGCAGTCGACGCGTGGCATTTTGCATTACGCTGACATATTTCGCCTGGCCGATCAGGCCAATGTGCTCGACCGGCCAGACCTCGCCACCCGCCGCATGAAGAAGCTTCTGGCGATTTACGGTATAGAATGAGAGCAGGCAGGGTTTGCTGCCTGCTCTCACAGATCAACGCCAGCCAAGAGCCGGTGCGACATGCTTGAGGATAGCCTCGATTACATGCGCGTTGTAGTCGACACCAAGCTGGTTCGGCACGGTCAAAAGCAGCGTATCGGCTTCGGCAATAGCCTCGTCCCGCTTCAGTTCCTCAATGAGCGCATCTGGCTCCGCCGCATAGGAACGGCCAAAGATCGCCCGTGTATTCTCATCAATATAGCCAATGGAGTCCTGCTCCTTGCCGCCATTGCCAAAATAGGCACGGTCCCGGTCATTGACCAATGCAAAGATGCTGCGGCTCACCGAAACACGCGGCGTGCGCGTATGTCCAGCCTCCTTCCACGCCTCACGATAGATGCGGATCTGCCTGGCCTGCTGCACATGGAACGGCTCCCCCGTTTCATCGTCTTTCAAGGTTGAACTTTGCAGGTTCATGCCAAGCCTGGCTGCCCATTGCGCGGTCGCATTGGAGCCTGCCCCCCACCAGATACGATCCCGAAGGCCGTCCGAATGCGGCTCGATCCGCAACAGGCCGGGCGGGTTGGGGAACATCGGCCGGGGATTGGGTTGCGCAAACCCCTCCCCCTTCAATGCCTCCAGAAACACTTCCGCATGGCGCCGGCCCATATCGGCATCGGTCTTGCCTTCTTCCGGCTTGTAGCCGAAATAACGCCAGCCATCGATCACCTGTTCCGGCGAACCACGGCTGATGCCAAGCTGCAAACGGCCCTTGGAGATCAGGTCCGCAGCGCCAGCATCCTCGACCATATAGAACGGATTTTCATAGCGCATGTCGATGACGGCGGTGCCGATCTCGATCCTGCTTGTCTTTGCCCCGATGGCTGCAAGCAGCGGAAAAGGCGAAGCGAGCTGGCGCGCAAAATGGTGCACGCGAAAATAGGCGCCATCCGCCCCCAGTTCCTCGGCGGCGACAGCAAGATCGATCGATTGCAGAAGCGTATCACCGGCCGAGCGTGTGCCAGACTGGGGCGCGGGCGACCAGTGGCCAAAGGACAGAAAGCCGATTTTCTTCATGAAGTTATTTCCTGGTTTCGGGCGTAAGATTGGTTTGCGCCCAATATGGCGGCCCTGAACACGATTGAAAGGGCGCCGAAGAAGGACACAGTGTTCAGCATTCGCACTCCGCGGCTTTCACGCACCGGGCCGCAGCACTCCCTTCGGACACGTTGACAGCCCCACCAGACGAGATTAAGCCTCACATCCGGCGGATTAACCTTCAATCTGGGTTATTGGAGAAAAGGTGTTTGCCAATAAGCAACGCACCAAAACAGGGGAGATTTTCATGCGTTTCAAGTTTCGGTCCATGCTTCTGGCCTCGCTGGCCGCAGCAGCCATTGCCACTACCGCACAGGCGAAAGACGTCACCGTCGCCGTGACCGCTATTGTCGAACATCCGGCTCTCGATGCCGCCCGTGACGGCGTCAAGGATGCGCTGGCCGAAGCAGGATACAAGGAAGGCGAAAATCTCAAGTTCATCTATCAGTCCGCACAGGGCAACCCTGCAACCGCAGCACAGATCGCGCGCCAGTTCGTCGGCGAAGGCCCGGATGTGATCGTTCCGATCTCCACGCCATCGGCGCAGGCCGTCGTGTCGGCCACCCTCGATATTCCCGTAGTCTTCACCGCCGTTTCCGATCCGGTTGGCGCGCAGCTCGTCAAGGACCTGAAGAAGCCCGGCGGCAATGTCACCGGCCTTTCTGACATGTCGCCGGTGGTGGAGCATATCAAGCTCATCAAGGAAGTAATGCCGAACATCAAGAAGCTCGGCTATCTCTACAATTCCGGCGAAACCAATTCCGTGTCGCTGCTCGCTGCCCTCAAGGAAGCCGCTGCTGCCGAAGGCATCGAAATCGTGGAATCGGCTGCCACCAAGTCTGCCGAAGTTCAAGGTGCCGCCCGTGCCCTCGTTGGCCGCGCCGACGCCATGTATGTGCCGACCGACAACACCATCGTTTCGGCCCTTGAAAGCGCCGTCGGCGTTGCCGAAGAAAGCAAGCTGCCGCTTTTCACCGCCGATACGGATTCCGTCAAGCGCGGCGCGCTGGCAGCCCTCGGTTTCAACTATTACGATGTCGGCAAGCAGACCGGCGCCATCGTGGTCAAGATTCTCAAGGGTGAAA
This sequence comes from Brucella melitensis bv. 1 str. 16M, assembly GCF_000007125.1. Taxonomy (NCBI): domain Bacteria; kingdom Pseudomonadati; phylum Pseudomonadota; class Alphaproteobacteria; order Hyphomicrobiales; family Brucellaceae; genus Brucella; species Brucella melitensis. The sequence continues at coordinate 15,149 of NC_003317.1, read as the reverse complement.
AGCCGGGCGATATCGCTGTCGATATCGCCAAGGGCACCGATCTCGTCATCAATCTCGGCGCTGCCAAGAAGATGGGCGTCGAATTCCCGCAGGCCGTGATCGACCGCGCGACCAGCAAGATCGACTGAGCACCCTTCATACTGATCGGCTTCATATTATAACCGGAACAGGGCGGGAGTTCATCCCGCCCTTTTCCTTGAACGTCATAGCCTTTGAGCGCATCGCGAAAGGCTTTGCCGCAAAGTTTTGAGAAGGATAGAGGCGGCCTTATTTTTCGACGCCAGGATATGACGCTATCCACGCGCTGAAAATGTTCAATCGCCGCACGGGCTTAACCAGGACCCGATGACCATCTACCCAGCCTGAAAGCCATGGCAAAGCCCCGCCGAAGCCAATAATTTTGCGGCAAAACCAGATGTTGTAAGAGGCCCACAGAAAAGTGCTTTTTGCCGCATTTATAGCGATAATGCTTGCGCGCTACCGCTTTTTGCGTTGTATCCCCAAAACGATATAGCAAGAAACCCGCAATCAATGCGGCAGATGAAATTTGGAGTGCCCTGCGGCCGGTTGGATGCAGGTTCACTGCAAGCATAACCGGGGAAATGCTTCGGGTGGCGGTGTCACCGGGAGCAAACTCAGAACAAACCGGTCGTGACTAAAAAGGCCGAGCGGAACATCCGGGATTTCCGGTTTTCGCAAAGCCGACGATGGATGGCGCCATGACGCGCAGCTCTTTCGTTTTGGCCGCGGCGAACAACAAGGAATGTCATTGTGAGTCAGATCGCCTTCTGGGGTGCGGTCGAATTGGGCCTCGTCTTTGCATTTGTAGCCATCGGCGTCTATCTGGCGTTCCGCGTTCTCGATTTTCCCGATCTGACGGTGGATGGTTCATTTCCGTTGGGTGCTGCCGTAACCGGCGTTCTCATTCTCGCTGGCTACAATCCCTGGCTCGCGGCTGCCATCGCCATGGTTGCTGGCGCTGCCGCCGGTCTTGTGACCGCAACGCTGAATGTGCGCTTCAGGATTCTCAACCTTCTCGCATCCATTCTCACCATGATTGCCCTCTTCTCGGTCAATCTGCGTGTCATGGGGCGCCCGAATATCGCGCTCATCAATCAGGATACCATGCTGACACCGTTTTTCGGCCACGGTATTCCCGAATATTACGTGCGCCCGCTGTTCCTGTTCGTTCTGGTTGCCATCACGGTCTTCGTCGTGTGGCGCTTTCTGGAAAGCGATATGGGCCTTGCCATGCGTGCAACCGGCGCCAATCCCAGAATGGCCCGCGCGCAAGGCGTGCGGACGGACCGCCAGATCTATCTCGGCATGGCCATTTCAAATGCCCTCGTGGCGCTCGGCGGCTCGCTCTTTGCCCAGACCAACGGCTTTGCTGACGTAACATCGGGCGTCGGCACCATTGTTGTCGGCCTTGCTGCCGTCATCATCGGGGAAACGCTGCTGCGCAGCCGCTATATTCTTGTGATCCTTATCGGCTGCGTGGCGGGCTCCATCATCTATCGCATCGCGATCCAGCTTGCCCTTTCCAATGGCGATATTGTCGGCTTGCAAGCTTCAGACCTCAACATCGCGACCGCATTGCTCGTTACCTTTGCCCTGATACTGCCGCGCCTGCGCCGCGGAGGAGCATCCGCATGATCGAACTGTCCAATCTCGATGTCGTCTTCGGTCGCGGCACCCCGCTCGAAAAGCAGGTTCTGCATAAAATCAACCTGACCATGAACAAGGGCTCCTTCGTCACGGTTATCGGTTCCAACGGTGCAGGCAAATCCACAATGCTGGGCGTGCTGGCAGGCGATGTCATACCAACCCGTGGCAAGGTGGTCATCGCTGGCCAGGACGTGACCCGCAAGTCTACCGCCGATCGCGCCGGTCTGGTCGCGCGCGTGTTTCAGGACCCGCTGGCGGGAAGTTGCGGCACGCTCACCATTGAGGAAAACCTCGCTCTGGCCGCCTCGCGCGGCAAGACGCGCGGCCTCACCCACGCGCTTAATTCCAGGCGTCGCACCTGGTTCCGCGACCGCGTGGCAAGCCTGAACCTCGGTCTTGAAAACCGTATGCATGACCGCATGGAGCTTCTTTCCGGCGGCCAGCGGCAGGCGCTATCGCTCATCATGGCAACCCTTGCCGGTTCGGAAGTGCTGCTTTTGGATGAACATACAGCAGCACTTGATCCCGGCATGGCCGAATTCGTGATGGAGCTGACACGCACGTTGATCCAGGAAACCAAGCTGACCACCTTGATGGTAACGCACTCCATGCGGCAGGCTCTCGATTACGGCGACCGCACCATCATGCTCCATGGCGGCAATATCCTGCTCGATGTGACCGGCGACAAGCGCAAGACGCTCGGTGTCGAAGATCTGATCGAGATGTTCCGCAAGGTGCGCGGACAGACCCTCGATGACGATGCGCTGCTGATCGAATAATCCACGCGCGCCCTGAAAATGCCCGATCGCCCACCGGCTTGACCAAAACCGACGGATCAAGCGCATCGGGTTTTGGGATACCAACCATTTTGTTTCACAGCCGCCCGTCAGTTCGACTGGCGGCTGTTTCGTTCGGACGCAAATTGCGCTACTTAACCCGAATGGCGCAGAAAAAAGCACACGAAGTCGACAGCTTTCTGGCGCGGTCGACAAGTTCATTTCCGGTCGTGCTTCTCTACGGTCCCGACAAGGGGCTGGTGAATGAGCGCGCACGCCGTTATGCCGCAGCAAGCAAGCTGCCACTCGACGATCCCTTTGCCGTGATCCGCATGGAGGCCGATGAGATCGAGGCCGATCCGGCAAAACTTGCCGACGAAGCCGGCACGATTTCCATGTTCGGCGGGCAACGCCTGATCTGGATCAAGAACGCTGGCGGCCAGAAGAAGCTGGCCGAGGCCGTGAAACGGCTTGCAGCTGAGCCCCCGCAGGAAACCTTCATTCTGATTGAAGCAGGCGATCTCAAAAAGGGTGCAGGCTTGCGCAGCGCCGTTGAGAATGCTTCAGCAGGCATGGCCCTGCCCTGCTATTCCGATGATGCGCGCGGCATAGACGGCGTGATCGACGATATTCTTGCCGAGTGGAAGATGCAGATCACGCTTGATGCGCGCCAGCTTCTGCGCGCCAGCCTGGGCGGCGACCGGCTGGCGACGCGCGGCGAGCTGGAAAAACTCTGTCTCTATACCCGCGGCAAGGAACGCATCGACATTGATGATGTGCGTGAAGCGGTGGGCGATGTTGCGGGGCTCTCAACCGACGAAGTGGTCGATGCGGTTCTGGCTGGGGATCTTCCGCGTTTTGAGATTGCGTTTGACCGGGTCGTCAAATCCGGCACCGCGCCCTTTCTTCTGCTCACTGCGGCCATGCGCCAGTTCCAGCAGGTGCAGGCATTGCGCCATATCGCCGATACCGAGCGCAAAAGCGCCTCCATGGTGGTCGCAAGCGCAAGACCGCCCATTTTTTTCAATCGAAAAAAGCTGATCGAAACCGCCATTAGCCGCTGGACCGGCGAAAGCCTCACCCGCGTCATGGAACGGCTTCAGCGCGCCGTACTGGAAAGCCGCCGAAACGCAGCCCTTTCCGTACCGATCATCCGCCAATGCCTGCTTGCGATCAGCGTAGAGTCGCTTCGCAATGCCAGGCGATAGAATCAGTTACTTCAAGTAATTCCACACTGTGAAGGCCTGTTTCAACAAACTGAAACAGGCCTTCACAGGACATATATCATAATTAAATTCTATCTAGCTTTGAAGACGGCGGCAAATCTCATCGAGTTGCTCAAGAGAGCTATAGTGTATCTTGACATCGCCACCACGCTCGCGGTGATTGATTTCAACCTTCATGCCAGTGACATCCGAAAGAAGCTTTTCAAGCGCCTTGGTATCGGCATCCTTTTCAGCCGGAGCGGCCTTGCCCGGCTTTGCTTCGCTGCCGCCGCGCGCCTCCGCCTGGACGAGAGCTTCGACCTGACGCACTGAAAGACCTTCCTTGACGATGCGTTCGGCAAGCGCGGTCGGATTCTCCGTCGTGATGAGGCTGCGCGCATGGCCAGCAGACAATGCGCCATCCACGATAAAATCCTGCACCCGCTGCGGCAGTTTCAACAGGCGCAATGTGTTGGCGACATGGCTTCGGCTCTTGCCGATAACCTGCGCCAGATCATTTTGCGTATAGTCATGATTATCGATAAGCTGTTGATATCCCATAGCTTCTTCGACAGAATTCAGATCTGCGCGCTGAACGTTTTCGATGATCGCAATTTCCAGCGCCACTCGATCATCCACATCGCGCACGATAACCGGAATAGTATCGACACCAGCACGCTGCGATGCGAGCCAGCGCCGTTCCCCAGCAATCAGCTCGAACCGATCAGGCTGCCCCGGTGCCGGGCGCACCACGATAGGCTGAACAACGCCATGTTCCTTGATCGATTGTGCCAGGTCTTCCAGCTCCGTTTCGGAAAACATGCGGCGCGGATTGCGCGGATTACGCGTAACGAACTCGATCGGAATGTTCCGTTCGATGGGAACCGGGGCCTTGCGTTCTTCGACCGGACGATCAATCTCACCGATCAGTGCTGCCAGTCCGCGGCCAAGGCGCTTCTTTGAAGGATCGTCGTTCATCGCTCGGCATATTCCTGAATTGTTACGTGGTCGAATCGATTGGTTAGGCAGCCTGTAATTGCCGCTCGCGCTGGATTACCTCCGAGGCGAGTTGCAGATAGGCCTGGCTACCGGCGCATTTCAGATCGTAGAGAATAGCTGGTTTTCCATGGGACGGTGCTTCCGAAACACGAACATTGCGCGGAATAACCGTGCGATAGACCTTTTCGCCCATGAAAGCACGCACATCATCTACCACTTGCGTTGCCAGATTGTTGCGGCTGTCAAACATTGTCAACACAATCCCCTGTATGGACAGTTCAGGATTGATGGTGGAACGCACCTGATCGACAGTTTGCAAGAGCTGGCCCAACCCCTCAAGCGCGAAAAATTCGCATTGCAGCGGCACCAGAACGGAGTCGGCAGCGGCCATTGCATTCAATGTCAGCAGATTAAGGGACGGCGGGCAATCGACCAGAACGTAAGTAAATCGCTCCGAAACACCAGAATCGAAACGCAATGCATCGCGCAAACGCCGGGTACGATCTGCCGATTGGGCGATTTCCATTTCAATGCCCAGAAGATCGAGCGTTGATGGCACAATAAAGAGGTTGGGCACATCCGTCTGCATCGCAGCTTCCGGTACGGACGAAGCCTGCGTCAGCACATCATAGGAGGACAAAGGGCGGTTATGCCGGTCAATGCCGAGACCCGTGCTGGCATTGCCCTGCGGATCAAGATCGACAATCAGCACCGTCTCGCCGATGGCAGCAAGCGCGGTCGCCAGATTAATGGCGGTAGTGGTCTTGCCCACCCCACCCTTCTGGTTCGCAATGGTTATGATCCTGGACATCTTGTTCATTACCGTCGCCTTGCTGCTGCTCGCCCTGCCGAAAAACACAATTTGCGAAATATCAATCGGTTTTACGGCGCAGATTACTGATTTCGAGTATGACCGAAGCCTGATCGATAGCACTAGGATGTTTTACCAGATCGAAACTCCAACCGACACGGCTTTCGTCGATTTCGCGCTGATAATCCCGACCTTTTTGGAAAAGGGCCTTTGCGCCGTCGCTCAACCATGGCTCAGCAAGGGTGAAAAGATCGCCCAGCGATGCAAGCGCGCGCGCCGTAACCACCTGAGGTGTTTCAATTTTTTCCCACATGGATTCGATGCGCGCGGAGTGAACGCGTGCCGGGACATGGAGATGCCCGGCAGCCGTACGTAAAAAGGCAGCCTTTTTACCCGCACTTTCCACCAGATCAATGCAGCCGCCAGAACGTTCGGCCAGAAAACAGGCGGTTACAATCCCCGGAAATCCGCCACCGGAACCGATATCCAGCCAGCGCGTGGCTTCTTTTGCGAGAGGAAAAAGCTGCGCACTATCAAGAATATGCCGGTTCCATAGATCGGCGAGCGTCGAGGGAGAAGCCAGATTGATGGCCTTCGACCATTTTCGGAACAGATCCTCGAACGCGATCAGGCGATCGGCTGTTTCACGTGAAACAGCCGGCACGATGGTTTTCAGGCTATCAAAGCGGATATCGGCGCTCATGCTGCGCCCTTGCCTTCCAGCGTTTCGGCAGCCAGTTTCTGCCTGCCGCCGAATTTTCTGATCTGCGCGATCAATAAAGCCACCGCGGCCGGGGTTATCCCATCGACGCGCTGCGCTTCCGCAATCGTTTCCGGCTTCCTCTGCTTCAGCTTTTGCTTCAATTCATTGGAAAGCCCGGAGATGGCATCAAAATCAAGCCCCGACGGTATAAGCAGCCGCTCTTCCCGTTCCATGACGGCAATATCACTCTGCTGCCGCTCCATATAGACCGCATATTGGGCTTCAATCTCAAGTGCTTCCCGCGTGACGGGATCGATCGATGCCAGTTCCGGCCAGATGGCGATCAGGCGGTCCAGATTGATATCGGGATAGGAAAGCAGATCATAGGCGGAGCGGCGAACACCGTCCTGATTGAGCCGCAGATCATAATACCCGGCAAGATTGGGGGTAATCGACAGCGATTGCGTCACCATGCGCGCATGAGATAATGCAGTCTCACGCGTTAAATAGCGTTTACGACGCTCTTCGCTCAAGATTCCAACTTCATCAGCAAGGGGGGTCAACCGCTGATCGGCATTATCAGCACGCAGCGAAAGCCGGAACTCGGCTCGCGACGTAAACATGCGATAGGGTTCGCTCACGCCGCGAGACGTCAGATCATCCACCATCACACCAATATAGGCTTCCGTTCGCTGGAGTATGACAGGCTCGCTCCCTGCCGCACGGCGCGCCGCATTAAGCCCGGCCAGCAACCCTTGAGCGCCCGCCTCCTCATATCCTGTCGTGCCATTGATCTGCCCGGCCAGAAAAAGACCGCAGACCTTGCGCGTTTCAAGGCTGCGCTTCAACTCGCGCGGATCGATAAAGTCATATTCAATGGCATAGCCCGGCTGGAGCAGCACTGCCTTTTCCAGACCGGGTATGGTCTTCAAAATTTCAAGCTGCACATCTTCCGGCAGCGAGGTCGAGATGCCGTTGGGGTAAACCGTATCGTCATCAAGCCCTTCCGGCTCCAGGAATATCTGGTGACCATCACGGTTGCCGAACTTGACGATCTTATCCTCGACAGACGGACAATAGCGCGGCCCGATCCCTTCGATACTGCCGGAATACATGGCTGAGCGGTGCAGATTCGCCCGGATGATATCGTGCGTTTCTGGCGTGGTGCGGGTAATACCACACTCGATCTGCGGCGTGGTGATGCGATCCGTCATAAGCGAGAACGGAACAGGCTCCTCATCTGCCGATTGCATATCGAGACTCTGCCAGTCGATTGTGCGACCATCAAGACGCGGCGGTGTGCCGGTTTTAAGACGCCCAAGCGTAAAGCCAAAGGAAAGCAAGCGTTCGGAAAGACCCAGGGCGGGCTTTTCCCCCATACGGCCGGCTGGAAACCTCTTTTCGCCTATATGAATAAGGCCGTTAAGAAACGTGCCTGTTGTGAGAACCACGGCACCACATTTCAAAACGCGACCATCCGCAAGAGTGACACCGGAAATTCGTTCGCCATCGCAGACAAGATCAGCAGCACCACCCTCAACAACGGTGAGGTTCTCCTGTTCCGTGATCATTTGCTGCATGGACAGACGATAAAGCTTTCGATCAGCCTGCGTACGAGGCCCTCGCACCGCCGGGCCCTTGCGCCGATTGAGCAAGCGAAACTGGATGCCTGCTCTATCAGCCACGCGCCCCATCAGGCCATCAAGGGCATCGATTTCACGAACAAGATGGCCTTTTCCCAGCCCGCCAATCGCCGGGTTACAGGACATGACCCCGATCGTATCAAAACGATGCGTAACAAGCGCCGTGCGCGCGCCCGCACGCGCGGCAGCGGAAGCGGCTTCGCAGCCCGCATGGCCACCACCAATTACAATGACATCAAAGGCAAGAGCTTCGGCCGAACTCATGGGTTCATCCTGACGCAATTCGAATCCGTTTCTGAAAGAAGCTTCTTTGACATGAATGGCCTTCAAACGGAAGGAAAAACTATGTCCGCCCTTCTATTCGGCCATTTCAGACAATCGACTCACATACATTGATGGGAGTCAATTCAACAAACAGGATTCCACAGATGTTTCACGTGAAACATTGCAACGGCTATTGGTGCTCATAAAGCTGCATGTTTCACGTGAATCACTTCCCGATGCAGAATTGCGAGAAAATAACGTCCAGAATTTCCTCGACATCCACATCGCCCGTGATCCGTCCAAGGAATTGCGAAGCAAGCCGCATATTCTCGGCTCTTAACTCCAATGGAAGATCGTCACCCTCAATTGCTTTTTCGATTTCTTCAATCGTTGCCCGCAACAGGTTGATATGGCGCTGCCGGGTAGGAACAGCATCTTCAATCTGGCCGATCTTCGCTTCAGCAAAAGCCTGTAGAGCGTCCAGCAATTGTTCCAGACCACTGCCAGTCATGGTGGAAATGTGATATTTCCACAAGCCCGAAGCACTTCCACCGAGGTCGGCCTTGGTACCGATCAGCCAGGTTTCTGCTTCGATTTTCTCAACGGTAACAGATACAGGTCCGCTCATATCTTCCAGCGAGAGCACCAGATCGGCTTCGGCCATCCGGGCACGCGCACGCTCAATGCCGATCTTCTCAACGACACTATCCGTTTCGCGAAGACCCGCCGTATCGGTGACATAAACCGGGATACCGCCGAGATCGAGTTTCACTTCCAGAAGATCGCGCGTCGTACCAGCTTCTTCGGAAATGATCGCAACATCGCGCCCGGCTAGAAAATTAAGCAAGCTGGATTTACCGGCATTTGGCGCGCCGACAATAACAACATGCAATCCATCCCGCAGCATCGCAGCGCGCTTACCGCTTGCGATATGGTGCTCGATTTCATGTTTGAGCGCCGAAAGCTGTTGCCAGACCTGCATGGAAACAGAACCGGGTACGTCGCTTTCATCGGCAAAATCCAGTTCAGCTTCAATGAAAGCCCGCGCATTGATAAGTCGCTGGCGCCACTCACTATATAGTTTGCGCTGATTACCGGAAGCCACTTGCATTGCAAGCCGTCGCTGCCCCTCGGTTTCCGCAGCAATGAGGTCGGCCAGACCTTCTGCAATCGTCAAGTCCATCTTGCCATTGGCAAAAGCACGTCGCGTAAATTCACCAGCCTCCGCAATTCGGCATCCCGGCAGTTCGCCCAACACCGCAAGCATCTTTTCCACAACGGCCTTACCGCCGTGCAAATGAAATTCGGCGCAGTCTTCCCCAGTAAAACTATGAGGAGCAGGGAAAAACAGAGTGAGGCCGCGATCAATGGCGTCACCATTTCGGCTACGGAATGTAAGCAATGCGGCATGGCGCGGTTCCGGAATTGCTTGGCAGATTGTTTCGTAAACGAATCGAGTTTTTGGGCCGGAAATGCGAATGACCGCGACCCCTGAGGGCAAGCGTCCGCTCGATAATGCAAAAATCGTATCGTGATAAGAACCGATCTCGCTCATTCTGTTTCCTGACCTATAATCATGGGGAACTGCTCAATGCCCCCGTATCCTCGCCCCAGTATTCGCTTGGAGGCGACTTGTGAATATTCATTCGGGACCCGAAAGAAAAGCCCTATGGCAGAGCCAGACAGCAATCGCCTTGCCGGAGAACCGAGCGCCTATTTGCGCCAGCACGCAAATAATCCTGTTCATTGGCAACCATGGGGCCGTAAAGCACTGGACGCGGCAAAGGAGCTTGATCGCCCGATCCTGCTCTCCATCGGCTATGCGGCATGTCACTGGTGCCATGTCATGGCGCATGAATCCTTCGAGGATGATGATGTTGCAGCGGTGATGAACGCATTTTTCATCAATGTGAAGGTGGATCGCGAGGAACGTCCCGACATTGACCAGATATATATGGCTGCACTTGGCGCCATGGGACAGCAAGGCGGCTGGCCGCTGACCATGTTCCTGCGGCCCGATGGCAAGCCTTTTTGGGGCGGAACCTATATTCCGCGCCATGCACGACACAATATGCCCGGATTTGTCGATATCCTTCATGCGGTAAACAATCTCTGGCATCGGGATAAAGATAAAATTAACCATAATGCCGAAGCGGTCTTCGACCATCTGGAAGGCCGTCTTGCCGCGCAAAGCCAGCCACTGCAAAACGAGATTTCGCGCTTCGATGATCTGGCAAACCGCATCGGCAGCCTGATTGATCCCCAGCGTGGCGGTATCGAAGGGGTGCCTAAATTTCCCAATGCACCCTTCATGGACACGCTTTGGCTTTCCTGGCTCTACCGCCACAATGAAACACATCGCGACAATTTTCTGCTTTCGCTCAAAACCATGCTTCAGGGTGGAATTTACGATCATCTGGGCGGCGGGCTTTGCCGTTATTCGACCGATGCTGAATGGCTGGTCCCGCATTTTGAAAAAATGCTCTATGACAATGCGCAATTCATCCGCCATGCAAACTATGCCTTTGCCGAAACGGGCGATGATTTATTCCGTATCCGAATCGAAGAGACTGTCGATTGGCTGATCCGCGAAATGCAGCTTCCCGACGGATGTTTTGCCTCCAGCCTTGATGCGGATAGCGAAGGAGAGGAAGGCAAATTCTATGTCTGGACCGAGGATGAGATCGATGCGGTGCTCGGAACGGATGCGGAAGTTTTCAAAACCTTTTATGCCGTAACGCCCGGTGGAAACTGGGAGGGCAAGAATATTCTCAACCGGCTTCACGCCGCGGCGGAAACGCCCACCCCGCCCCCGCTTGTCGAAGCGGCGAGGCGAAAGCTGCTGGCGCATCGCGAGACGCGCATTCGACCGGGCCGTGACGACAAGGCATTGACCGACTGGAATGGATTGGCAATCCGTGCCCTCGCCGAAGCGGGGCGAAGCTTTGCGCGGACAGACTGGCTGGAACATGCCGTTCAGGCCTATCGATCCATCGGGTCGTCGTTTCAGGATGGACGCATCGCGCATTGCCGGATGGAGGGTGCGTTTCTCTATCCAGCACTCGCAACCGATCCGGAAGTTCAAGCGCGCACTTGATGGTTCTCATCGCGATAGCGCAGGCAATTACCGGCTGTCGGCACTTGGCGCCGATGATGTCATCCTCCATGCCTATGGTGATTATGACGAAGCGATACCAAGCGCTACCAGCCAGATTATCGAGGCTTTGACACGTCTTTTCCTCGCAACAGGCGACAGCGCGCTTTATGAGGAAAATGAAAAGCTTATTGAACAGGCCCTCGGTCGTGCACTTGCCCAGCAATATGGTCAAATCGGCATTCTGAATGCCTGCCGTTTTGCCGGAGAGCCACTGTCTCTGGTGATTGCAGCCACCGATCGAACGGATGAACTTGTTTCGATAGCGAATCGAACGCCAGATCCCCGGCGGCTGGATAAGTTTGTTCTCGTTGAACGAGGTAAGACAATGAGTCTTCCCACAGGCGGAACGATAGAACCGGAACATCCCGCGGCCTGGTTCTGCAAAGGCCATGTCTGCCTGCCGCCGGTCGACACTGGCGAAGCCTTGCGCTCACTTCTCTGAGCCATAAAGAAGTGCACCACCAATCAAAATAAACGCCGCGCGGTTTCCCACGCAGCGTTGTTTGAAATGAATGGGTAGCGTCGATTACGTATTCATCGAATCGAAGAATTCGGCATTGCTCTTCGTCTGCTTGAGCTTGTCGATGAGGAATTCGATCGCATCGGTCGTGCCCATGGGTGCAAGAATGCGGCGCAGCACGAAAATCTTCTGGAGATCGGCGCGCGGAACCAGCAGATCTTCCTTGCGCGTACCGGACTTGAGAATATCCATAGCCGGGAAGATGCGCTTGTCGGCAACCTTGCGGTCGAGAACGATTTCCGAGTTACCCGTGCCTTTGAATTCTTCAAAGATCACTTCGTCCATGCGGCTGCCGGTATCGATCAGGGCAGTTGCGATAATGGTAAGCGAGCCGCCTTCCTCGATGTTACGCGCAGCACCAAAGAAGCGCTTCGGGCGCTGTAGCGCATTGGCGTCCACACCACCGGTCAGCACCTTGCCGGAAGACGGCACGACCGTATTGTAGGCGCGGCCAAGGCGCGTGATCGAGTCGAGCAGGATAACGACGTCACGGCCATGTTCGACAAGGCGTTTTGCCTTTTCAATGACCATTTCAGCAACCTGAACATGGCGGGCGGCCGGTTCATCGAAGGTCGAGGAAATAACCTCACCCTTCACCGAACGCTGCATGTCGGTCACTTCTTCCGGACGCTCATCGATCAGGAGAACGATAAGATAGCATTCCGGGTGATTTGCAGTGATCGAATGGGCGATGTTCTGGAGAAGAACAGTCTTACCGGTGCGCGGCGGCGCGACGATCAGGCCGCGCTGGCCTTTGCCGAGCGGCGCAACCAGATCTATGACACGCGGCGAAAGATCTTTCGAGGTCGGAACTTCCAGCTCCATCTTGAAACGCTCGTTTGGGTAGAGCGGCGTCAGATTGTCGAAGTGAACCTTGTGACGGATCTTTTCCGGATCTTCAAAATTGATCGTATTGACCTTGAGCAGCGCAAAATAGCGCTCGCCTTCCTTGGGCCCGCGGATCGGGCCTTCAACCGTATCGCCGGTCTTGAGCGAAAAACGGCGCAGTTGCGATGGCGAAATATAGATATCGTCCGGACCGGGTAGGTAATTGGCATCGGCTGAGCGCAGGAAGCCAAAACCGTCCTGTAGCACCTCAACAACGCCCTCACCGATGATTTCGACATCCTGGGCTGCCAGCTTCTTGAGGATCGCGAACATCAGTTCCTGCTTGCGCATGGCGCTCGCATTTTCGACCTCAAGCGTCTCGGCAAAGGCCAGAAGCTCCACCGGTGTCTTGTTTTTCAGTTCTTGTAGTTTCATTTCCTGCATGGATGAGGAACTCTTTTTAAATATAAGGAGAAAATGCAGTTGTTCGGAAAGGTGGTCACTTGGATCGCGACCGGCATCGAAGGCCTGCTGTCAGGAAGGGAAGAGAGTTTCTACATACTGATTTGCAGCCTGTAGAGCAAGTCTCATATTGGGACTGCGCAAAATTTCTGCAAGGCAAAACTGGCGCAAACCCGCCCTGTGATGGAGTTGAAGTTATCGACACCATATCTGGCGCAATAATATCAAATCCGTAAACCACAAAAATTCAAAGGGTTGCCGGTGCGGCTTTTGAAAGCGAAATTTATGTCTCCAGGCGATTTGCCTGAAAAATTTCCGGCCTGCCGCCGCAGGCTGGTTTCCTTTTTCTGTGCCGTTTCAGGATCAGAATGGCTTCACAATCGCCAGAATGACGATCAGGATCATCAAAACGGTCGGCACTTCATTGATGATTCGCCAGTGTTTCGCCGAACTCATATTGCGGTCTTCTGCAAATATCCGGGTGGATTTGGAAAGATAGCCATGCACACCCGACATAAGCACGACGAGGAGAAGCTTCGCGTGCAGCCAGCCGCCCTGAAACCCGAAAATCTCCCATGCCATCCACAGGCCGGTGATCCAGGTTACGACCATGGCGGGATTGATGATGAAACGCAGCAGCCGCTTTTCCATGACTTTGAAGGTTTCGGACGTAACGGAGCCCGGTTGTGCCGAGCAATGATAGACGAAGAGGCGCGGCAGATAGAGCATACCGGCCATCCATGAAATGACGGCGATCACATGCAGCGCCTTCACCCACAGATAGGCATCGGTTGGATTCACGTGAAACAATGCCCAGACGCCGAGCACCACGATTACCAGTGAAACGACGGTGCGTATCAGCACAGCCCGCCCACTATTGTCCGGTGTTGCTGCTGTCATGATTTCCCCCCGCGAACCCTGTCGATCATACGCTGAACATTTTCAATTGGCGCCTGCGGTGTAATACCATGGCCGAGATTGAAGACAAGCGGCCCCTGCCCCATACGCTCCAGAATGGCATCAACACCTTCATCAAGCGCATTTCCGCCAGCAACCACGCGCAAGGGATCGAGATTGCCCTGAACGGCGCCCTCTTCCTGAAGAAGGGCAGCAAAGGACAGGGGAACCGACCAGTCGAGGCCCAGCATATCCACGCCGGTTTTCTCGCGATACCCGGCATAGAGCATCCCCGCTCCCTTCGGAAAGCCGATGATCCGGGCCTGCGGGTAAACCGCCCTCACCTTCTGCACGATCCGGGCAACAGGGCGGATACAGAACCGTTCAAAGCAATCCTCATCCAGAACACCGGACCAGGAATCGAAAATCTGGACCGCATCTGCGCCAGCTCCAAGCTGTTCGATCAGATATTCCGCAGAAACATCGGCGAGATCGTTGAGGAGCTTTTCAAAAGCTTCGGGGAAACGATAGGCGAAAAGACGGGCTGGCGCCTGATCGGGTGTGCCATGACCGGCTATCATATAGGTTGCAACGGTCCAGGGAGCGCCACAGAAGCCAAGCAGCGTGGTTTCGTCGGGGAGTTGCTCGCGCACCAGCCGTACCGTCTCATAGACCGGCTCCAGCCTCTTTGCGACACCTTCTGTTTCCAGCCAGAATATTTCATCGGCGTCGATAGGCGTCATCAATGGTCCCTTGCCTTCTTCAAAGCGAAGGTCTCGCCCAAGTGCATGAGGGACGACAAGAATATCTGAAAACAGAATGGCGGCATCAAAACCGAAACGGCGGATTGGCTGCAATGTCACTTCAACTGCCAGATCGGGCGAATAACACAAATCGAGAAAGCTTCCGGCCTTCTTCCGTGTTTCGCGATATTCGGGAAGATAGCGCCCAGCCTGCCGCATCATCCAGATGGGTGGTGGAAAGACTGTTTCCCCGTCGATCACTTTCAAGACCTTGAGATTCATTGGTTGTCCATTGCACGCTGTTGGTTGGGTTGGCCGGTTCCGTACTTATCCAGTTCCGGTTCTCATAAAGAAAGGATGATTCAGGAATCTTTTGATTCTTAGAGTCTGTTGGAATCGGGGATTAAGATCAGTTTCATTTTTCTCCACAGTTCCACGCCAGCCATTCCATCCTGTGTTATCATTTATCATTA